>CAZJQN010000107.1:0-11541 GCA_964548125.1 uncultured Bacteroidales bacterium | reverse complement strand
TACTTTTTTGTGTAGCTGACAAAAAAGTAACTCAGGGTACGGGGTGAAACCCCGCTTAACTTGAGTTAAAAGCTTCTTCTCTTTCGTTTTTGCGGAATCAATACAAATGCGGGAACCAAAGACTTACCCGCCACGAATAAGCTTGCTATCCCTCTAAATACTCATTCCGGAATTAAGAATTCACGGATTATATATTCTGGTAACTCTTCTAACCGGATAGGTGGCAAAAAAACCCATCGCACCGTTCGTAAGATTCGTTGAAACGTTGGCCGGCTGACCACTGAAAGGTCCTGTTCCCCTGCTCATATTGATTACCTGATCAATAAAGAAAAAATAATCTTTTGTAATATTAGCTATTTCCAGAGTAATCCTGTCTCCGGGTTTTGGCACTTCCTCCGGTTTTCTGGCTACAAGGTACTGCACAGGCACTCCCATGGAATATACTCCGTTAAAGTATTCATCGTCGAGCAAGAACACCTCATTGAGAGTATCCTGAAGCAGAATACCGTTTTTATAGACCCTGAACATATAATAGTCACGCGTTTCAGCAGGATCGGTGGCAAAGAGCCGAATTTCCCATACTTTGGTGTAAAACATCTCCCGCTCCACAATTTGAATGGAATCGGGATATCCCAGGTAATGAACAGAGCCGGTGGCGGAATACTCCTCCGGAATACCATCTCCGTTGATATCCACATTGGATATGTGCAAAGTATAAGTGTGGCCCTGTTGTCCGAAAACATCCGGATCGGTTTTATACAATCCGGCTGAATCGGAATCTTCTTTCAGCAAATACGTAACACTATCATCAGAAATTGTTACCAGGGCACCAGAAACAGGGTCAAGAGGTTTGTTATAGAAATAATCGGCACTACGCGAAAGTTTAACTGTATGTGCCATGGTATCTGTAGTAAAATACCCTTCAACCACCAGCCGGGTATAAGTAGAAGGAAGATCAACATTGATCCGTTCGGTACAATATGTCAGCAGAAGAATTGATACAGTAAATCCTGCTGTTATTTTCATTATTCGTTCCATAATCAGAACTTGAAATTATATGTTAAAGCCGGCACAACCGAAAACAAATAAATTTTCTGAGCATAAGTTGCATTGGCAATTTTATCGTCTTCAACAAACTGTATTGCCCAGGTATTTTTTCTTGCATAGGCGTTGTAAACCGACAAATTCCATTCTCCCTGCCAGATGCGCTTGGGATGTTCTTTTCCCTTCAGGGTAACTGATAAATCCAGTCTATGGTAATCGGGCAGCCGGTAGGAATTTCTCTCCGAATAAATCGGATAAATCATATTGCCAAAAGATGCTCTTCCCACCGGAAAAGTGGTAGGAGCACCTGTACCATATATCCAGGAAGACCCGATTGTTATTCTCCGTGAAAGCTCGTAGTTTATTACAATATACACAGTATGAGGTTTATCATAAGGTGCCAGATAGGTTTTTCCGTTATTAATAGCAGGGATGGTCCGTTCAGTATGTGAAAATGTATAGCTTATCCAGCCGTTCAGCCTTCCTTCAGGTACCTGAATCATCCATTCAGCGCCGTATGCCCGCGATTCCCCAAACCGCAGTTCTCCTTCCAGTTTGCGGTTCCCGTACAAAAGAGCATGATCACGGAAATCAATTGTGTTTTGCATCGCCTTGTAGTAAATTTCGAAAGAAGCCTGTATTGTGTGTTTCATAAAATCCCGGAAGTACCCAAGCGCCACCTGGTCAGCTACCTGCGGTTTAACATTAGGCGAAGCAGAAAACCAGAGATCCAGCGGTGTGCCGGCTGCAGAATTGGAGGCCATCTGATAGTACTGCCGGGTACGGGAATAACTTGCTTTAAGGGAGGAAACATCATTCAGTTCATACTTTAACCCAATACGCGGTTCAAACCCACTGTAGGTATTAAAAATTTTTCCGGCGGCATACACCACTGAATCAGTTGCAACATACTGATCATCAAAATGATATACTATGCCCCTTCCCAGATTCTGAAATAGTGTAAAACGAAGACCATATTTAGCCGACAGACGCCGGCTTATTGTCTGTTCATTTGACATATATACTGCATGTTCAAGAGAATAGGAAGCCGGAAGAACATAGGTAGGAAAAACATCACCTGAACTCACTTTTCCCGGGTTCAGAATATGATAGGTAGATTGTATCCCAAAGCGGACCGTGTTTTCCGGATTGGGATACCAGGTGGCATCCATTTTGCCCGTAACATCTTCCATATTGTAGGTCCATAAAAAATTGACCCCTTCAATAAATCGAAAACCAAGAGCATAATCGTAACGCGAATACAAGGCTGTTGCATTGGCAAACAAACGCTGGGAGAAAAGATGATTCCATCTCATAGTAACGGTTTTGTTGCCAAATTCCATCGACGCGAAATTGTTTTTGAAATAGTCGCGCCCTGCATAAGCTGACAGAAAGATCCTGTTCCTGTCATTTACTGTAGCATTAGCCTTGGCAGTAAGATCATAAAAATATAATCTGCTGTCGCGCAATTGTTTGTCAGACGAGAGGGGAGTAAAAATATCGAGATAGGTGCGACGCCCGGAAATGATAAAGGAGGAACGGTCTTTCAGGATTGGTCCTTCCAGGGTAAGCCGGCTGGAAACGGAACCTATACCCCCGGTACCTGAGAATTTCTGGTTATTTCCTTCTTTCATCCGTACGTCAAGAAGTGACGAAAGTCTTCCTCCGGCCGATGCCGGGATATCTCCCTTATAGAGTTTTACATCCCTGATGGCATCGTTATTGAAAACAGAAAAGAATCCCATGAGATGGGAAGCATTATACACCGGAGCATCATCCAGAAGGATAAGATTCTGGTCATACCCGCCGCCCCGTACACTGAAATTGGTGGTACCTTCACTGGTAGCTGTTACCCCCGGTAGCATTTGAACCACTTTCAGCAAATCTACCTCCCCCATCAGAGCGGGCACATTCCGGATGGTTTTCGTGTCGAGCTTGTTGGAACTCATCTCCAGGCGGGCAACATTTGCATTGGGCTTTTCAGCAGTCACAACTACCTCTTCAAGTTCTTTGGCTTCAGGCTGAAGCTGAATATTGACTGTCTTGTCAGCTTGCAACTCGATCACAATTTTCTGCGATGTATAGCCAACATAGGAAAACTCAAACGTATAGTTACCGGCAGGCAGGCTGAGGGAATAAAAACCAAAAGGGTTGGCAATGGTACCGGTTTTCAGCTCTTTAACATAAACCGTAGCACCAATTAGGGCTTCGCCATTCGCTGCATCACGAATATAACCGCTGACAGTAAAACGCTTTAGCAACTCATTGTTCTCATCCATACCTGGCGCAGGTAATATTTGCATGAATAGTATTACCAGGAAAGAATAACGCATAGATATTTTTCTAAATAACAACAAAATTAATGACATAGTTTTTACAAAAGCTATACCAAATTTTGTCAAACTTTTAAAAATGAGTGCAATAATAAATTTTACCTTCCCGTAGGCATCCAGGATTATGTCCACTTAAAAAATTAGGTGTACGAAAACGTACAGTCTTATATCGGTCTTAAGCCGGCAATTATTTACGCTTTACATAATTCGCCGGAAGTGATACCAGAATGGTTCCTGAAACATGATCAATTTTGAGTGCAATAACAGATTTACTGCGGAATTCAACCATTTCGCCCTCAATATCTTTTAGCGGGCCATAGCGTATAATTACCTTTTCTCCCGGAGAAAGGGTTTCATCTGTAACTTCCATCTCGGCCCTGATGGCCAGAAGATCCCTGACCATTTGTATCTGCCGGTCAGGAATCACGGCAGCCTTGCCTTCAAATACCACATACCTCACTGCTCCTGCTGTATTTAAGGCTTTATAATATTCAGCAGGCTGAACGTGCACAAAAATGTAGGATCTGAATAAGGGCTCCTCTACCCATTTCTTTCTGTCGCTCCACTGTTTAAGAGTTTTTCGAAGCGGAAGAAAGGCCTCAATTCCTTCTTCCTGGAGGTATTTCAGAACTTTCTTTTCCCACCGTGGCCGCGTATAAAGAGCATGCCACACCTTACCTGCTGTATCCATCAGCTTATTGTTCCTGACTTTTCAGATACTCAGTATAGGTCATCCGGATTCCCTTCGGAAGATCAATTATATGACGGTATCCCAGGGAATGAAGCCTGGAAACATCGAGCAGTTTTCGGGGTGTTCCATCCGGCTTGGAATGATCCCATAGTATTTCTCCCTTAAAACCAGTAACGCTTTTTACCATCTCTGCCAGTTCCCTGATTGTCTGATCCTTTCCTGTACCAATATTAATGTGAGTATTCCTTATCTCTTTCATGTTGTTTCTGGCTTCTGCCAGTTGTTTGAAGGAAACCTTCTGCATTATGAATAGACAGGCATCGGCAAGATCATCGGCATGCATGAACTCCCTGAGCGGTGTTCCCGTTCCCCAGAGCGTAAGCTTAACGCTGGAGGCAGAAGAAGCACTAATTCCATATTTCCCCAAAACTTCCAGTATCTCACCTTCTGAATGTTGTCCTGTAATTCCATCTATGGGCCTGGTTGTCAGATCTTTTTTTATTCCATTCCAGTTGCCCGTTTCAAGACAATGTGCCAGGTGCATTTTTCTTATGAGGGCAGGCAGTACATGTGAAGTATGAAGATCGTAATTGTCGTTGGGTCCATAAAGATTGGTAGGCATTACTGATATAAAATCTGTACCATATTGAATATTGAAAGATTCACAAAGCTTAATGCCAGCAATTTTTGCAATAGCATAAGGTTCATTGGTATATTCCAGTTCACTGGTCAGAAGAGACTCTTCGCTGATCGGCTGGGGTGCAAGTTTTGGGTAAATACATGATGAGCCAAGAAACAACAGTTTTTTCACCCCGTATTTCCAGCTGCAATGAATTACATTGTTTTGAATCTGAAGATTATCATATAAGAAATCAGCCCTGTACGTATTGTTGGCAATGATGCCGCCGACTTTTGCTGCGGCAAGAAATACATACTCAGGTTTTTCTTTCCGGAAAAAATCATCCGTGGCATGCTGGTCTTTCAGGTCAAGTTCCTTATATGTCCGGGTAATCAGATTGCTGTATCCTTCTCTGGTAAGTCGCCTCATGAGAGCCGACCCTACCATTCCGGTATGACCGGCAACAAAAATTCTGGCGTTCTTCTCCATCATAAACTGAATTATTACAATTCTTTACTCAAAATAATTCATAGTGCGAAAGCCCGCATCCTTCAGATACTTTTCCTTTTGCATCAATTTGATATCGCTGGCCAGCATATCTCTTATAAGATCATCGAGGGTATACCGGGGTTTCCATCCCAGGGTGTTTTTTGCCTTGGAAGCATCGCCAATGAGCAAATCTACTTCGGTTGGCCTGTAATAACGGGGATCAATCTCAAGGACCACCTGGCCCGGTTTGACCACAGGTTTCACCCGGCAGGGATTATCCATGTCAACTCCTGTTACAATGCACTTCTCATCGACGCCTTTACCGCTGAATTCAACAGCAACACCTGCTTCGGCAAAGGATTTTCTGACAAATTCGCGGACTTCTGTTGTTTGGCCCGTGGCAATTACATAATCATCAGGTACAGAATGCTGCATTATCAGGTACATGGCTTCAACATAATCTTTTGCATGCCCCCAGTCACGGCGTGCCGAAAGATTCCCCAGGTAAAATTTATTCTGAAGCCCTAGGACAATGCGGGCAACAGCACGGGTAATTTTCCTGGTTACAAATGTTTCACCACGGATAGGTGATTCATGATTGAACAGAATCCCGTTACAGGCAAATATGTTATATGCCTCACGGTAATTAACGGTAATCCAGTAGGCATAAAGCTTTGCCACCCCATACGGGGAACGGGGATAAAAGGGCGTTTTTTCTGTCTGGGGAATTTCCTGTACCAAACCATACATTTCGGAAGTGGATGCCTGGTAAAACTTTGTTTTGCCAGCCATACCCAGAAGCCGGATTGCCTCAAGGAGCCGCAGTGTGCCCAAAGCATCTGCATTGGCAGTATATTCAGGCGTTTCAAAACTCACTTTCACATGGCTCTGCGCCGCCAGATTATAAATCTCATCCGGTTGCACTTCCTGAATAATCCTGATCAGATTTGTGCTGTCGGTCAGATCACCATAATGCAGTATAAAATCCCGCTTCTCATCATGCGGATCTTCATAGAGATGGTCAATTCTGTCGGTGTTGAATAGAGAACTGCGCCTCTTAATGCCATGGACCACATATCCCTTTTTCAATAAAAATTCTGACAGATAAGCTCCGTCCTGTCCTGTAACTCCTGTAATTAATGCTGTTTTCATCAAAATTTAAGGATTGATAATTTCTCCGTTTATAATTGCTATGCCGGAAAGAATTTTGAACAGCAGAGTAACAACGAAAAACAACTAAATGTTGCCTCTGGATAAAAAGATTTCCCGCAAGGGGTCAGTTGGAACGATAATTTTCCAGCAATTCAAGTTCACAGCCAAGCATTTGCATGGCATTGATATAACTATAGGCACCTCCATCCCATCCTCCGTTCTGGTCAGTAGGCATTCCCTGCACTTCAAACCTCCTTTCCAGTCCGTCAATTCCTTTCACCATGAAAGCAATGTGATGGATCCCTTCACCCTTTGTGTCAAGAAATTCCTGCCACGTACTGTTCCCTCCCAGCGGCTGAATGAGCTCGATCTGAATATTTTCCAGATTGAAGAAGGCAAGCTTGGCTTCTGCACTGCTCGGGGTGCCTTTATACTTTGTCGGTCTTGAAGGATGCGATTTGGCAATACTGACCTCCGGAAGGTCCATCCCCAGCACCATCGCCCAGTTTTTTCGGGCTTTTTCAATGTCCTTCACTACAATGGCTACCTGTGCCATCTTATGATTCTGAATCAAGGCATCCGCTTTCATAGGTGGAACGCTGTTGGTTGTTAAGATGCAAATTAATGCTGCAATGATAATTAAGGACAAATTTCGTTTCATATTGGTAAATTTTATAATCAAAGGTATTCAATTTTCATAAGACTCTGAGTATTGTTCAGAATAGGGGGCCAAAGGCATCAGGTATATGATGGATTAATGGTTTCCCCTCTCCGAATACCACCTCCACCACATCAAATCGTACCGGCATGTCAATGTTGTTCAGCTGGATATATTCATCAGCTGCCTCAATTATATTCTTTTCCTTACGCGAAGTAACCCTGTCAACGGGATCGCCATAACGATCGGACGAAAGCGATTTAACCTCAACTACAACCAGCTCTTTTCCGTCCTGCATTATCAGATCCAGCTCCTTATGTCCGCTCTGCCAGTTTCTTTCCAGCAGGCTGTACCCTTTGCCGGTAAGTTCCTTCAGTGCCAGATCCTCTGCAACACTCCCCTTTTTTCTGCTGTTTTCCATTTTCTACTGCATAAAGAATTGCACGGTAATTTCTCCGTCCTTTTCGGCCACTTCAACCATTCCTCCCATTGGAAAGGCAAGATTTCTCTCGAGATGGCCGGCCGGAAATCCAAAAACCACTGGGTAATTGTATTTCGAAACCGCCTCCGAGATTATAGTATATGCATCTTTACCAAAAGGTATCAGATTATCCTTTATTTCGGTCATCCCACCAACAATCAGACCCCGGAGATGTTCGAGTTTCCCTCCCTTTTTAAGGTTTATCATCATCCGATCGATGTGATAGAGGTATTCATCCACATCCTCGAGAAAAAGGACGGCATTTTCCGTATCGATATCATACGGCGTGCCACGCAGACTGTAAATTACAGAAAGATTGCCTCCGGTAATTCTGCCCGAGAATCGCCCCGGCCGGTTGAGCGGATGCACAGGAAACTGCATTGAAGGCAATTTCCCGAATAAAAGAGATTGCAGTGATTCCAACGGTTCTGTTTTCTTTTCCGGTGGAGAAAAATGTATCGGCATGGTGCCATGAACCGTGGCAATTCCGAATTGCCGATGAATAAGCTGGTGCAGTGCTGTTATATCGCTGTACCCCACAATCCACTTAGGGTTTTTGCAGAAATTCGTAAAATCAAGATAGTCAAGGATGCGGACAGTACCATATCCTCCCCGGGCGCAAAAAACGGCCCGGATGGAAGGGTCATCGAGAAACCTTTGCAAATCTGAGGCACGTTCCCTGTCTCCACCGGCAAATTGATGATATACTGAATACAGGTGCTCTCCCTCTGCTACTTCAAGACCCCAGGACCGCAATGTCTCAATAGCCGGAACTATTTCCTGCCGGGAGACACTTCGTGCAGGCGCTGTTATTGCCACCCGGTCACCTTTTTTCAGAAAAGGGGGCAGAATCATAGCTGGAATTTATAATTTTGCCAAATTATTGATTTCTGTTAAATCATTGTACAAATATGCCACACGAATTTAAACGTTTTACCATCACTGCTGCCCTGCCCTATGCCAACGGTCCTGTTCATATAGGCCATCTGGCCGGGGTATACATCCCTGCTGATATTTATGTCCGTTACCTTCGCCTGCGTAAAAAGGATGTTATTTTCGTCTGCGGTTCTGATGAACACGGTGTGCCGATTACCATCAAGGCACGCCAGCTGGGAGTTACTCCCAAGGAAATCGTAGATAAATACCATGAAATCATAAAAAATTCTTTCGAAAAATTCGGAATCTCCTTTGATATTTACCACCGTACAACTTCACCCACCCATTACAAAACTGCTTCCGATTTTTTCCGAACGTTATATGACAAAGGCGTTTTCATTGAAAAGACGACGGAACAGTATTATGATCCCGAAGCCCAGCAATTTCTGGCCGACCGCTATATTATGGGAACCTGCCCCCGCTGCGGAAACGACAAAGCATATGGTGACCAGTGCGAAAAGTGCGGTACTTCCCTCAGCCCGGCTGAACTGATCAATCCCAGGTCAATGCTGAGCGGAAGCACTCCGGTACTGAAAAACACCACACACTGGTATCTCCCGCTTGATCAGTTTGAACCGTTTCTTAAACAATGGATTCTGGAAGAGCATAAAGAGTGGAAAACCAATGTTTACGGACAATGCAAATCATGGCTCGACATGGGCCTTCAGCCCCGTGCTGTCAGCCGTGATCTAGACTGGGGCATCCCGGTACCGGTTGAAGGAGCACAAGGCAAGGTGCTTTACGTTTGGTTTGATGCACCGATAGGCTATATCTCCGCCACCAAAGACCTTACTCCTGACTGGGAAAAATACTGGAAAGACCCTGAAACCCGCCTCATTCATTTCATCGGAAAAGACAACATCGTTTTCCATTGCATCGTCTTCCCTGTCATGTTGAGAGCAGAAGGAAGTTATATTCTGCCTGACAATGTCCCGGCAAACGAATTCCTTAATCTGGAAGGCGATAAGATATCTACCTCGCGCAACTGGGCTGTATGGCTGCATGAATACCTTGAAGAGTTCCCCGGAAAAGAAGATGTACTGCGGTACACCCTCTGCGCCAACGCCCCTGAAACCAAAGACAATGATTTTACCTGGAAAGACTTCCAGGCACGGAATAACAACGAGCTTGTTGCCATCCTGGGCAATTTCGTTAACCGCACATTGGTTCTGACCGAAAAATATTTTAATGGAACCGTCCCTCCCGTTAAAGCTTTAGAAACTTACGACAGGGAAGTGTTCGATCAAATACCCGTCATCAGAAAAAATCTCGAGGAAAACCTTGAAAATTTCCGGTTTAGGGATGCCCTGAAAGAAGCCATGAACCTGGCTCGCCTCGGAAACAAATACCTTGCCGATACAGAACCATGGATCAAAATTAAAACCGATCCCGAAAGGGTAAGCACGATCCTGAATGTATCGCTTCAGATTACTGCCAATCTCTCTATCCTTCTGGAACCTTTCCTGCCGTTCACTACCGAAAAACTAAGGAAGTTCCTCAATGTTCCAACTTTCGAATGGGAACTTCTGGGACGAACTGACCTGCTGAAACCTGGCCACAAGATCGGAAAATCCGCCTTGCTGTTTGAAAAGATTGACGACGAAACCATTGCCAAACAGCTCGATAAACTTGCAGCAGCCAAAAAAGCTAATGAAGCTGCTGCTACCGGAATTAAACCTTCCAAAGCTTCGGTTTCGTATGATGATTTTGCTAAAATGGACATTCGTATCGGAACAGTTCTCCATGCAGAACCCGTCCCAAAAACGGATAAACTTCTTAAACTCCTCGTCGATACAGGTATTGATAAACGAACCATTGTTTCAGGCATAGCTGCCTGGTTCAGACCGGAAGACATTATCGGAAAGCAGGTTACCGTTCTCGCTAACCTGGAACCGAGAACCATCCGGGGTATAACATCTCAGGGTATGATTCTCCTGGCCGAAGAACCCGATGGAAGACTCGTTCTGGTAACACCTGAAAAACAGGTATTGAATGGTTCGGATGTAAAATAAATCCAGGGGGCCGGTTTAAATCAGATGCTCAGGAGCCAAACAGAGGATAATTTTCCGGAAGATCTCATTTCATTCAATGCTTTCAAAGCCTGATCACGTTTTGAAAACCACATGATCGACACCCGGTGCCAACCATCTGGCGTTGAAAGGATTTCTGTCTTATACCCCTCCAATGTCAGCTTTCTGCTGAGCTGCTCTGCATTTTTAATATCTTTAAAACTTCCGGCAATAAGGTAATACCTGGCTGCTGAACTTTCCTTAGTCCCTTCCGAAAGACTACTTCTTGTTTCAGGCATGTCTCTTACCGGTGAAACCGTATCAGGTTTTCCTGCTACGGCCTTTTCACCGGAACCAATCACTACCGGAGGACGAATATCATTCGTTCCCGTTTGTGAGGAAATTCCGAGTTTCTTGAGAAAATTCCCTACCAGAGGTTGATTTGAAACCGAAGGAATGTAAACTACAATAACAACAATCAGTGCAAGCAGCGCAAACAAGGGAACAAGAAACCGTGCCGGAGATTTTTTTCGGTAAACAGGTTTGGGTTCTTCTTTCATTGATTCATTTTTTTCTGTTTCTTTTACTGCAGCTTTTGGCAGCCCGGTAATTTTCTCCCCAACTGTTTCAGGATTAAAATTGTTTTCAATAGAAAAGTGAAAATCAATCCGCTCATCTACGGTTAGATAGAAATAACCAAGCCCCGGAACTTCTGCCCGGTTCCCTCCAAGAACAATTTTCCGGGTTTCTTCGGCAAATTTTATGAGCCTGTCATGAGCCTCATCCTCCGGAATATTCCATGAAGATGCAACTAAACCGGCCATCAGACCATTGTCTTTAACCATCCTGTCATCAAAATAAAAAGACTTAACAGGTGGCTTAACAATACCCTGCTTCTTATCAATGCGGGCGGGTATATATTCTGCCTTAAACCCACCCAAACCCGGAATAATAATGCAGTCATACCGGTAAAACAAGCTGATGAGATGATCTGTAAATTCCAAGCCTGTGAAATTTTATACAAAAATATCAATTAAACCCGAATTAAGCATTCAATCTGAATATTGCGATTCAAAACAAACCGGGTAATAGGAAACCGGATCTCATCTCTATCTGAATTACCCCAATG
>CAZJQN010000106.1:0-11651 GCA_964548125.1 uncultured Bacteroidales bacterium | reverse complement strand
TGATCTGCTCTTCGCAGAATCATATCATAGAGTCTGCGGAGATGTTCCAGTTCAGTACTTAGCAAATCAATGGTTTTTCCCTGCTGATGAACTATGAATTCAAATTGCTGCAATACCTTCTCATACAGTTTACATGTGGCACAGCCTTCCTTTTGCCCATAAGAAGAAGAGTTTTCGTTCACAGAATGTTTATTTTCGCCAGGGTCCGGATAAGTTACCCCTGGTTCATCGCCCAAGAGCCAATGAAGGTTGATATGATTTTTTTTTGAAAAATCTATTATCAGTGAATAATCTATGCGTTTCCGGCTTTTCCAGTTGGACAGAACCTGAGGACTGACACCCAGAATGGCAGCAAGCTGATGATCAGTTTCCACTTGCAGAAAATTCTTCAGTTTTTTGATAACCAAATCAACATTATGTTGATTTTGTTTTGACATATTAACTATTTGTTTATTATATTTGTTTTACAACACAAAAAATGCTAGTAAAAGTTAGTGCAAATGTATAATAATCAAAACGAATTACACATCCTGAGGTCTTATCTGAAGTATGGCGATATTAAAAAAATTGCTGCCTGCAGTGGTTTTCATTACATAACTGTAATAAACATGTTGAAGGGGAGGTACAAAATGCATCCCCTCGTTTATGAAGCATTAAACAAAATTGTGGAAGAACGCAGAAAACATATTGACGATGAAATAAAACATACCATTTTATGAATTGGGAAAAAAAAGCATGGAAGTTCATTGCTTCCGGTAGTGAGAATGCAGAATTGAGGATGTATCTGATCCACTCCATTAAAATTCTGACAGGTGTTCTTGACGAAACTGCTATTATTAATTCATTGAATGAAACTAACCCGATGATTCTTGTCAACAGAGAAAAAAATCAGGCTATCATGCCTCCGGGAGAAAGGGCAACCTATTTTCAGAAAATTTTAAAAGTAACCGATGAAGTATCAAAAATCCGAACCGGATTGTAAAAAAGAAGCTGTCCTTTTTCGGGACAGCTTCTTTAAAAATAGAATATGAATTTATTAATCCTGATGTTTAATCCGCATCTTATAGAAGGATCTGTAAACAAAATACAGAGCTACTAGAAATAACACTGCGCCAAGTACCGGAGCTGCGTTTTTAAAGTTAGGTGCAATGGCAATCTCCATAGCAAGCAATCCAAACAAGGTACTGAATTTGATGATAGGATTCAGTGACACTGAAGATGTATCTTTAAACGGATCACCAACTGTATCGCCGATCACCGTTGCAGCATGCAGTTCTGTACCCTTTTCTTTAAGATCAACTTCTACCACTTTCTTGGCGTTGTCCCATGCACCGCCGGCATTGGCCATAAACACTGCCTGGAAGAGTCCGAATACGGCAATAGCAATCAGGTAGCTCACGAAGAAATCAACTGAATTGTTAGAAAAGGCCGGCGCGGAAATTAAGGCAAAGGCCAGAGCGAAAGAAAAGATGGCAAAGAAAATGTTATACATACCTGTTTGTGCATATCGTGTGCAAATGCGGACAACCTCTTTTGATTTTTCCGTTGCAGCCTTCAGTTCAGCGTTCTCATCCAGAACAATGTTCCGCTTAATGTACTCAACAGCACGGTATGCTCCTGTGGTGACAGCCTGGGTAGAGGCACCGGTAAACCAGTAAACCACTGCACCTCCTGCAATAAATCCAAGGATTGAATAAGGATTCAGAAGGTTCAGCACGGATTCAGGATCAACACCAAGGTTCTTTTTAATAACAAGAATCAATGAGAAAATCATGGTGGTTGCTCCAACGACAGCTGTTCCGATCAGAACCGGTTTGGCCGTGGCCTTAAAGGTGTTTCCGGCACCGTCATTGGCTTCCAGATAGTGTTTTGCCTTTTCAAAGTCAGGTTTGAAACCATAATCTTTTTCTATTTCCTTATCAACACCCGGTATGGCTTCAATAAGGGAAAGTTCATAGATTGACTGGGCATTATCGGTTACAGGACCATAGCTGTCGACAGCAATGGTAACCGGCCCCATGCCAAGCATACCGAATGCCACAAGACCAAAGGCAAAGATAGAGGAATAGATCATCATGTCGGCTGGTATGCTCCGGCTTGCGATGTAGGCAATCAACATGAGTACAAGAAATACCATGCCCTGCCAGAAGGCACTGAAATTTCCTGCTACAAAACCCGAAAGGATATTCAGCGAAGCACCGCCTTCACGCGAAGCCTGAACCACCTCCTGTACGTGTTTGGATTTAGGACTGGTAAAAATCTTTGTGAATTCAGGAATCAAAGCAGCACCTAGGGTTCCGCAACTGATGATGATACTCAGAATCCACCAGAGGTTCGGATTTGCTGCACCAATGGCTGATGAAGGGCCAATAATGAAATGACTGGCAACAAAGGTTACAACAATGGAAAACAGGGAGGTTATCCATACCAGGTTGGTTAGCGGCTGCTCAAAATCAATATCATCCTTTCCACCAAAGCGTACTTTGCTGTAAAAACGGTTTAACCAGAATGACAAGATCGAGGTAACAATCATTAAGATACGCATAGTGAAAATCCATGTGAGCAAGGTCATCTGATATTCTACATTAGCCACAGCAAGTACAATGAAACTGATCAGAGCAACTCCGGTTACACCGTATGTTTCAAAACCGTCAGCGGTGGGACCTACACTGTCACCTGCGTTGTCGCCTGTACAGTCAGCAATAACACCGGGATTTCTCGGGTCGTCTTCCTTGATTTTGAAGACCACCTTCATGAGGTCTGAACCAACATCTGCAATTTTGGTAAAAATACCCCCGGCGATACGAAGAGCCGAAGCACCAAGGGATTCACCAATGGCGAAACCAACAAAACATGCACCGGCCAGTTCGCGGGGAATGAACAGCAGAATGATCAGCATCATAATCAGTTCCACTGAAACCAGCAACACACCGATGCTCATTCCTGCATCAAGAGGAATGTTCAGTAGCTTAAGCGGTTTACGTTCCAGAGAAGCGAAAGCCATACGGCTGTTAGCCAGCGTGTTCATCCGAATACCAAACCAGGCTACTCCATACGAACCTGATATTCCAATGACCGTCCAGAGCAGGATCAACAATACTCCCCCTATTCCTGTATGGTTCAGAAAACCAAAATAAAAGGCAATGATAACACCAATGATCAGGAACAGAATCAACAGAAAACGCCCCTGCTGAATCAGATAGGTTTTGCATGTCTCAAAAATTACCTGAGAGACTTCCAGCATCGAGCGATGCGCTTTGATCTTTTTAACTTTCAGAAACTGATAAAGCCCAAATATTCCTCCCAATAAACACACCAAAAGTCCTGCCAAAAGCAGATGATTCTGGGATGCACTCAGGGTGGGTATCTTCAGATCAGCTTCACTTGCCATTGCCGTAAGCGGAGCAAGAAATGCAAACAACATCAGTAACAATCGTCTTGTTTTCATCCTATTATGGTATTTTGTTAAAAACGCCTACAAATGTAATTTTCTAATTCATTTTGCCAAAATTTTACCGGCAATTCATACATAAGCTGAACTACGATACATAACTCAGCAATTAGCTCACCACCAGCAGATTTATGAAACTCGAACATTTTATTAACACCTCCACTTCCTTTGCCCCCAATTCACTACTTTTACAAAAGTTTAAGCTTATTATTAACATTTTGAAAATCAATCATCCAGATGCCAGGCTTTGTTCATCTTCATGTTCATACCCAGTACTCCATACTCGACGGGGCTTCCAATATTTCTGAACTTATTGCCAAGGCAAAGAATGACGGAATGCCGGCAGTAGCCATAACTGATCATGGAAACATGTTCGGTGTAAAAGAATTCGTGAACGAGGCTAACAAACAGGGTATCAAACCAATTATCGGATGCGAGGTGTATGTGGCTACCCGAAGCCGTACCGACCGTACCGACAAGGAAGACAGAAGCAGCCGTCATCTTATATTACTCGCAAAAAACCTTACCGGATACCATAACCTTGCAAAACTTGTCTCTCTCGGATATATCGAAGGTTTCTACTACAAGCCACGTATTGACAAAGAACTCCTGCGGCAATACCATGAAGGACTTATAGCCTCCTCAGCCTGCCTAGGAGGTGAAGTACCGGAACTGTTCTTCACCGAAGGAGAAAATGCAGCGGAAAAGGCCATCAGAGAATATGCAGATATTTTTGGAAAAGATTTCTACCTCGAACTTCAGCGCCACTTTACCGGTGATCCCCGAACAGACAGCGAAGTCTTTGACCGTCAACAGAAAGTTAATGAGTTTCTTGCCCGGATGGCAAAGAAATATGGGATAGGTCTCATAGCAACCAATGATGTACACTTTATTAATGCCGAAGATGCCGAAGCCCATGATCGCCTTATCTGCCTTAATACCAATGCAGAAATTGATGACCCTGACCGTCTGCGATATACCAAACAGGAGTATTTTAAAACCACAGCCGAGATGGCTGAATTGTTTGCCGATTTCCCCGAAGCACTGGAAAACACGATATATATTGCTGATCAGGTAGAAACCTATTCCCTTGAGCGTGATCCTGTTATGCCCCATTTCCCCCTTCCGGAAGGTTTTACCGACGACAATCAATACCTCCGGCACCTTACCTATGAAGGGGCGGCAAGGCGATACGGCGAACTTGATGAAAACATACGTACCCGCATTGACTATGAACTTGGCGTGATTAAGAAAATGGGATATCCCGGGTATTTCCTTATTGTATGGGATTTTCTCAGGGCGGCCCGTGAAATGGGAGTAGCAGTCGGACCGGGTCGTGGATCAGCTGCAGGGAGTGTGGTGGCTTATTGTCTTCGTATAACAGATATCGATCCGCTGAAATACGGTCTTCTGTTTGAACGTTTTCTCAACCCCGATCGAATCTCTTTGCCTGATATTGATATAGATTTTGACGAAGATGGCCGCGAACAGGTTCTTCAGTATGTGGTTCAAAAATATGGTAAAGATAAGGTTGCCCATGTAATTACCTTCGGAACCATGGCTGCCCGCATGGCTATACGCGACGTGGCCCGCATACAGAAACTGCCTCTTCAGGATGCTGACCGCCTGGCAAAACTGGTGCCTGAACGTCCTGGTGTCACACTCAAGAAAGCATATGAAGAAGTTAAGGAACTAAATGAAGCACGAAAAAGCTCCGACCCGCTCGTTCGGCAAACCCTGCAGTTTGCTGAAACCCTGGAAGGATCGGTAAGACATACCGGACTCCATGCCTGCGGTATCATCATCGGCCGCGATAATCTGATGAACTACATCCCGGTGTGTACGTCGAAAGATACCGATCTGCTGGTTACTCAATTCGAGGGCAGCCATATCGAGAGCGTTGGAATGCTTAAGATGGACTTCCTCGGGCTTAAAACCCTCTCTATTATCCGCGATGCCATTGCCAACATCAAGGCCTCTACCGGAAAAGACATTGATATTGAGCATATTCCACTGGACGACAGGGAAACATTTGAACTATTCAGCAGGGGCGATACTACTGCCATCTTTCAGTTTGAATCAAGCGGAATGAAAAAGTGGCTCAGGGAACTGAAACCCAACCGCTTTGAAGACCTGATTGCCATGAACGCTCTCTACCGCCCGGGGCCCATGGAATATATTCCTCATTACGTTGCCCGTAAACATGGGAGGGAGAAAATCACTTACGATTTTCCCGTCATGGAATCGGTTCTGAAAGAAACCTATGGCATTACCGTGTACCAGGAACAGGTAATGCGTCTGTCGCAGATTATGGCTGGTTTCACCGGTGGGGAAGCTGCCTCCCTGCGAAAAGCCATGGGTAAAAAGAACAAGAAAATCATGGACCAGCTGCGAGAAAAATTTCTTGCCGGCTGTGCTAAAAACGGTCTGAATACTGCCAAAGCCGAAAAAGTCTGGACTGACTGGGAAGCCTTTGCTCAATATGCTTTTAATAAAAGTCATTCTACCTGCTACGCTTATGTTGCTTATCAGACAGCCTGGCTCAAAGCCCATTACCCTGCTGAATTTATGGCAGCTGTGTTGAGCAGAAACCTGTCCGACATAAAGAAAATAACTCAGTTTATGGACGAATGCCGGAGAATGGGTATCTCTGTTCTCGGGCCTGACGTGAACGAAAGTAACCTTAATTTTACAGTTACTCCACGAGGTGATATCCGGTTCGGGCTTGCAGCCATAAAGGGCATGGGCGAAGCTGCCGCTGCTTCCATTATTGAAGAACGTAAAAAAAACGGGCTTTACAAGGATATCTTTCATTTCGTCGAGCGAGTCAATCTGTCTTCCCTGAACAGAAAGAATATGGAAGCTCTCGCATATGCAGGAGCTTTCGATAATCTCCATCATATCAAACGCGAACAGTACTTCGCTCCGATGGATGGTGAACGGGAAGAAACCTTTATTGAAGCTCTTCTCAGGTATGGCAACAAAATGCAGATTGAGAAAACTTCGACCCAGAAATCCCTTTTTGGCGATGCTGTCCCGGTCATACCATCCCGCCCCCAGCCACCCGAGGTTTCTGAATGGTCAACTCTCGAAAAACTCAGCCGCGAAAAGGAACTTGTCGGAGTTTACCTTTCAGCCCATCCTCTTGACAATTACAAGGTGGAAATAGAACATTTTACCAACTGCACCCTTTCGGAATTGAAAGATACCGAGCGACTGCGCGACAAAGAACTTGCTATTGCAGGACTTGTGGTCGAAGCCAGGGAAGGAATGACAAAAACCAATAACCCTTATGGCACTTTTACCATTGAAGACTATACCGATTCATTCCGAATTGCTCTCTTCGGTAGAGATTATGTGAACTGGAAAAATTTCCTTACCGTTGGCTATGCCTTGTTTATTAAAGGGAAATTCCAGCCCCGCGGATATGGAAACAACCCCGATGAACTGGAATTTAAGGTAAGTCAGATTTATATGCTTTCCCAGGTGCGCGACGAACTGATACATCAAATAACTATCCGTATTCCGGTTGAAAAAATCACCGATGAATTTCTTACCGAACTGGGTGCCCTGGCGAACGGAAACAAAGGAAAAGTTGAACTGAAATTCTCTATTTTTGATCCCACCGACAATCTTGTACTTGACATGTTCAGCCGGAATAAACGAATAGCACTGGATAATGCATTTTTTGACTACCTTCAGGAACTGGAAGTTGATTTCCGGCTCAAATAGTAACAAACTGATTATTAAATTGTTAATTAATAATTACCGTTATGGAAGTTGAAGTAACCGATACCAATTTTGATCAGGTAGTTCTCCAGAGTGACAAACCTGTAATGATTGACTTATGGGCTGAATGGTGCGGACCCTGCCGGGTAATTGCTCCTATTGTGCATCAAATTGCCGAAGAATACCAGGGGAAAATTGTAGTAGGCAAAATGGACGTAGATGAAAATACTCAGATTCCGAATAAATACGGCATACGCAATATACCAACGATTCTGTTTTTCAAAAACGGACAGCTGGTTGATAAACAGATAGGTGCTGTACCCAAAAACCTGCTTGTTGGAAAAATTGAAGCATTGCTCAAATAGCCAGAATGATCCGACGTGTTGCCGTTTTCTGTGCTTCCAGCAACAAAGCAGACCCGATATTCCGCGAGGCTGCTGAAAGAGTAGGCGTTTTCCTTGCGAGGAATCAGATAGATGTTTATTATGGAGGTGGAAAAGACGGCCTGATGGGGGTTCTTGCCGAAACCGTACTAAGAGAAAAAGGCAGAATCATTGGCGTTCAGCCGGCCTTCATGAAAGAACAGGGTTGGTTCCATCCGAGTATCTCTGAGCTTGTTCTGGTCAACACCATGGCTGAACGAAAGGAGTATTTATTTCACATGACTGAAGCAGTAGTGACTTTGCCGGGAGGGTGCGGAACCCTCGATGAACTGCTGGAAGCCATCACCCTAAAGCAACTTGGCCTGTACAACCATCCGGTTGTCATACTTAACACAGCCGGATTCTTTAATCCCTTGCTCCTCCAGCTTGACAAAATGATTGCTGGACATTTTATGCGGGAAGAACACCGTAAAATATGGCAGGTTATTCTTGATCCTTCCGACCTTCCCGATGCACTGAACTCAGGCAATGACTGGAATCCTGAACAGATCCGGCTGGCGCAGATCTGAATCAGAAGCGGCGCCCGATGATCAGGATATCATCATTCTGTTCAAATCCTTTCATCCAGTCTTCCAGAGTCTGATTCAGTAAAACCCGCTGCTCGTCAGGCGACTTGTCGTGGATTTTCAGCAACAATTCCTTCAGATGAACCGGCTTGAACTTCTTTCCGTAAGGACCTCCGAATTGATCAGCATACCCGTCGGAAAAAAGATAGATCATATCCCCTTTCTGCAATGACAGTTCATGATTGGTGAAGACTGTATCAGCAGGAGTAACATGTCCTATCGGGAACCGGTCTCCTTTCAGCTCGGTTATTTCATGATTGCGGATCAGAAGAATTGGATTGACAGCACCGGCAAAGGTTAGAATCCGTTTTACCGGGTCATATACAGCCAGGCTCATGTCCATGCCATCGCTGATGGGTGATGTATCTCCCTTCTGCCTCAAAGCATTGTGCACGGTAATATTGAGATTCTTCAGAATCAGGGCCGGATCAAGAATTCTGTCTTCCCGCACAATTTTATTCAGAGTATGGTACCCGATTATGGACATGAAGGCTCCCGGAACACCATGGCCGGTACAATCAATGGCTGCCATTAACTGCAAACCTTCTTCCTCCATGAACCAGTAAAAGTCACCGCTGACAATAGCCTTAGGCCTGAAAAGAACAAATGTTTCAGGAAATGGCACATCGGGCGGAAGCATAGCACGCTGAATACGTTCTGCATACCTGATGCTGTCGGTAATATCTTTGTTCTTGCTGGCCAATTCCTGGTTTTTACGCGTAATTTCCTGAGTACGCTCTAGGACTTTTTCCTCCAGCAGCCGCTTTTCATAGAGAAGATTGCGTTCGCGCACTTTGATATAAGCAACAATTGACGTGCTGCCTGCCGCAATACAAAGCAGAATGAACCACCACCTTTTCCAGAAAGGAGGTAATATCTGGAAACTGAATGCCACAGGCTGACTGTTCCAGATTCCTTCTGCATTACGCGCTTTCACAAGAAAAACATACTTACCGGGCGACAGAGCCGAATAACTTGCTGTGGTCTGACGTGTGGGGGGCTGCCAATCCCTGTCATTCCCCTGCAACATTATCTGATACGTTACAACATCCGGATTAGTAAGACTTACACTGTTATAATCGAAAATAACGGAATTGTTGTACCAGGGGAGATGGATTCCACTCGTGAGGGGATAATCCGTATAATTTACCCTGAAGCGCCGGATATGGGTAAGTGGTTCCCTCTTTACGGAATCAGCAGAACCTGGAGAATACCTTACTGCTCCGTTAACCGTTCCGAACCAGATATATCCCGCCGGATCAAAATACAACGCATTGCTTTTGGTTTCAATTCCGGTAAAGCCATTGCGTCGAGTGTAGGTAAGCATCCTTCCTTCCCGGGGAAGAAATTTATTCAGTCCCTTATTGGTTCCTATGTAGATATTTCCGCTATTATCGACCCCTAACAAATTGACAAGATTGGAAAGAAGACCCTCTTTTTCACTGAGATGCAAAACTATGCTGTCTGCCTCCAGCACATACACCCCCTGCCCCTCCATTCCGATCCACAACCTGTGCTCCGCATCTTCCGCCATGCAACGCGGAGTAAGATTTTCCAGAGATCTAAGAACAGTAAACTGCTGACGGTTGTCGTCATATCGCGTTAATCCCTTTCCCCGTGCCCCAATCCAGAGAATACCCCGTGAATCATAAAACAGAGA
This sequence comes from uncultured Bacteroidales bacterium, assembly GCA_964548125.1. Classification (GTDB taxonomy): domain Bacteria; phylum Bacteroidota; class Bacteroidia; order Bacteroidales; family JAAYUG01; genus JAAYUG01. The sequence continues at coordinate 1,802 of CAZJQN010000106.1, read as the reverse complement.
TGAAATTTCATTTCCCGCCAGCCCGTTGATTCGGGTTAGCCTGTCTCCTTTCTGATTGGCAATTTCGTAATAAACCAGCCCTTCATTCGTCCCTGCCCATAATTGGTCCTTTTGGTCAATAACCAGGGCAGTAATCACAAGATCTTTATATAGCAGACTGTTCAAAATAGGATCAAAAACCAGTCTTTCTGTATTGATCTGATAGGAATAAATTCCTCCTCCGTTTGTTCCGACCCAGATATTCCCTTTTGAATCTTTTTGCAGAAAGCGAACCTGGTTATTAAGAAAATTTGATTTCTCATCCAGATAGGATGTCTGCACCGATCCCCTGGCACCCGCTTTCAGGCGGGTAATTCCTCCGCTGGTGCCGAACCAGTAATACCCCCGGGAATCTTTGGTAATAGCCCATACCTGCGGGTTATGCAACCCGTCCCTGGTTCCGAAGGTGACAAAAGCATTTCCCTTGTGAATAGATAAACCCTGTTCATTGGTACCGATCAGAAGGTTCCCTTCCGCATCGTTCAGAAAACACCAGATCTTGTCATCCTGCAATCCATTGCCCGTGTTATACACCATCAACGAATCACCTTCGATTACCGTAATACCTCCACCCCAGGTACCAACCCAGATGCGGCCGGCCGGGTCTTCATGCAGGGTACTGATCCAGTTGGAAGACAATCCGTCACGTATATCATATACTTTGAACTTCCCCTCTTTTTTCACAAGCCGGTAAAGTCCTCCGTGGTACGTTCCAAACCAGAAATCACCGCGACTGTCTTCCAGAATACAGGTTCTTGTAAAATAGGTTGTAAGTCCTTCCGGCTGATATGTTGTGAAACGGTTAAGCGAATCAGAAAACCGCTTTATACCGATATCAGTAACAAGATACACTGTCCCGTCTTTTCCCACAGATCCTCCAAATACCTGGTCACTTAATTCATTCCCTTTAAACTGAACAACTTTCCAGTTGCTTTCCCTGCCGGTGTAACCAGTCAGTTTTATGGCTCCGTCACCTGCCGTTAGTATCCAGAGATTGCCTTTCCCATCTTCAAAAATAGAAGTAATATCAGAGGCGGGAGTGACACCAGGCAAAGTAATCTGTCGGAACTTCCCGTCAACATAACGACTGATCCCTCCACCTGTATGACCAAGCCAGACTGCCCCGTCAGGTGTTTCACAAATAGCCCTTACACCGTTAATAGCAAGGCCGTCTTCAGTTGAATAATTCTGAAAAGCCATACCGTCAAAAACCGACACACCGCTCTGGGTTCCCAGCCAGAGATTGTGCATCCGGTCCTGTATGATCTTATAGATAGTTGATTGCGAAAGACCATCTGCTACACCGTAGTTATCAAAAAAATAAGTCTGCCCCGATGCACTTGAAGCAACAAGGAAGGTAAAAAAGGGTACCGCTGCCTTAATACATACGGCCCAGATACTAAGCCGGTTTCTTTTCTCCTGGCCCGACCGGTTCTTTTTTTCGGCATGCACGTAGCATGAACCGGTATCAGGGCGCTTCATCGCTTAAGAATAAAGAAAAAGGTCCCGTTTTCATCCGACAATCCGGCTATCTTTCCAAACTGCGGTTTTTGCTGGTTGTTTCTTACCACTGCCTGTGTAACCTTATTGACAATCAATTCAATAGGAATGCAGGAGTTTGGATTGTTAACCAGCGTATTGGCAAATGTTTTGGTAAACTGACTGTTATCAACGGCCAGTTCATATCCGGCTGAAGAAAATACCTGGCTCGACCGGAATTTGGTTGCCTGCCAGTCGTTGCAACTCCTTATTTCCGGAGCCGA
>CAZJQN010000105.1:0-11674 GCA_964548125.1 uncultured Bacteroidales bacterium | reverse complement strand
ATGCGCAATCCGGGCTTAACAAAAATTTTTATTAGCCCGGTTGAATTTGTTAATTTATGGTACTTCGGTTTCCAAATTGCGTCAGTGCATTAAAGGAATTGTATAAAAATCCTTCAATATGATAAGGGATTTTCATCTTTTTCTTTCTTCACTGCTTCCTGTAAGGAACAAATTCAAGCTCAAACTCGGCAGGAGCAGGAAGCACCCTGTACTGATTAAGAACCGATACAGCAGTACATCCTGCACCGCTGGTTGCATAATCAATGTTCAGCGTAAAACCGTCCTGGCGCACTAGCTGGTATGGATAGGCAGCACGCGTCAAGTTTTCAGTACTGTAAGGAAACACATTGAAATTAAACAGGTTTTTACCCTGAATTTTTATTCCGTATCCGTCGGCGCTTTCCAGGGTAAGCCAGCGAACGTCGCATCGCAGACCATGGTCCTGAGGGATAAGGTAGGGTTCTTCCATATCTTCCGTCGTACAGGAATAGATTCCGGTTTTTGCACCGGTTTTTCTGTCAGGATAGTTTTCAAAAGGTCCTCGCCCGTACCAGCTTACTTTATAAAGGCTTCCGGATACTGCCGACTGAATTCCCATCCTCTGTATCCATTGGGGCATGATACCCTGCGGAATAACCAGATGCCTCAGCCTGATCAGCCCGTTGCCATAGATAGTCCAGGAAAAGGTGTTTTCAAAAGCTGTGGTAAAATCATTTCCTTCTGAATGGGCAAGGACGGTGACAGTTACGGAGCCGTCGGTATTGGTTTGCCAGGTAATTTTTTCGGGATATGACTGCAGATTATCCAGACCAAGGGACCGCCATGCATTGGCGGCATCAATACCCATGCCGGGTTTCGTATCAGTAAGGTGTGCTTTCCATGTGGTCCAGGCATCTTTTTCATTGGCCAGGGGAGCACGCCATACGTTCAGTCCGAAACCGTTTCGCAGATATTCTTTTCCGTCATAAACTATCGATTCCAGAATTCCTGTCTGCCGGTTGAAAGAACAGGAAAAGTTAGTTCCCAGCACCTGTATTCTGCCAGAATCAACCTCAACTTTCACGTTTTCGTTATTTATGGCACGAGGTTCCTGCTGAACATGCCAGGGCAGTTCAGCTTCATCCCATGCAACTTCATGACCGGCCTTTGCCCAGATCTGATCTTTTTTCAGCAGAAAGCGGATGCGAACTCTGTATTCACAGCCGGGTTTCAGTTCAGGTTTAGACAGGGGAAGGGAGAAGGTATCCCTTTTCTGTGCTGGTACATTCAGAGGAAGCACACCTGCGGTAATCATGGTGCCGTCTTCCCACAATTCCCATCGGGCTTCAAGTTCGCTCAAAGGGGTGAACAGATATCGGTTCCATACTTCAAATCGGAGAGCATCCGGGTCAATCAGTTTTACAGAAACCGGCTGTGCGCTTTTCTTCACCTGCCAGAGCTCAGGTTGTGGTGTGCGGTCCGGCCAGACCAGTCCGTATGTCCGGCCTCCTATTCCGGTGCTGAAATAATCACCGGCCTGAATTTCCTTTTCAAAATCAAGCCAGAGCAAAGCATCTTTTTTCAGGCTGTTGACCGTGGAGAGTTCCTTTTCGCTCAGCGCCCGGCCGAAGATACCGGTTTCATCAAATGTGGCGTTGTTTGTCGAACCAGGGTATTCCTGACCGTCAATTTCGGCATCCCGGCCCAGATTCACCGGGAAAGGCTTGTTGGCTATGTTGCCGGAACAGGTTTTTCTGCCGGCTAATATACCGTCGACGTAAAGAAACATTTCCGAACCATTATAAACGCCGGCAATCTGATGCCATTTCTCTTCCCATGGGCGGGGAACTGGTACCTTCAAAACATTCTTTCGGTTGGTGGTCAGGTAAAAAGCCAATGAGTCAGGTTCAGACTGAATGATGCCATATTGCCAGGATCCTTTGGTGAGAAAATGCCCGTCGCCGTTCCATTTTCCCGGTTTAATCCGGAGTATGAGAGTCAGCTCATTCCCTGATATGTCGAGAGCCTTGTGCCGATAGGCATCAATCCACTGATCGTGGCCGTTAAGTTGCACAGCCTGGCCTGAGAAGCCCGGAACCAGCTGTGCTCTTCCTTTGATGGCGCACTGGATCTTATTGGGAGAGGAATCTTCAATCAGACGTATTTTTTCTCTAATACCCGGACTCATCCAGTCCCAGATAGCTCCTCCGGCACAACGGGGATAATTCCAGATTATATCCCAGTATTCATCCAGACCGCCTGCTCCGTTTCCTGTGGCTGCTACATATTCATCCATAAACGACGGCCTCGGATCCTGGTTTTCCGGAACCATGGCAATGCGTGTCTTCAGTTCGTATGGTGTGGGATATCTCGGGCCGATGATATCTTCGCAGGGCACTTCATTTCTCCATCGCACATCATCGGTATTCCCTCCGTACATCCACAGGCGTGTCGGATCAAGCCGTTTTCCCTCTGCTATTACTGCGCATATATTATCTCCGACACCACTTTCATTCCCTGCACTCCAGAAAATGACACAGGGATGATTCCTGTCGCGCAGAACCATTTTGTTGGCTCTCTCTACATACGCTGCGCGCCATTCAGGTTTTTCTGAAAGGTATTCAGTAGCATGTGCCTCATCACCGGTTTCGTCAACTATATATATTCCAAAAATGTCCGCCAGTTCCAGGTAATCCATTACCGGAGGATAATGCGAGGTGCGGACACAATTAATATTGAACTGCTTCATCAGGGTAAAATCCTTTATAATAGTTTCCCTGTCCATCGCATGCCCCAGGTCTGGATGCTGCATATGGCTGTTTACCCCATTTAGCTTCAGAGGTTTTCCGTTCAGTAGCAATACCTGATGGCTTGCTTCAATTTTTCTGAATCCTGTTTTGACGGATACCGATTCGCAGGTCCTTCCGTTTCTGTCAATCAGTTCAAAAGCAGTGATATACAGGTTGGGGTATTCGGCCGACCATTTGGCCGGATTATCGACCAGAGTCTGAAACGGGATAATCGCCGTTTTCCCTTTGTTTAGTATAGGAATCTGATACAATAGTGGCTGAGCGACTTCCCGGTAATTCGGGTCGAAAAGCTTTACCCGCAGATGAAATCCTTCTGCATCAGAAATTCCATAATTTGCTATTTCTGCTTCGCCCCGGAGGATTCCGTCCCGGTAATCCGGTGAAAGATCACCAATAACAAAGCAGTCGCGCAGGAAAATATTATCTCTTGCCACCAGGCGTACGTCCCTGAAAATTCCTGCCAGCCGCCAGAAATCCTGATCTTCCAGATACGTGCCGTCGGAATATTTAGTAACTCTGACAGCAATCAGGTTTTTCCCTGATTTAAGAAAAGAAGTGATATTGTATTCAGCGGGTTCATTGGCTCCTTTATTGAATCCAACCTGTTTCCCGTTGATCCATACAAACGAGGCCGAGCTGGCGCCTTCAATCCTGAGGAAAACCTGTTTTCCTTTCCAACCGGATGGTAAAATAAACATTTTCCGGTAGGAACCGGTTGGATTATCAGCATGGGGTATTTTGGGCGGATCAGAACGGAAGGGCTGAGCCACATTCCTGAACTGTGGATCACCAAAACCCTGCATTTCCCAGTTTCCGGGAACAACAATTTCAGGCCAGCCCTTATCGTCAAACGATTCTTTATAAAATTGTGCCGGTGCCTGCTCGGGTGATTCCGCCAGATTGAATTTCCATTGTCCGTTTAGTGAAAGAAAAAATTCCGATTGGGTTGCCGATTTCCTCAGAGCGTCGTCAACGGTTCTGAACGGCACAAGAAAAGCATGACCAGGTTCCTGGTTCACCTCCAGAACCTTCGGATTTTCAATAAAGTGATAAATATCGTTAATAAAGTCTTTTTCCTGGCTGAGAGAAACAAAAGGTACTGCAGCAAGCAGAATGAAAAGAAATTTCCCGTTCATAATAAAATGAGTTTGTTTTTCAGGGTATTACCGTTACGCTTCTGCTATGTTTTCCGGAGGCGGTAAAGGCTTTAAGGCGCACTTGCCCGTTAACCTTGACAGGGCCAGAGTAAAGCGGTGATGTGGTTTCTGGTTCTGTTCCATCGGTAGTATAGTGAATCTGCAAACCTGGATATGCTGTATTTGCCATCAGCATACCGTTTTCAATTACGGCACCTGGAGGGGGTACCCGATAGACAAATCCACCATCCAGAACATCGAGTCTAGGAAGCTCACAGGAAGCTATTTTTGCTGAAAACCTGTTCCAGTCGGCCATTATTCCGGCTATTCTTTCTTCAGTGCCGGTAATGTTTTCCCAGGCAGGAGCAGGCGACCAGGCTCTTTCGGCAAAGGAAATCAGCTTGGGCAACAGATAGTATTCAACCATTTCCGGTTTTCGTAAGGTTTCGCTCCATAATTCGGCCTGGAGTCCCAATATATTATTCTTTGCTTCAGGTTTAAGTCGTTCCAGTTTTGCATAAGCCTTTTCAGGATCAACCGGCCGGCCAAAATCGTCCCAGAAGGTTGAACGGAATACATCATAAGGCATTAAGAAGAAGGGCTTTTTCTCGTCAACAAATCCGCCCCAGTAAAGTCCGGGTTCTTCTGGATCAGCACTGTACGCAAGATCAAAATAGAAGTTTTTTACAAAGCAAAGTACTACAGGGTAACCGGCGTTGGCAAGCCTGTATCCAAGATCCAGGTTGTCGCCCAGACTATTCCATACGTACGGTACAACCTGCTGTCCTGCCAGAGATGGATTAGGAATGTATCCTCTTTCACCGCCCCGTTTCAGGGCTACTTCTTCCCATCCGCCGATCATAAGATTGTACGGTTTCAGGATGCTGACCAACCGTTCAAAGAAGTAAGCCTGAAGATTTTCAGGTCCGCCGATTTCAGGATGCTGTCCCAGAAATACTTCACACATGGGAGATTTTTTCCATGCACCTGATGGAACTTCATCCCCGCCGGTATGAATATAGCGGAACGGGGCGCCAGCCTGACGGTACATTTCGGCCAGCGCTTTAACTACTGTTTCATAAAAATGATACACCGATTCCCGCACCACACATACTACATTATCGTTATAGGCCTGAGCTGAATAGTATATTGAACTGTCTGCCGGATCGATCAGTCGGAATTCTTCTGCCTTGTCAGGTTGATTCTGGCTCATCAGTTTCCTGTACTGGGCTTCCATTGATTTGATGGCGGCACGGGCATGACCGGGAAAGTTTATTTCGGGAATGACAGTAATATGTCTTTCGGTTGCATAACGGAGAATCTCAATAAATTCTCTTGTCGAATAGTACCCTGTGCCCCGGGAACGGACCGGATCGGCATAGGGCCCTGATCCATACGAAGGATGCAGCCAGTTGGCATCCGTCAGCGTATGAGCCCGCTTGCTTCCGATGGATGTGAGTTCGGGAAGGGCAGGTATTTCAATTCGCCATCCTTCGTCATCGGTAAGATGCAGATGCAAAGTATTTAGTTTATAATATGCCAGAAGGTCAATTAGTTTGAGTATGGTTTCTTTGTTACTGAAATTCCGGGCTACGTCAAAATGCAGACCCCTGTATGCAAATCTGGGTGCATCTGTTATTTCCACGGCGGGTACCCGAAAGGTAGTTACCCGGTTTTGCAATGCATTCAGAGGAATCAACCTTAACAGGCTCTGAATTCCGTAAAAAACTCCTGCTGAACTACTTCCTTCAAGCACAACTCCTTCCGATGGAGATACTGTGAGATGATAAGCTTCAGGGTTATTTTCCTCCGGAAGTACATTTCCCTTTCTCAGAAGAATGGATTTTGGACCCGGTTTGTTACCTTCAGTTTTTCCAATCCGTACTCCAGTAATTTTTTCCAGCCGGGCAGAAAGGTAGGATGCTTCATTTTCCAGGCCTTTCTGGTAATAGATGTTTGTGGAAGCCGATATTTCAAGTTCTCCTTCAAGTTTTTTCTGCAGAACTGGTGTGGGTACTATGCATGCTTTCTCTTCATTAACCACGCTCTGGTTTATTGAAGCATTTTCTCTGAACAGGGAACCGGCGTCGGGCATGTTTACCATTCCTCTGAAGGGATTCAAACTGTCGGGGTCAGGAAACGTTGCAACAGAAAAATCCTGTACCGGAAGGATCTTTTCTTTGCCGCCCTGATGAATCACGAAATAAAGTCCCGAAGGCGCATCGGTTTTTTTCAGGACCCATCCCCGCATATTGCAATGCACAATCAGCGAATCGGCTGGAGGAATCCTGAATCCGGGTGCCGGTACAAGCCGGTAAAAATCTCCTCCCAGGTGCTCTACCGATGCGGCCTGGGCCGGAACGTCTTTCCGCGGCATGGCTCCCATCTGGTTGAAATACAGCATCCAATCTGAACCGGTAAATTCCTTTTTACCGCGATTGTGAAAAATAAATGCTGTATGACAGGTACCACCCTGATCGGGAGAATTACTGTACAGTTTCCATTCAACAGTGAGTTTGTTAAACGGGTCGGATGAAATACCAGAGCAGCCGTAAAGAAGAAAAATCAATGCGGCCGGGATAACAAGAGAAAAACAATTCTTCATAAAACAGGGGATTAAAAAAACGTGTAAATTTCGTTTCTAATTTACAACGAAAATCGGCATCTCATGAAAACGGGAGAAAATTCGTCCGGTCGTCTCATCAGCCTCGATGCTTTCAGGGGATTTACCATTGCGGCCATGATCCTTGTGAACTTTCCCGGAAATGGGGATCATGTATTTCCTCCTCTTGAGCATGCCCGCTGGAATGGGTGGACCCCGACAGACCTAATTTTTCCGTTTTTTCTTTTTATTGTAGGTGTATCGATTGTACTGAGCCTGACGAAACGAAAACAACAGGCAGGGGCTATGGCACCCCTTCACCGGAAGATTATCTGGCGGGCTGTGAAAATTTTTGCTGTTGGGCTGATTCTAAATGGGCTCGGACTTATCCCCGAGTTTCAATTGTCGGAATTGCGCATTACGGGTGTACTGCAGCGAATTGCGATTGTGTATCTTGTTTGTTCTATGCTGTTTCTGCATGTTTCACTTCGCTGGCAGGTAATCATCGGAACCGCGGTTCTTGTTATTTACTGGATTGTGATGATGTTTGTTCCCGTTCCCGGAATAGGGATTCCCATGCTCGAACCAGGTGTGAATCTGGCTGCCTGGGTCGATAACCGGCTTTTGCCGGGTGCTATGTGGCAGGGTACCTGGGATCCGGAAGGTATTCTTAGCACTTTCCCTGCTATTGTTACAGGAATGACAGGTATATTGGCTGGAATTCTTCTGAAAAGCAACCAGACACAGGAACGCAAGATCATCATTTTATTCAGTGTCGGTTTTGGCAGCCTCATACTGGGTCGTATCTGGGGTTGGTTCTTTCCCATAAATAAAAATCTGTGGACAAGTTCCTTTGTGTTGTTTACCTCCGGATTGGCTGCTATGACTCTTGCCGTTACGATGTTTACCGTTGATATACTCGGCCATGTAAGGTTTGTAAAACCTGGCGTTATTTTTGGCTCCAATGCGATTACGGTTTATGTATTGGCCGGCATCCTTTCTCCGTTGTTTTATGAACTAAAAGTCGGTGGTGCCAGCTTGAACATGCATTTTTTCAACTTGTTTACCGGCCCCGGTCTTCCACCCCAATTTGTCAGTGCTCTTTATGCCTTTCTTTATGTGTGCATTATCTTTATTCCTGCCTGGTTTCTATACCGAAAAAAAATATTTATAAAACTCTAACCAGTACCTTATGAAAACGTTTCTGCGCATTATTCTTTTTGTGATTCTGGGCGCGGTGGCTGTGCTGATACTCTTTATAGCCGGTACGTTATTTCACACCAGTTCAAAAGCTTCCAGAGCCGTGAAGCTGAGTTATCAGTACCTGACGCCTGAAGCGCCGTTCCTGACCTCCGATGATGGTTTTCAATACCGCGACCTGAACAAGAACGGGAAATTGGACATATATGAAGACAGCCGACGTACTGTTGATGAGCGTACGGATGATCTTCTGGCACAGATGACGCTGGAAGAAAAAGCCGGATGCATGTTCATTACCATGATCGGAATGGGGAAGAACGGAAACTTGCTGGAAAAGCCCACTCTCAGTGATCCGTTTTCATTTGCTTTGCCACCCACATCTGAAATGGTGCTGACAAAACGCATGAATCATTTTAATATTTATACCTCAATGGATCCCAGATCCATGGCAGTCTGGTATAATCGTTTACAGAAACTGGCTGAGCGCACCCGTTTGGGGATTCCTGTGACCATCGCTTCTGACCCAAGGAATGCCTATACAAAGAATTTTCTGGCCGGAGCACCGGCAGGGGCCTTTTCACAGTGGTGCGAACCCATTGGCTTTGCTGCCGTTGGAGATTCATTCCTGACCTGGAAGCATGCTGATATTGCACGACAGGAATACCTGGCTGTTGGAATCCGTGTAGCTCTTCATCCAATGGCTGATCTGGCTACCGAACCGCGCTGGTCGCGTATTAACGGAACCTTCGGAGAGGATGCCACCCTGGCTTCCCGCATGGTGTTTGCTTATATCAAAGGTTTTCAGGGCGATAGTATCGGTCCGTGTAGCGTAGCCTGCATGACCAAACACTTTAGCGGGGGCGGACCTCAGAAAGAAGGGCTTGATCCGCATTTTCAGTTCACCAAAGGACAGGTGTATCCCGGAAATAATTTCAAATACCATTTGATCCCCTTCGAGGCCGCTTTCAGGGCAGGAACAGCTGAAATTATGCCGTATTATGGTATTCCTGTTGGCCAGACTTCGGAAGATGTTGGTATGGGATTCAACAAGGATATCATTACGGGATTGCTCAGAAATACCTACCATTTTAACGGCATTGTCTGCACCGATTGGGGTCTTCTTACCGATTCCAAAGCTTTTGGTATTACCATACTGCCTGCCAGAGCCCATGGCATGATGAATAAAACAGTCGAAGAACGTATGTTGAAAGTGATTGAAGCTGGAGTGGATCAGTTTGGCGGTGAGGCAATTCCCGAAATTCTGGTCAAGCTGGTGAAGGAAGGCAAAATCAGCGAAGAACGTATCGACAGTTCCGTAAGACGCCTCCTGAGAATGAAATTTCAGCTGGGCTTGTTCGATAAACCTTTTGTGGATGTGGAAAAAGCTTCCGAGATTGTCGGGAATGAAGAATTTCGCAGATGGGCTGAACTTTCCCAGCGAAAAGCAATCACCCTTCTGAAAAACGATACTGTAGGAGAAGACAACATTCTTCCCCTGAAAGGTAAACTGAAAATTTATGTACGAAACATTAATCCTGATGTGGCTTCTCGTTATGCTGAGGTGGTGAATGATCCCCAAAAGGCCGATATAGCAATTCTTCGCCTCGATGCACCTTATGAACCGCGCAAAGGTTTTCTTGAACAGATGTTTCATCATGGTGATCTTGATTTTAAGGGAAAACAAAAGGAAGAAATCCTCAGGTTACTGAACAAGGTACCTACCATTGTTGACATCTATCTTGACCGGCCGGCTGTAATTCCTGAAATTGCAGCTGATGCTGTGGCTCTCCTGGCTGACTTTGGTGCGAATGATGAGGCTGTAATGGATGTGATTTTTGGCAAATTCCAACCAGAGGGGAAACTACCCTTTGAATTGCCCTCTTCAATGGATGCTGTCAGGAATCAGAAGGAGGATCTTCCGTATGATTCGGAAAATCCGCTCTTCCCGTTTGGATTTGGTTTGCGCTACAGGTAAAGGAATGAATATTAACTAACTATGTAAATACCTTATGAAAAGTATACCCTGGCCAAGAATAGCGGCTTTCCTCTGCGGAATCCTGTTTTTTTCGGTTGTTGCAGCCCAGAACTTTGATGCACGGTTTCTGCGCCGGACACTGCGAATGGATTATATTCATTCAGGTTCGTCCGGGAAAACGGAAATTTCATTGTACCGGCTCATCGAAGAGCCTTTCTGGGGTGGACCTTTGAAAAACCTCATCGATACGTTCAATTACGGTGAATGTATGGTGAAAATGTTTGATTTAAATACGAATGAATTGTTGTACAGCCGTGGATTTTCTACATTGTTTAATGAATGGTTAACTACTCCTCAGTCAAGGACTGAGGTTTTCGCTTTTGAAGAAAGCGTTATATTACCGTTTCCAAGGGAAAAGGTGAAGGTGGTTCTTTATCAGCGCGATAAGGAACAGGAGTTCCAGCCTTTGTTTTCAACGGTTGTCGATCCGGGTTCACCGGCCATTATCCGGGATCAGCTGCCCGCCTATTCTTCAGGAACAATAACCGGTGAAGGGCTTGCTGAAAATACCCTGGATTTAGTGATTCTGCCCGAAGGATATACATCGAGCGAAAAGGATAAATTTATTAAAGATGCGTCGCGATTTGCTGATAATTTGCTCTCCTGGGCTCCTTATAGGGAATTACGGGATAAGATACGAATCCGCTATGTTTTTGCACCTTCTGATGAATCAGGTACTGATGTTCCGGGTGATTCCATCTGGAGGCGAACCCTTTTTGATACCCATTTTTATACATTTGGTACGGAAAGGTATCTATCCGTTAAGAATATCTGGAAGATGCATGATGTGGCTGCCGTAGTTCCGTACGACGCGGTTTGCGTGCTGGTTAATACCACAAAATACGGGGGAGGAGGAATTTATAATTTTTACACCGTCTGCACCGCTGACAACAAATCTTCTTATTTTGTTTTCTGTCATGAACTTGGTCATGCATTTGCCGGTCTGGCAGATGAGTACTTTGATTCGGAGGTGGCCTATGAGGGCTTTTATAACCTGAAAAAGGAACCATGGGAACCAAATATCACTACTCTGGTTCATTTTGAAACAAAATGGAAAGACATGCTGGAGCCGCATACCCCTGTTCCGACACCGCCTTCTGATCAGTATAAGAACACAATTGGTGTTTTTGAGGGTGGCGGATATATGGCAAAAGGAATTTATCGGCCTTGGATAAACTGTTCCATGCGGGGAGTGGTGAATGATGGCTTCTGTCCGGTATGCCGGAGAGCAATTACCCGCATGGTGAATTTTATTTCGGATAATTAAAGTGTGAAAAAAAACAACTTTCTGAAAAACTTTGGGTTGTTCAGAAAGTTGTGAGACGAAGTCTATGCATCCTACTTTTCTTTGTTTTTGGCGTAGAGGTAGAAAAGTACAAGCGATAGACCGCCAAAGAGGAAAATCATGGATATATGTGCAATACCCTCGTCTATACTGGTATACATTGTCAGGAGACTGCCGGCAAGAATTCCAACAGCAATTCCGGTAAGAAACATACCCAGTTTAAGAGTTGCAAGCGGGCCAAAGAAAGAAGTATTCTTTCCGGAAAAGATGCTTGCATCAGCTCCTTTTTCTATCAAAGCCATCCTTTCTCTGTGCCGCGTAGTGTAATACACATAAACCCATCCAAAGACCGTGGCAAAAAAAGCCAGAACAATAAGTACCGGTGCTACTTCCATTGTAATAAGATTTAATTGTTTGCATGTATTTGACGCAATATTTACTGTTCGGTTACAGAAAATTACCTGGAATTTATTCAACCCAATTCGTCAATTGAGTCCATCGACTAACAAAATGAAAGATTTTGATAAGTCGGGGTTGCCTTGATAAGTCAATAGAAACAAGTTGTTTAAATGTTTATTGTGTTTCTATTGACTAATCTCCTCTAAAAATAGTTTTGCTATAATTCAA
>CAZJQN010000104.1:0-11978 GCA_964548125.1 uncultured Bacteroidales bacterium | reverse complement strand
CTTGTTTCTATTGACTTATCGAGGTAACCCCGACTTATCAAAATCTTACATTTTGTTAGTCGATTCGTCAATTGATTTTTTAAATTGACGAATTGGGTTCAGTTCACCTGAAAGTTGGTTTTTCCAAATCGGGACTAATTCATTAGTTTGCTCTTTTCAAGAGCTTCTAATGTTTAAATTGGGTTTATATTTGATAATTTCAAATTTGAGATCCATCATGAACCGGTTTTTACTTTTTTTCGCAGTATGTTTTCAATCGTTATGCCTTCACGGGAGTGGAGTACATGAGTGGGTGGTTTTGTCGCCTGACAGAAAAGTACAGGTTATCATTGAAAATGATTCCACCCTTCGTTATCAGGTTTTATATAACAATACCCTTCTTATTCAGCCATCGGCTGTTGCCCTGGATCTGGGCAGGCTTGTTCTCGGCAGGAACACGCCTGTTGTGAAAGCTGAACGGAAGGTCATAGATGAAAGGATTACACCGTCAATTGCCCAGAAGCGACGTCTGATCCATCATCATGCCAATGAAATAACCCTGTATTTCAGGGGAGGGCACAGTATTGTTTTTCGCGCTTATAACGAAGGAATTGCATGGCGATTTAAAACTGCAGTGAAAGATAGTGTTTACGTAAGGAATGAAACTGTAACGGTTGCCTGCAGTGAAAACGATTCCGTCTGGTTTCCCTGTATGACAGACTGGCCGAGGGAAGACCGGTTTAATACTTCGTTTGAATGTGTTTATCGGCTGTATGCAGTAAAGGATGTTCTGCCCGACACATTAGGTCCGGCTCCGGCGCTCATTGTGAAATCCAATGGAATGAAGATTGGAATTGCGGAATCGAATGTAACCGACTATCCGGGGATGTTCCTCACCGGCGATTCGGACCTAAAAGGGATTTTGAAGGGAGTATTTCCCGCGCTCCCGGAGCAAACTGTGGTTGAAGGAGACCTGTATCAGCTTAGGGCAGTGGAGAAGCGTCATCCCTGGATAGCCAGGATATGGGGAAGCAGGGCTTTCCCGTGGAGAATACTGGTTATTGCTCCCGATGATGGAATTTTGCTGAGCAATGACCTGGTCTGGAGCCTTGCTTCGCCGCAAAAAATCAAGGAAACTGACTGGATCCGTCCGGGGAAGGCGATGGACAACTGGATAATTGACGGAATCCTCTACGGGGTTGATTTTGTGTCGGGTAACAATACGGAAAGTTATAAGTACTATATTGATTTTGCCTCCAGGTATGGTGTTGAATACATTATGATAGAACCCGAATGGAATGCCATGCGAGACATTCTCATTCCGATTCCGACAATGAATATGCCTGAACTTTTTGCCTATGCACGTGAAAAAAAAGTCGGGTTATGGTTGTGGACCGAAGCCCTTGCTTTAAGCCGGAACCGCGAAGCGGTGCTCGATTCATTTCAGAGATGGGGCGCTGCAGGCCTGATGGTGGATTTTTTTAACCGCAACGATCAGCTTACAGTGAAAGAACTGGAGGAAATTGCTGCTTCGGCCGCCAAGCGAAAATTGATGCTGATGTTTCACGGAGTATTTCCTTCGTCAGGCTTTGAACGCACCTGGCCTAATGTCCTTACCAGAGAGGCTGTGCTTGGTTCGGAATATAACAAATGGAGTAGTTGGGCAACGCCCGAGCACAACCTCGCCGTAGCTTTTATCAGAGGCCTTTCCGGTCCGTTTGATTATGAACCCCTGGTGCTTCCCAATGCCACCAGGGAGTCGTATCGTGTGGTTGGTTCTCATCCTATGGCCATGGGAACCCGATGCGCTGAATTAGCCAAATATATTATCTACGCTTCTCCTTTTCAGGTTATTGCCGGTTCACCTGTTGACCTTGCTCATGATGATGCCTGCATACGATTGATTGCCAGTATTCCGACCACCTGGGATGAGACAGTGGTCCCCTTGGCCAAAGTAAATGAATACGCTGTTGTGGCCCGACGAAAAGGTGAAACATGGTATCTAGCAGGAATGAATAATAGCCGGGGAAGATCACTATCAGTTAGTCTTTCTTTTCTTGGTGAAGGGAATTATACAGCCCGTATTTTTCAGGATGGGCTTAATGCCCACCGGCATGCAGGTGATTACAGAATCACAACCCAAACAGTAAGTCGCAACAATACACTGGAAATTTTCTTTGCCCCTGGTGGAGGCTATGTGGCAGAAATAAGAAAAGAATGAAAAAAGCTGTCTGAAATGGCATCAGACAGCTTTTACCAACCTAAGTCAGCCTAACTAAAACCAACCTGAAAAAACTTACCCGGTGCAATTCTGCTGAACAAGTAGAAGTAAAAATACAAATATTTTATTAAATGCAATCAATTGCAAAAATAAAGTTATTAACAATGAGATATTAACGTATTAAAATGAGGGGTAAATCAAAGTTTGAAATGCAATCGGTTGCAAAATTGCCATAATTGGCATATTTTTGGAGCTGAAAAGAGAAACATCATGCGGAAACATTCTGTTAGATGGAATCAATTTTATAAAACGGAGTCCAGGAGGGTCCTTCTGCTATTCCTCATGGGTTTCTCCATACTGGTTTTTCCCCATGTAAAAGCTGAAGATGGATATAGGCTTTGGTTGCGGTACGACCGGATAGAAGACCCTGGTGTGAGAAAGCATTATGTATCGGAGATAAGGTATATTGTTTTTCCCACGACATCCGAAACGGGCAGGGTTGCTTTCGAGGAACTGAAACAGGGGATATCCGGTATGTTAGACATTTCGATCCCTTTGTCCGACCGGGTAACAAAAAGCGGAACACTACTTGTTGGAACAATCAATTCACATCCTGACATTGCCCGTCATGTGTCTGCGCAGATTGCCGAAACTCTCGGGAGTGAAGGATACCTTATCCAAACACGTTTCATTAACAGAAAAAAATGCGTCCTGATTACGGCAAATACAGAAACAGGGGTTCTGTATGGAGTTTTTCATTTTCTCAGACTCCTGCAGACGCGTCAGAATATATCGGTGCTAGACATAATATCAGTACCCTCTCTTCAATTGCGGGTACTTAATCATTGGGACAATCCAGACCGCCGTGTTGAAAGGGGCTATGCAGGTCTTTCTTTATGGGACTGGCACAGGCTTCCCGGTTATATCGATCAGCGGTACATAGATTATGCCCGCGCTAATGCTTCTATAGGCATCAATGGAACTGTTTTGAACAATGTTAATGCTAACAATATCTTTCTTACTCCGGAATATTTATTGAAAGTAAAAGCACTGGCCGATGTTTTTCGTCCTTATGGAATCAAGGTTTTTCTTTCCGTCAGGTTTAGTGCTCCTGTTGAGATGGGTGGGTTACCGACAGCCGACCCGCTGGATTCTACAGTGCGGGATTGGTGGAAGAAGAAAGCTGATGAAATCTATCGTTTAATTCCTGACTTTGGTGGTTTTTTGGTGAAAGCAAATTCAGAGGGTCAGCCGGGCCCGCAAGATTACGGTCGCTCGCATGCTGACGGAGCTAATATGCTGGCGGATGTTTTGGCACCATACGGAGGGGTGATTATGTGGAGGGCTTTTGTTTATAAGAATACCAAAAACGATGATAGGGCCAAACAGGCATATCATGAATTCAAGCCGCTGGACGGTGCGTTCCGAAGGAATGTGCTGGTTCAGGTAAAAAACGGTCCGATTGACTTTCAGCCGCGTGAACCGTTTCACCCTCTTTTCGGCGCTATGCCCAACACTTCTCTAATGATGGAATTTCAGATAACCCAGGAATATCTTGGGCAGGGAACTCATCTTGTTTTTTTGGGACCGCTTTTTGAAGAGGTTTTGCAATCAGAGACTTATGCCTGCGGCAAAGGATCTTCTGTTGCTGACATTCTTAAAGGGAAATGCGGTCGCCAGCTATTGACTGGTATAGCAGGAGTAGCCAATATAGGAAACGACATCAACTGGTGCGGTCATCTTTTTGCACAGTCCAATTGGTATGCCTTTGGCCGTTTTGCCTGGGATCCCGACATTGCTTCGGGAACAGTGGCTGACGAATGGCTGTGTATGACCTTTTCCAGCCAGTCTGCGTTTATTCAGTCTGCAAGGAAAATGATGCTCGCTTCACGGGAAGCGGCTGTGGACTATATGACCCCCATCGGTCTGCATCATATTATGGGGTATAGTCATCATTACGGTCCTGCACCCTGGATAAAAGATGCACCCAGAGGTGACTGGACTTCAGTGTATTACCACAGGGCTGATTCTGTGGGCTTGGGCTTTGACAAAAGCCCCAAGGGTAGTAATGCAGTGAGCCAGTATTATTCTCCTCTCCGGGAAGAATTTGCAGATCCTGAACGTTGTCCCGAAAAATATCTGCTGTGGTTTCATCATGTTTCCTGGAACAAAATATTAGCCTCAGGCCGGACACTCTGGGATGAGCTTTGTTTCAGGTACTGCCGGGGAGTTGATGCAGTGAAACAGATGCAGGAAATCTGGGATTCGGTTGAAAAATATGTTGACCGGGAACGTTTTAAGGCGGTAAAAATGCTTCTCGGAATTCAGGTTCAGGAGGCAATATGGTGGCGTGATGCCTGTATTCTTTATTTTCAGACTTTTTCACGACAGCCACTCCCTGCCTTTTGTCCTCCACCGGAGCACACGCTGGAATATTATCAGAACCTGCGTTTTTATTATGTACCGGGCAATTAACAGGAAAATTCTATGGAAACCAACAACAGGAGGGTAGTTGTAATTACCGGAGGAGCCACGGGGTTAGGCTTTGCTATGGCTGGTAAATTTGTTAAAAGCGGATACAGGACGATCATAGTTGATAGAAACAAAAGCAAAGCTGCTGCTGCAATAAAAGAGCTTGGTCAGGGTGCCGAAAGCATTCTGTGCGACCTGACAGAACTCAACAAACTGCCTGACCTGGTAAAGGAAATTATTCAAAGGTTCGGTAAAATTGATGTTCTGATCAACAATGCCGGGGTTCATCTGAAAAAGCCACTTCTGAAAGTGACTGATGAGGAATTCATGAAAGTGATTCATACCAACGAAACGGTAGTTTTTGCCCTTTCGCGAGAAACTGCAAAAGTTATGATACGGCAGAAATCAGGATCCATAATTAATATCAGTTCCATGGCAGCAAAATATGGCATCCCTGAAGTTATTGCCTATACGGCAGCCAAATCTGCAGTTGAAGGAATGACACGAGCTATGGCTGTGGAATTATCACCTCACGGAATACGGGTTAACTGCATAGCTCCCGGTTTTATCAAAACTTCTATGTCAGAAAATGCCTTCAGGAATGACTCGGAAAGAGAGCGCAAAGTACTTTCCCGAACGCCTATGGGGAAGCTCGGGTTACCTGAAGATGTGGCTAATGCCGCTTTGTTCCTCGCTTCTGACGAAGCATCCTATCTGACTGGAACAATTCTTTATGTTGACGGTGGCAATTCCATCGGATTTTAATCAAAGTCTATGAAAATTACTCGTGCTGAAATTGTGGTTTGTTCTCCTACAAGGAATTTTGTAACGCTGATTATATATACCGATCAGGGTATTTACGGACTGGGCGACGCCACGCTCAACGGAAGAGAAATGGCTGTAGTTTCCTATCTGAAGGAACATGTAATTCCATGTATTACAGGCCGAAATGTCTTCGACACAGAAGATATATGGCAGTATCTTTATAAAGGGGCTTACTGGAAACGCGGCCCGGTTACCATGACAGCAATAGCCGCCGTTGATATGGCTCTCTGGGATCTGAAAGCCAAGGCCCTGAATGTTCCTCTCTACCAGCTTCTTGGAGGTAAAAGCCGTGAAAGGGTACTGGTGTACTGCCATGCCAATGGGATTGACGCTCATCATACTCTTGAAGAGGTGGAAAAGCATATGGAAATGGGATACAAAGCCATCAGGGTACAATCAGGTATTCCCGGCATGAGCGGAACATATGGTGTGGCAAAAAAAGGAGAAAAATACGAACCGGCAGCTCCTGGAATTCCTCACGAATACGAATGGAATACAGAGAAATACCTTTCCTTTGTACCCCGACTTTTTGAGATGGTAAGAAAGAAATTTGGAGAGGATATATTGCTTCTGCACGATGCGCACCATAGGCTCACTCCTGTCGAAGCGGCCAGACTGGGCAAGGAATTGGAACCTTTTCATCTTTTCTGGCTTGAAGATCCGATTTCAGAAGAACTTCAGGAATCATTCCGGCTGATCCGGCAACACACAACTACTCCCATTGCCGTGGGAGAGATATTCAATTCGGTTTACGATTGTCATCATCTCATTACGGATCAGCTGATAGACTATCTGCGAATGACAGTCCTTCACGGAGGAGGAATTACTCACCTTCTCAAAACAGCACATCTTGCAGAAATATACAATGTACGGACAGGATTTCATGGGGCCACCGATCTTTCGCCCGTTTCCATAGCCGCCTCGCTTCATCTAGATCTGTCACTCCACAATTTTGGCATCCAGGAACACATGCCGCATGAACCACTTGTGGATGAAGTTTTTCCGCATTCCTATTCTTTTAAAGACGGTTATATGCACCCCGGCGATGTTCCGGGTCTGGGAGTGGACATTAACCGTAAACTGGCCGATAAATTTCCATACATACCGGCTTTTCTGCCCATTAACAGGAGAGATGACGGAACCATTTGGGACTGGTAAATACCCTGTACCCGTTTAACCTATTATTGACTGCAACTTTCAACCGATTGATAATTAGTTAATTATTATGAGGTACATAAATCCATAAACTAATTAAAAGTCATATGTATCAGATTCACTAATAACAGGAAACGCGATTTCATCAATACAGCCAGTGTTTTCGTGGATCTGAGGCATATTTGTTAGTTAGTACGCCTCCTGATGGATTAAAAAATTTGCGTATTCACCCATTCTGAAAAAAATTTTTTCTGTTATAAAAAAAACAATACATTTGCATCGAATATAATACTACTATAAAGATAGTATATATAGTAAATAAATAATTTAAAATCAATACAATGAAATATTTTTTATTGAATATCTGGATTTTTCTTCATCTGGCTTTTACCAGCTTTGCTGTTACAGCAGTTTCACCCTGGAAATTGACAAAGGCTGAAGTAACGATTTATGGGACCTCCAACCTGCACGATTGGGAAATGCAGGTTAAGGAAGTAAAGAGCCAGCAAACCATATTGTTTTCCGGTAGTCAGATTGTACTGAATAATGTTGATCTAATCGTTCCGGTAAACCGCATTGAAAGCGGAAATTCGGTGATGGACGGGAAAGCAAGGGAAGCTCTGAAAGCAGGTACATTTTCAACTATCCGGTTTACGGCTGGTGAAGTCACATTGCCTGTCTCGGGAAATTCTGTCAAAGGTACTATTAAAGGAAAGCTTCAGATTGCCGGAGTAATGAAGGATGTTGAAATTAAAGTAAGCGGTATGGTTGGCTCTGATTCGAAAATTACCCTGAGCGGTACTTATACGATTGACATGACGCAATATGACGTTAAACCGCCCACAGCGCTATTTGGAACTCTGAAAACCGGAAAAGAAGTAAAGGTTTCATTTACGTTTGAACTTACCCAAATTTAAAGGATAATGATTTATTAACTTAAAAATGGAGACATATGAAAAAAGGTTTGTTTACTGTTTTATTGGTTGCCCTGGCAACTTCGTTATATGCTCAATTTGAACCACCACAGATAGATGGAGACGAGTTTACTGAGGTAAAGGTTAAGGTTGGAGGTGACTTCGCCTTGCAATATCAGGGTATAGACCATCATGCAGATAGTGCTTTGATTCCTTTAGGAACCGGATTCAATCTTCCCACAGCCAACTTCAATCTGGATGTTGATCTGGCAAGGGGCGTAAAACTCAATCTGCAGACCTACCTGTCGGCGCGGCATCATAATGAAGCCTGGGTGAAAGGGGGATATATTGTTCTTGATGAGTTACCATTTATTAAATCTGATTTTGTGGACAGAATTATGAACAAAGTCACAATCTGGGTTGGGGATATGGAACTCAATTACGGAGATGCCCACTTCAGGAGGTCAGATAACGGGAACGTAATTCACAATCCATTTGTGGGCAATTATATTATGGATGCTTTTACCACCGCTCCGGCTATGGAGGTAATGTACCGGAATAACGGACTTCTGTTGATGGCTGCGACTTCTACCGGTCAGTTGAGGCAGGATTTGACCTTGTATTCCAATAACACATTTACTGCCTATGATGCCCATAAGGAACTTGGTTTTTATTGGAAAGCCGGGTATGACAAAGCTTTTAGTGATAAAATCCGGGCACGGCTCACTGTCAGCGGATACCATATGCCGGAGTCAAACCACCGGAGTACCCTGTATTTTGGAGACAGAACAGGTTCCAGGTATTATCTTGTTATGAATTTGCAAAAGGCAGGTGCCACTGCTGTTGACATTAAGTCCAACCATCTGAATACCTATTTTACTCCGGGTACGGCTACCAAAACCAACGCATATATGGTAAACCTGTTCAGCAGAATCTATGGTTTTGAATTCTTCGGAACGTTTGAAAATGCGACAGGACTTTATCCGTCCTCCAAGGAGTTCAGATTTAACCAGATTGCAGCAGAAGCACTTTACAGGTTCGGAAAAGACGATAACTTTTTCCTGGGAGGGCGTTACAATCTGGTGAGAGGGAACACTGACGCTGGGAATTCTTCGAGCAAAGATCAGACTGTTGACAGAATACAGCTGGGCGCTGGATGGTTCCTTCTGAAATCGACTCTGGTAAAACTGGAATATGTTAAACAGAATTACAAGGAGTTCGTTAGTACTTTCGGTCCGGATGCCGGCTTTAGCGGAGTCATGTTCGAGGCTACCGTAAGTTTCTGACCTGGACAGGTTTGACACGAAGTTGGAGTTTAAACGCCAGATGTAACATGTTTTCGGTACAGAGAAGCAGCAAAATTCGTGTCAGACACTTTCCTTTAGTGTTACTATTCTTTTTACTATTAGAAATATCTGCAATACATCCTGTCTCTCCTCAGGCAGTACCTTCAAATCCTGAGAATAATTGGAGCGGGACTGTGTCTGTCCTTGGAGAGACAGGATGTACTTCTTTCAGGCTCGATGCCAGAATTGTTCCTGAAAATTTCATTTATGTACCCAGGGATAACATGTGGAGACTTGTAATCCCTGTATCTTCATTTAAAGCCAGTTTCTGGCTTATTGAAAGAGATTTTTTTGAGATGATCAGAGGGAAGGATTATCCTGAAATTAACGTCCTGATTCCCTCGTTGAAGGAAAAGGTTGATCCTTTTCCGGTGGAGATTAACATGGCAGGAAAAACGATTCAGACTTTGGTGATACCAGAGAATGTACAGGAAGCACGGAAGAATGTATCAGTTTTCCACGGAATAACATCTATAAACTGGAAAAAACTGGGACTGGTGCCTCCACACAGATTCGGAGATATTTGCGAATTACATGACACAATTATGATTACTTTTGCTTTGAAAAGAAATTTTTAAAAATTAATTAATGCGGTTTAATACCAAAGTCAGATACGGTTTACGTGTCATGATTGATATTGCCATGAATAATCAGGACGGGAAGGGTGTTTTTCAGAAAGACATAGCTTTCCGTCAGAAAATTTCGTTTAAATATCTTGATCACATAATTAATTCCTTGAAAGTTGCAAAACTAATTGTAAGACCTGGCCTGAAGAATGGTTACTATCTTGGAAGGGATCCAAAGGAGATCAGTCTGCTCGATATTGAAAGAGCCTTTAGTACTACAGATGATCTGCAGGAGTGCATTAATAATCCAAAGATCTGTGAATTAAGTGAATGCTGCAAAGCAAGAAAAGTATGGCAGGGATTGAATAATCGCATTCTCACTTTCCTTTCAGGCACAACACTGTATGATATAGTAAATGATGAACAATTTGCATGCAAGAATGACAAAGGATGATAATGGGTTATTTTACCCGAATAGTGTATTAGTGGTTGGCAAACTGAAGAATCGGGAGTTTGTCTTTTAAACCTGCCCCGATGCATCAAGGATTTTAAACACGGAAGAAGATTTATGGATGAATAAAGTCTCATAATTCAGATAAATGAAAACACTTCAGAATCTTTTTCCGTTTTTTCTCGCTGGTACTTCGGTTATCGCTCAGCAGAAGCCTAACATTGTATTTATCCTCACCGACGACATGGGATGGAAGGATCTTGGTTGTTACGGGAATAAATATACCGAAACACCTAATATAGATTCACTTGCCCGAAGCGGTATCCTTTTTACCCAGTCGTATGCTGCATGCCCGGTCAGTTCACCTACAAGGGCATCGATATTGACCGGAAAGTATCCTGCAAGACTACAACTGACCAATTTCTTAGTCGGCAACCGTACTGATCCCGCATCACCTGTTCTTCCGGCTCCATGGAAACCTTACCTCGAAGCACGCGAGGTTACGGTGGCGGAATTATTAAAAGAAGCCGGATATACAACGGCAATGATTGGCAAATGGCACCTCGGAAATCATGATTCAATTGCCCCATGGAACCAGGGATTCGATTATACGAGAATGATCGGGAAGAACGGACTTGATTATTATAACTATTCAATCTACGAAGACTCTTACCGGAAAGAATTCACCGATAAGGGATCAGATTACCTGACCGATAAATTAACGGATTATTCGATTGAATTTCTTACTCAGAATAAAGACAGACCTTTTTTCCTCTACCTTGCATATTCAGCCCCTCATGTGGTTATTGTGCCCCGGCCGGATAAGCTAATGAAATATTTCCGGAAATATGCACAGGCTGACGAAAAGTATAATCCCTACTATGCGGCAATGGTGGAAAGTATTGATGACGGAGTGGGACGAATAATGAAATTTCTGAAGGAAAACAATCTGATGGAAAATACAGTGATATTTTTTACAAGCGATAACGGCGGACTTGGTATGGATGAGCTGGGTCCGACACCCACATCCAATCTTCCGTTGCGTGCATGGAAAGGTCATGTTTATGAAGGGGGAATCAGAGTACCTGCTATTGTAAGCTGGCAAGGGAAAATAGTACCGGGAAGAGTTTCGGATGAGTATTTCAGTTCCATCGATTATTTTCCGACAATCAGCGAGATTGCCGGAATAAGAAATCTGCCCGATAATATTGACGGCATTAGTATTTTGCCTCTTCTACTCGGTAAAGGTAAAACTGACGGTAACAGACCTTTGTTCTGGCATTATCCTCACTTTTCAAATCAAATGGGACGGCCCTCAGGAGCAGTAAGATCAGGAGATTATAAACTGGTTGAAAATTATGAAACAGGTAAACTGGAGTTATACAATCTGAAAGAGGATATTTCTGAATCAAAGGATTTATCCCCGAAGATGAAGCAAAAGGCCCATGAATTGCATGAACTGCTTGTTAACTGGAGAAAAAATGTCAAGGCAAGTATGCCTCTTCCGAATCCGGAATTTAGCCCTGCTAAAACGAAGTGAAGGCGGTCCCCCGGGAACAATATGTATTTTCTAATGTGCATGGCATGTTGAATGAATTCACCATATAATTGACTTAATATGTCTGCAATTCGGTTTTTTCTTAATCACGCATGACAGAGGGAGGCAAGGAGAGTATTTAAAAGGATACTAAAAAGGATGACAAAGAGCGAAAAAAGCATGCCAAAACTTCCAAGCTGACTTCTATCCCCATGACATGCCTTCTTTTTTCTATTATTCTTTTGATTCCTGACATGCACTTTTCATGTTTCCCAATAATTTACTGTAATAAACTTTTCATTCTTTTTTATCTGGCCAATTGGAGGGTTAAGACATGTTCTTTTTTATGGCTCATAATGGGTTCTGCGGTATTAAAAGTTGATGGTAATGGGGCGATTTTCTTTCAGGTAACAAATGAATTGGAGAGCGATATAACCATTGAATAATCTTTTATCCTTGAATTTTTTACCGGGTGTCTGCATAATATTTCTTCTGGTCCCGGCATTACAAAA
>CAZJQN010000103.1:0-12031 GCA_964548125.1 uncultured Bacteroidales bacterium | reverse complement strand
TCTGGCTTACCTCAAGTGTCGATCCGTATACGGTGGTATACAGAAAACCCAAAGTTATGTACCGTAACCAGAAGGGATTCTCTGAACCTATGGACTGGGTTATCTGATGAAAACCTTATTTTAAATTATGTCATATGACGAATTTTATGTTGACTAAATATTTCCCTTGTTTTTCAGTCATTTGTTGTATCGGCTTCCGGAAGCCGATACACGCTGAAACATTTGTTTTGCCATAGAATTCCTGACGAATTGCTACAGGAAATAACAGAATTTTTTTGTGTTAGACATATTTTTTTTAGTGCAATGCGATCAGGAATCACAAAGCTTTGAAATCAGGAGATATCTGATGATCCGTTTAAACTTAACTGGAAGAAAGAATAATTTACTAATATGGAACCATTATGAAAGCAAAAACCATACTTGAAACCATAGGCAACACCCCCCATGTACGAATCAACCGGCTTTTCGATAAAGATTATGAAATATGGATGAAACTGGAAAGAGCAAATCCTGGAGGTAGCATCAAAGACCGAATTGCACTATCCATGGTAGAAGATGCAGAAAAGAAAGGCATCTTAGGTCCCGGTTCGGTGATTATTGAACCAACTTCAGGCAATACTGGAATAGGATTGGCCATGGTTGCGGCCGTAAAAGGATACCGAATTATTCTGGTGATGCCAGAATCCATGTCAGTGGAACGAAGACGTATTATGGCTGTTTATGGTGCGGAATTTGAACTAACACCCCGGGAAAAAGGAATGCCGGGAGCCATAGCCCGGGCAAAAGAACTGGCGCTAACCATTCCTGGTGCATGGATTCCTTCTCAATTTGACAATGAATCCAATATCCGCATCCATAAAGAAACCACTGCCCGAGAAATTCTGGCAGATTTCCCTGATGGGTTTGATGTGCTCATTACAGGAGTCGGAACCGGAGGTCACATTACAGGAGTCGGAGAAGTTCTAAAAAGCAAATTCCCTTCTTTAAAGGTCTTTGCGGTTGAACCTGAATTATCACCCGTGATCAGCGGAGGTTCACCTGCTCCCCATCCCATTCAGGGTATTGGAGCAGGATTCATCCCACAGAATCTCCACCGGGATATTCTTGATGGAGTTATCACTGTATCAAAAGAGGAAGCTTATGATTTTGCCCGGCGTGCTGCCCGCGAGGAAGGAATTTTTATCGGCATTTCATCGGGAGCATCCCTTGCTGCAGTCAATAAAAAGCTGAAAGACCTGAGCAAAGGCGCCCGTATCCTTACCTTCTGCTACGATACCGGGGAAAGGTATCTTTCAATCGACGGGCTTTTCTGAATCATCTGCTTCCCGGATTTTGAATTGTTCGAACTGTAAAGCATAATCTACTCGAAAATTGTTCTCTCTTATTTTACTATCTTCCAAACGCCTCAGAACCATCGGATTTTTCGTATTTTAGTGCCCTGAAAGACATTCGATTTATGAAGATCGCAGTAGATTTTGACGGAACAATCGTAGAGAACAAATTCCCCGACATCGGAAGGGAGAAGATTTTTGCCTTCCGCACCCTCAGGGAACTTCAGCGACAGGGGCATCAACTCATACTCTGGACCTTCCGTACAGGCAAACAGCTCGAAGAAGCTGTTGAATTCTGCCGTAAGCATGGTATTGAATTCTATGCTATCAATAAAAGTTTTCCTGAAGAAGTATTCGATGATACTGTTTCAAGGAAAATCGATGCTGATATTTTTATTGATGACCGCAACCTGGGTGGATTCCCGGGCTGGGGTGAGGCATGGCAGATCATTACGGGAAATGATAACCACAATAAGACAGAGTACCCTTATCAGCCGTTGTCTTTATGGAAAAAGATTCTTCTCAGGCTAAGCAAATGGTAAACCTATATTCGCTGTTTATGATCAGTCGCGTTCAATTTCTTGCAGCATTTTTGCTGCTTCCGTTTTTAAATTCATGTCACGACGGGCCATCACGAGTTGTCCCTAAAGAAGAACAAAACCAGAAACATGCCGCAAGAATTTCCATACTGGAGCCACTTTCAGGAACCCGATTCACGGAAAATGAAAAGGTTACCATTAAAGCAGTAGCCGATACAGGATCCGTGGGGTGTGACAGCCTTCAGCTGTTGCAGGGGAACATCCTCCTTGCCAACGGCAAAGGGCCTTCGATAATACATACCTGGCATGCCGGAAATACACGGTTTGGGAAAAACCGGCTGTACGTAAGAAGTTTCAAAAACGGAACGATTACAGGCTCGGCTCAGGTTATGATTATTATCTTACCCTCTGCCCCTCCCTCAGAGATAAAAGCTGAAGTGGTCAGGAAATTCCCTCATGACAGTCTTGCTTATACCCAGGGTTTGTATTATGAAGACGGGTTTCTCTATGAAAGCACCGGACAGTACAGGCGATCAAGCCTGCGGAAAGTAGCGCTTACCACAGGCGAAATTCAGCAGTCACTTAATCTTCCTGATGACGTTTTTGGCGAAGGTCTGGCCGTTTTCGACGGAAAAATACTTCAGCTCAGCTGGAAGAACAAAATGGGATTTTTATATGACAAAAATACCTTTCAGCTCCTGAAAAAAGTCCAGTATCCTATTGACGAAGGTTGGGGACTGACCTGGGATGGTAATTTTCTCTGGATGAGTAACGGTTCAGAAATTCTTTACAAAATGGACCCGGAAACTTTTTCCGAGACGGGAGAAATCGAGGTGTACGACAACCAGGGAGCAGTGTCCCAGCTAAATGAGCTTGAGTACATTGATGGTAGAATTTTCGCCAATGTTTACGGCAAAGATTTCATCGTAGTAATTGATCCGGAAACCGGACGCGTGGAAAGGAAGATCGATCTTGGCTGGCTCATTCCTGAACGGTTTAAAGGAAACTACGACAAGGTACTGAATGGGGTTGCATGGAATCCGTCCAACGGACATTTGTTTGTTACAGGGAAGGAATGGCCATATATTTATGAAGTAAGGCTTTCCTCACAATTGAAATGACAGACAAAAATTGTTACAAATACCATCTTAGCATCTTCTTCGGAACAAATTACAAATATTAAGGCACAATAACCCGCAAGGCTGATGGAACAATTTCAAAACGGAAAGGGCTTGTTCCGAGGGATTCTCCGTCAGCTTCCAGATTTACCGGAGGATCGGATATAACTTCTATTGACCGTGTTCTGAAAATTTCCACTTTTTTGTTCCGTTCAATTTGTCCGTTAAATAGTAACGGCAGGTTTCTTATAACTTCCCATTTCCCTATTTTTCGTATCAGGGTAACGTCAAGAAGACCATCATCGGCGACGGCGTGGGGAACCGTAATCATACCTCCACCGTTATACTTTCCTATTCCAATACTGATATCAAAATACTCACCCTTCCGTTCACGGTCTTCAGCAACAATTTGAAAACGGGTACTCCTATATGAAAAAAGGGTGGTAAGGAGATACCAGATATAGATCATCGAACTGCTGCGCCCTTTCATTTTCTCCCGATTGGTTCTTTTAACTACCTCAGCATCAAACCCTATGCCTGCAAGATTAACAAAAAACCTTTCGGCGGTGTTTCCGTTGGTCCCGAAAGTGACCTTGCAAACATCCTGAAGGCGGGTTCTTTTTTCCTTAAGAACCCTCACGGCGCCAGAGAAGCTGGCAGGAACAGAGAACATTCGGGCCCAGTCATTCCCGGTTCCCACCGTAATCATACCAACATTGATTTCAGACGCAGGCAGGTTTTGCTGACGGAGTACTCCATTGGCTACTTCATTTAATGTTCCGTCACCACCTACAGCAACAATATCCCTGTATCCCCTGGCGATTCCTTCTTCGGCCAGGCTGATGGCATGTAAGGGGGCCTCCGTGAGTACTGAATCAAAAGGAATCCCTTCATTTTGAAGCAGTTTTTTTATTCCTGGCCATTCATGTTGGCCCCTACGACCACCTGCATTGGGATTGACAATAACTAACCAGTATTTTTCAGACACCTTTATTCCAATTTTGACCGAAAAATAGTTTTTTTTCGGAAGAAAATCAGAAAAGCGGTGTTCGATGTTTTTTGTTATTTTTGCTTGTTAATAACCTGTTGGCAATTCAGGATCCAAATGTTTACAATTCCATGTGATTCAACATTTGCCAGTGGGTATTAAAATAGTATTTTTGGGGTTCCAAAATTCAGTATAATGGGAAAAGTAATAGCTATTGCCAATCAGAAAGGCGGAGTAGGAAAAACGACAACTGCTATCAACCTTGCTGCCAGTTTCGCTGTTCTGGAAAAAAAGGTTTTGCTTATTGACGCTGATCCTCAGGCAAATGCAACATCAGGATCAGGATTCGACGTAAGGAATATCAAAACAGGTATTTATGAATGTCTGATTGACGAGCAGGATCCTCGTGCGGCCGTTTTACACAGCGAAATTGAAGGCTTTGACCTGATTCCATCTCATATCGATCTGGTTGGTGCTGAAATCGAAATGCTGAATATGCCCAACCGGGAAAAGATACTGAAGGGTGTTGTAGCCAAAATAAAGGATGATTACGACTTTGTACTTATTGATTGTTCTCCTTCACTGGGATTAATTACCGTCAATGCACTTACCGCATCCGACTCGGTTCTTATACCGGTACAATGTGAATACTTTGCCCTGGAAGGTCTTGGTAAATTACTGAACACCATAAAAATTATCCAGGGCAGACTCAACCCGGATCTGCAAATAGAAGGATTTCTCCTTACCATGTATGACCCCAGGTTACGCCTTTCGAACCAGGTGGTTGAGGAGGTGAAAAAACATTTTCAGGATATGGTTTTCGACACCATTGTTCAACGAAACATAAAGCTCAGTGAATCACCCAGTTTCGGCAAACCGGTCATTATTTATGATGCCGAATCAAAGGGAGCTATTAACCATCTCAATCTGGCCCGCGAAATTTTGCAGAAGAATGAGATGACCCTGATGAGTAATGCAGAAAAAGTTATCGGATAGGCAAAATAAAATATTGTCCCATGGCTGCAAAAAAGAATGCCCTTGGTCGTGGTCTCGGAGCTCTGATCGATTCAGAGGAAGAAAAGGAGCAAATTGTTCGGTCGGTTGCCGGCATTTCTGAAATTCCTGTTGATCAGATTGAAACAAATCCATTCCAGCCCCGGACAGGAATTGATGAAGAGTCGCTGGCTGACCTGGCCTCATCTATTGCCAAACTGGGTATTATTCAGCCGATAACCGTCCGTGAACTGGCTGAAAACAGATACCAGATCATTACGGGCGAACGGCGCTGGAGGGCGGCCAAATTAGCCGGGCTTGAAACAATTCCTGCCTATGTGAGAAAAGCCGATGACCAGGGAATGCTTGAAATGGCCCTGGTGGAAAACATCCAACGTGAGGACCTCAATGCCATTGAAGTGGCTATTAGTTACCAGCGGCTGATTGAAGAATGTAAACTTACTCAGGAAATGCTGAGTGAACGGGTCGGCAAGAACAGGGCCACTATATCAAATTATCTTCGATTGCTGAAACTTCCGGCCGAAATACAGCTTGGTCTCAGAGAAAACCGGCTTTCCATGGGTCATGCCCGCGCATTGATAACTTTGGAAGATCAGGAAATCCTGATGAAGATTTATAATAAAATCATTCATGAGGATTTATCTGTTCGGAAAACCGAAGCACTCGTAAAAAAACTCACTGAACCCAAGCCCTCTGAAGAACAAACTAAAGAAGTTCCAACTGCTTACAATGACTTGCAGGAACATTTGTCTCGTTTCTTTGAAATTCCGGTTGAATTCAAACGGAACAATAAAGGAAATGGCCGGATCGTTCTTCACTTCCGTAATGATGAGGAACTTGAAAAAATTCTTGCTATCCTTGACCGTCTTAACCGTTAAAAACAGCATATCCCTGTTTCACTGCATCTATTACCGGAAGAAAAATACATTGTTGAAGCACATCGTTTTTTTTATTTTTTACCTGGCTCTTGCCGGAAAATGTCACAGAGTTGACGCTTCTATTATTGCACAGGACACAGTTCTCCGGACAACAACTGATTCGGTTCTGTACCATCATTCCCCCCGGCGGGCCATGATGCTGGCTGCTGCATTGCCTGGTCTCGGACAGATTTATAACCACAAATACTGGAAAGCACCACTTGTTTACATCGGATTCGGGACCCTGGCCTATTTTGTTGATTTTAATAATAAGAAGTACCAACAATTTAAGAAAGCCTACCTGTATAAAATTGACGGAGACCCTTCCA
The DNA here is from genome assembly GCA_964548125.1 of uncultured Bacteroidales bacterium. GTDB lineage: Bacteria > Bacteroidota > Bacteroidia > Bacteroidales > JAAYUG01 > JAAYUG01. The sequence goes on along the minus strand of CAZJQN010000103.1, from coordinate 5,795 downwards.
CGATTGACATTTATGAACAATATACTGAACAGTCGGTGAAAAATGCCATGGACACTTACCGAAGATGGCGTGATATGAACTTACTTGGAACTGCTGGTTTTTATGTTATTCAGATTATTGATGCAACCGTAGATGCCTACCTGTTTGAATATGATATTACCCCTGACCTGACCATGCATATTGTACCCGATTTCAGGCAAATTGATTATCTTGCGACCCGCAGTGCAGGATTACGAATCGTGTTTAACTGGAAATGATGAAAAAAAGAGGACTTTTAATTGTTTTTGCCGTTTTTATTCCCTGGATGACGTTTGCCGGTTTGCCGGGACGCGACACGGCCGATGTTGACATTCCTGATTCACTTCTTAATCTGGATGCCAATCTCGACAGTATGCTCAATCTCTGGTATGCAGGACACTATCAGTCAATAGAAAATCTGAGTGAGATTGATACCACTGTCGTTGATTCACTCATTTCTTCTTTACCGGACTCAGTAATCATAAGCCGTCTGGCGCAGATTCCTTCAGTTGTTCCGCTGGCCTACAATCATATTGTGCGCCGCTACATTGAAATGTACAGCCGCAAACGAAAGGATCTTATGGCTGTCATGCTGGGCTTATCTGAATACTATTTTCCGTTATTCGAACAGATACTTGATTATCATCAGCTACCCACCGAGCTGAAATACATGACGGTTATTGAATCGGCGCTAAATCCCCGTGCTTATAGCCGGGCACGTGCAGTAGGTTTATGGCAGTTTATGTATGGAACTGGCAAAAAGTACGGCCTTACCATCAACTCACTTGTTGATGAAAGAATGGACCCCTATAAATCTACCATTGCCGCCTGTCGTTTTATGTCCGATTTGTACAGCATATTCAGAGACTGGACTCTGGTAATTGCGGCCTATAACTGCGGTCCTGCTAATGTAAACAAGGCAATACGCAGGGCCGGAGGTAAAACAAATTATTGGGACATTTATTATTATCTGCCTCGTGAAACCAGAGGGTATGTCCCGGCATTTATTGCTGCCACTTATGTAATGAACTATGCCCGTGAGCATAATATCACCCCTGTAAAACCTGAATTGCCCCTTCCTCTGGATACGATTATGGTTACCAAGCCACTTCATCTTGGTCAGATCTCTGAAGTGCTCAATATTCCTATTAAAGCAGTGCGCGACCTGAATCCACAGTACTTCCGCGATATTGTCCCTGCCTATGATAAGCCCTTTCCTATTACTCTTCCTATGTCAGATACCTATCGTTTCATTGATGTGGAAGACAGTATCTACACCTACAAGGACTCTGTTTTCTTTAACGCAAAACTGGTAAATTACCCTGCTTCACACATAAAAGGATATATTCCAGGTCCGCCGGATAATAGCACTACCGTGTATTATAAAGTTCGCTCGGGCGACAATCTTGGTTCAATTGCTATGCGATACAATGTGAAGGTATCAGACCTGATGTACTGGAATGGACTACACAATAGTCGAATAAGGGCAGGCCAGCGGTTGGTCATATATATGTCAAGAAAAAAAGCCAGCCATTATACTTCCTCTCAAAAGGCTGTTCCTTCACAACCGGATACATATACAACCACCAGTCAAGGGGGATTTATTATGTACACGGTGCGGCAGGGTGATACCCTATGGGATATTGCAAAACAATACCCGGGAGTCTCAACTGACGATATTCTCCAGTGGAATAACCTCAGCGATCCTTCCAAACTTAAACCCGGACAGGTTATTAGAATAAAACCGCGCGGATAGGCATGAAAAGGCTCTCAGTTCTTATTCCGGCATTTAACGAGGAGAAAACGATACGAGATATACTTGTTGCTGTAACCGGAGCAGAAGTACCCGATATAGAAAAAGAAATTCTCGTAATTGATGATGCATCGACCGATAATACTCTTCATCAGGCTGAATCATTTGCAAAAAACAACCCGCAGTACAATATCCTGATCATTCGACAGCCTTACAATATGGGCAAAGGTGCTGCTATTCATCGGGGAATTAAGGAAGCCTCAGGCGATTTTATTATAGTGCAGGATGCAGACCTTGAATATGATCCCAGGGAATATAAAGACCTCATTCGACCCATTCTGGAAGGACATGCCGATGTTGTGTATGGCTCGCGGTTTATGGGAGCCAATCCTCACAGGATTCTCTTCTTCTGGCATACCATCGGGAACAAAATTCTTACTTTCCTTTCGAACATGTTTACCAATCTGAACCTCACTGACATGGAAACATGCTACAAAATGTTCAGAGCCGAAATTTTAAAGAATCTGGACTTACGCGAAAAGCGGTTTGGGTTTGAGCCCGAGGTAACGGCCAGGATTTCAAAAGTTAAGGGAATCCGTATTTATGAAGTAGGTATTTCCTATTACGGAAGAACCTATGAAGAGGGAAAAAAAATTAAATGGAAAGACGGTTTCAGAGCCATCTGGTGCATTCTGAAGTACAATCTTTTTGTTCGAAATCCATATAAAATTTTACCTTAACAGTAAGCCTAGAATTCAACTATATTATGGCTACATAAGCTTATTCTTCTTAATACCTGCTGTATTCTTTTTCCAAAAAATTCTCGCTGCCTCAAAAATCCTGCCCAACCTTTCCGGAGGGATTTTCTCCGCCAGCCATTTAGCAAGGCAGGAAGACATGATTAAAAACAAAAAGGAAATAACTGCCTCCATCAACCATCTAGAAACAGGAAACCGGCCAGGCTGAATCCCATATTCTGGTACCTTACGGCCTGACCACTTCCTGAAATTCATCCTTATAAAAGCTCCCCTCTTTTTAAAATCATAGCCATGGGAATGCATTCGTATTGCCTCTTCTGTTGAAAGTGGAAGAAAACTGATTTCATTTTTTTCAACCATCTCTTTGAAAATGGCGTCTCCCAGAATACTCCGGGTTATAATAAGAGAAAAACCTTTCCCTCTTTCTTCGTACTCCGGGGCCCATGCATCACCTCCTGACAGGTCAGTGAATTCATTTGTAAAATCAATGCAATATAGGCTTGATTTACAAATATGAAAAGGAATCAGATAATTAGCGTGAAATTTCTTCAGCTGAATAACCTGTTCTGAGTTCATTTCAATGCGCGTTGACCCGGGCCATTCTCCAGCGCGGAATTCAAGTTTCTTAATCTGATGATAATCTCTGATCCCGTAACTTCGCAACAAGCTAATAACAGAGGAAAAATGCAGGATGTTTCCATAAAAGGGCCCGATAACATAGCGAATATTCCGAACTGACGGGTGTTGTATTTGCTGAAGAATACGAACTGATTGCACCTGTCCAGGGAGACCGGTATAGGCTAGCTTGCCTTCAAATGCGGCAATGTGAGGAAGAATTTCATTGACCGAGCTGATGGTATATTTGCTCTGCGCTGCTGAAAGAATTTCTTCAGGAGTAGTTGCTATGAATGCTTCATTTTGCCAGGGTTTTTCTTTTGACATGCCCAATACAACTGCTCCGTCTATTTCCTTATTCTCCAAAAGATGAATGAGGAAATGACTCAAAATTCCCCCGCTGGAACCTGCTTTCCGTATTTCAGGATTGTTGGACCACGCTATTCCAATTTGTCTGAAGGAACCTATGTACGGATGGTAATTTCCACTACTTTCAAAAACCGCCTTATCAAGATCAAGAAAATCAACTCCTTTTCCTGTACATGCCCTATAGATAAGCTCTGCTGTATTGTCATCCAGGGAATGCTTCTCCATAGGCAGGTATTTATTTTCCTTATCGTGAAAAACAATCCGGCCATCGGAAAGTCCCACGCAGGTTCCGCAACGATTGCACAGAGCTGTATCGCGCATAATGCGCAAAAGATTTTCTCTACTTTTCACAGACATAAAACTGCCTTATGCCAAGTTCTGAAATAAATGTTCCCTGACTTTTACGGATGATAGCCTCACCCGTTTTCTGAAGCCAGGCAGGCCCCAGGGGAATCAAAAGCGTTCCCTCGTGAAAAAGGAGTTTCCACCCTGTTTGTGTTAACCATTTTTTTACTGTATTGGAGGAAGGAAACCGGTGCGGACCTTCACCATGCCCTCCGAAGAGAAAAGTATATATGCGATAAGGAATTTCACTTGTGGCAGGGGGACAGCTGAGAACCATCCTGGCCCCTGGAGTACTTACATGGTATAGCTCCTTTAAAAATTTTACAGGATTCTCAACATGCTCAATGGTTTCAAGGCTAAGTATCCGATCGAAACTTCCTTCAGGAAAAGGCAGATGAGAATAGGTTTCAATTTTGACCTGCCGTATACCGGGATGAAGCATGGAAGCTACCTGCATGAGACCTTCCGATATCTCTGCATGTAAAACACTCAGGCCGTTGCAGGCTTCCCGCAGGTAAGGTTCAGCTCCTCCATCACGACTTGTTATATTGAGAAGCTTTTGACCCGGATGCAGATCAAGGAAGGAAATAGCCTTTATGAAACGCTGTGAATGCGCTTTTTCAACTTTCCTGTTCTCTGTCAGATAAATGGAAGCAACTGAATCCCAATGTGCTTCAACATCCCTGTCGGTCCATGGATTTTGATATGGATCCTCCTCTTTCATTTTAAGGGATTACGCCGGTTTAACATAGCAATCTGATCAGCCAGAAGTCCAATGAAAAACATCATCACTCCCATCAGGGTAATCATAACAGCACTGTTTGAAAACCTTGAAAAAGCGAAATAACCGTATATACCAAAGCCCAAACCACCTAAAATCAGAAACAAACTTACCGGTGCAAATATCTTTAACGGATTAAATAGCATGATGATTCGGAGTATCAGAAGGAGAGTTTTTGTGCCGTCACGAAAAAAACGAACGGTGCTTTTCCTGCCTTCCCGCATAAAGGATTTAACCGGTACCGTTCCAATGGAATATCCTTCTTTCAGAAAAGCAAGCGTTGAAGTAGTAGAAAATGAGAATCCATTAGGAAGAAGATGCAGGATTCCCAGCATGTAGTTTCGCTTAAAAACCCTGAAACCAGAATTAAAATCGGGAAGAGGTTGTTCCACCAGAAATTCTCCTACCAGGCGGATAAGCTTTTTTCCCAGAGTTCTTGAACGATCATGTGGAGAATGAATATCCCTTTCTCCAATTACCATATCGTAATCCTCAAGAGTGTCGTACAAAGCAGGAATGTCAGCGGGATCGTGCTGTCCATCACTATCCAGGATGAGAATTTTCTCGCCGGAAGCTTTTCTCAGGCCGGTTTTTAAGGCTGCCCCGTACCCTTTGTTCGTTCTGTGCCGTATTACTCTTACCGGAAAGGCAGATGCAACCGAAAAAGTCTGATCTGTTGAACCATCGTCAACAACAATTACTTCATGGCAACTGACCGAACGGAATAACTCACCGAGCACTTTGCCAATAGTACCTTCTTCATTGTATGCAGGGACAATAACCGAGAGATCCTGTAGATTTCTTATAGTCATTTTTCTCTTTATTCTGTTGCAAATTTCTTTCAAAGAAAGTAAAATTTTAAACCCAAATGAGGGTGTTTAAAAAGTCAAAAAGACAAAATTATCGTCGTTGCGAGCAAAGCTAAGCATTATGTTAATCAAAGGATTACTTCGTCGCTCCCCCTCGCAATGATGCTTCGATCGAACTTTTTAGACACCCTCATCGACTAACAAAACGAAAGATTTTGATAAGTCGGGGTTACCTCGATAAGTCAATAGAAACAAGTTGTTTAAATATTTATTGTGTTTCTATTGACTAATCTCGGTTTAACGTAAACTTTTGCCTATTAAACACCACTTCATTTCTTTCCTTGATT
>CAZJQN010000102.1:6340-12140 GCA_964548125.1 uncultured Bacteroidales bacterium | reverse complement strand
AAAATCAATAGTCGATATTCCGAATAAAACTAATCGTAGAATTTCCTAATCAAATCAATTGTCGAATTGTCGAATCTTAATTTTCGTCGAATTGCCGAATCAAAAAAATTGTCGAATTGCCGAATTAAAACAATTGTCGAATTGTCGAATCATAAATTAATAAAAGGTATCATGGAAACAAAGAAACTTGCATTTTTCGACCGGTATTTAACCCTCTGGATATTTCTGGTAATGTTTGCAGGTGTTATCATTGGTTATTTTACACCCGGGATATCGAATTTCTGGAACTCATTAAGCATAGGCACCACGAATATTCCCATTGCCATCGGGCTGATTCTCATGATGTATCCGCCTCTGGCAAAAGTAAGATATGAAAAACTTCCTCTGGTATTCAAAAATCTCCGGCTGCTTGGACTTTCCCTAACACAAAACTGGATTGTTGGACCCTTTGTCATGTTCTTCCTGGCTATCCTTTTTCTGCACAATCACCCCGGACTAATGACGGGAGTAATTCTGGTAGGTCTGGCGCGATGCATTGCCATGGTTCTTGTTTGGAATGACCTGGCCAAAGGAGACCCGGAACTGGCTGCCGGACTTGTTGCTTTTAATGCCATCTTCCAGGTTTTGCTATATTCAGTATATGCCTATATATTCATTACCTTCCTGCCACCTTTGTTCGGATTGAAGGGTGCGGTGGTTGAGGTATCCATTTCTGAAATCGCTATAACTGTATTGATCTACCTGGGTATACCGTTTTTCGCCGGACTGATATCCAGTTTGGCTTTTCGCCGAAGCAAGGGCGACGAATGGTATTATAAAAAGTTCATTCCTCGTGTTTCATGGCTAACTCCAATTGCCCTTCTCTTTACCATATTTGTTATGTTTTCGCTCAAGGGTGAGAAAATTATTGAACTTCCGCTCGACGTTTTTCGCGTTGCCATTCCGTATACATTTTACTTTGCTTTCATGTTCTTCATAACTTTCTTCCTTGCTAAGTGGATGGGATCGGGTTATGAAAAATCAACCACGTTGGCTTTCACTGCAGGAAGTAACGATTTCGAACTGGCTATTGCAGTAGCAGTTGCTGTTTTCGGTATCAATTCGCAGGCCGCTTTTGCAACGGTAATAGGCCCTCTTGTGGAAGTACCCGTTCTTATTCTCCTGGTAAATGTGGCACTTGCATTCAGAAAAAAATTCTTCCAAACATTACCCTGAACAGATTGTTTATACAGATACTCAATTTTACTAGCAGAGTATTTTTAAAAACCTTTATGATGAAAGAATTGATTCTGGAGTCAGTAATCACTTGCCCGAACTGTGGTTATCAAAAAACGGAGGTAATGCCGGAAGACTCATGCCAGATTTTCTACGAATGTGAGAACTGCCATGCTGTTTTGAAACCAGAGTCTGGTGACTGCTGTGTATTCTGCTCGTTTGGTTCCGTTCCATGCCCCCCGGTTCAGGTAGCCAGCCACCAATGATGCAAAATCACTGGTTTAGTGGTTATTATAACACACTCAACTAACTTTTTTTATGTCGTATTTTCCAAAAAACTGATTATATTTGCAACAGGCTATGGAGTTAGCCTTTGACCGCCCGAAAAGCTGATAACTCCTTTAATTTATGAACAGGAGTTATGTATATTATTAAGGCGGTTTTTTTATTTGTCTTCTTTTCACCCGGGAATCAGATATCATCCCGTCACTTCTTTTACCAAATAAAGGTTTATCTCTGTATAACAGGAAATTTTTCCTTTTTTGGTTCACTGCGCCAGAATTTCTCTCTGTCAGGGTGGAACCCTAGGTTCCTTTCACCAATGCTTAACCTAAAATTATTTTGCCATGAATATTGACAGCCAAATATTAAAAGACCTGGAAATATTCAAAACTGAAGAAAAAGGGATCTCTGTTTATGATTTTCTTTTTAAAACTCAAACCACAGGAGGAGAATTTCGTTTGCGCGAAAAATTCCGCCACCCTCCCACCTCTCTGAAATCAGTTCTTGAACATCAGGAAACCATTGTTTTTCTGGTTAATAACATTCGGCTGTTCTACCTGCCTTACAATGATCACCAGATGAAATCGCTGGAGGAATACCTGTCCACCAATATTGAAGTGGTGAAAGACAATCGTTTTATTGAGTCGTTTCGTTTCTGGATTACTGATATTAATGCATTTCACTATATAAAATACAGCCTTCAGGAAGTTATAGCTTTTACCTCCAGTTTCTACAAAGTCCTTTATGATAAAAAAGATCATCTTCCCGTTCTTCTCCGGAAAGCATTTGATGAACTGGACCAGATTTTCCATTCGAAAGAATTCCGGGATATCATTCAACAGCAGGTAATAAAGAAGCATAGCATACGTGAAATTCTTGTTGCCGACAGAGTTTTGCGAACATATCTTAAACCAAATATTATCAGAATAACAGCCTGGTATTATGAACTGGATGCCCTGCTTGCGATGGCGAAGGTAACCCATCACCATCATTTTGCTATTCCTATTTTCAGTAATATAGATGATGTTCATCTGGTGGCAGAAGGGCTGTATCATCCTTTACTTAAGAACGCGGTGCCAGTTGATCCTGAGATTTCCAAAGACAGGAATTTTGTTTTTCTTACAGGCCCGAACATGTCAGGTAAAACTACTTTTCTTAAATCACTCGGCCTTGCCGTTTATTTTGCGCATCTTGGAATGGGTGTTCCGGCATCCCGCTTTGAACTGAAATATTTCGACCGCTTGTTTACCAGCATAACGATTAGAGATAATATACTGGCCGGGTATAGTTTTTTCTACAGCGAAGTGGCACGAATAAAAGAACTCGGAGCTCATTTGAACAGAAATGAAAAAGTATGCGTCATTTTCGATGAATTGTTCCGTGGCACCAACGTAACTGATGCCTATGACTCAACAATATTGATTATTGAAAAACTGGTCCAATGGAAAAGCAGTATATTTGTTGTCTCCAGCCATCTGCTGGAAGTCTGGAATAAAATAAGCCATTTCAAAAACATTCAGAGCGTTTGCTTTGAATCATTTCTAAAAGATGAAGAACCGGTTTTTACGTTTAAACTGCTTTCCGGGGGAAGCAATCTCCGGTTGGGCCTGAAAATTATTCAGAAAGAAGGATTAACTGAACCGCTTCAAAAAAAGGATTCCAATGATTACAATTAAGATTCCGGGTCGCAAGACCTTACATATCAAACATATTGTGCTCGATTACAACGGAACCCTGGCAACAGACGGAATTATTTCTGGGGATGTAAAACCTTTATTGCAGGAAATTGGCAATCACGTAAAAACTCATATTATTACTGCTGACACCTTCGGAAATGCACAAGGTGAACTTACGGGCATTGACTGTATTCTGGTAATTCTTGCCCCCGAAGCACAGGACAAACAAAAGGAAGCTTACGTGAAAAAACTGGGAGCCAAAAAGGTTATTGCTATTGGTAACGGCAGGAATGATGTAAGAATGCTGAAAACAGCCGCCCTCGGAATTGCCGTCCTTCAGAAAGAAGGAGCCGCGGCCGGGGCATTGAAAGCCGCTGATATTATTTGCACCAGCATAACAGATGCACTGGACCTTTTACGTCATCCCATGCGTATTATTGCTACACTGAGAAACTGATTATGAAAAAAATTACACTTTCTGAAAACCACAACCGGTCAATTTCAGCCTCGCTTTATATAGTAGAAAGGCTGGTTAGCGAACTCGAACATGATCTGAATAACCCTTCAGATATGATTCTTTCGCAGGTGATTTATGATTTGGAAGACAGAGAAAAGGAGCATTTTCTTGTTATCATAAGGGAAATTAAAGATCATATCAAAATGCTTTCTGAAAAGTATAATCTTCGAACAAAGGAATTGCTTTTCAGTCAATTACTGCAGGCAAAAAAATCGGGAATCTGGGTAATTTTATGCGACACCACATCACAAAGGCTCAAGGGTTATGGCACCTTCCCTGAAGATTATGCTGAAGAATTCGATAATGATATTGCCAGATTACAGGAACTTGTTCAAAAAATTTAAAAAGGGAGTTATGACATTTTACCTGACGGATATTTATCTTAAACAGTAAAGCATGCTATTCTTTTGCTCTGCCTGCTGGAATGAAATTGCTCAAGACACGAAGGTTTGCCCTTTTTGTGGTGCTGATATTTCAGCACTTGATGCTTCTTCCTTCGAGGAAAAATTAATTCGCGCATTTCATCATCCTGATCCCCAGACGGTGAGAAGGGCGGTGTTTATTTCGGGAGAAAAACAAATTCAGCAAGCTCTGCAGCCGCTTGTTGAATTGCTCAAAAATAGCAATGATCCTTTCCTCCAGGAAGAAATCATCAAGGCACTTTGCTGCTACAATGATTCTTCACTGATTAGCCTGTTACAAACCTATTGCCGGCCTTTCTATTCTTTCATTGTACGTAAAATAGCAACTGAGTGTACTAACAAACTTTTGAACAAAAATCTCCGGCCAGACAAATGATGGTTTTCTAAAAAAATTATACTTTTGCGCCCTTTGGTGATGGAGTTCACCCTTAACCGCTGCAAAAGCTGATAACTCCTGCAATGTTTAACTTTAAAGTTTTTAATTATGTTGTCAATCTATCTCATTGCAGCGTTCTGGTTAGGGATAGCCGTCATCTCAACCGTTTTTGCCAATCGTCTTAGGATATCGATGGCCCTCATGGAAATTATCCTTGGAGCTATTGTTGGATTCATTGCTTTCAAACTGAATTTTACCGACAAACTTGCGCTCAATGCTGACTGGCTGAAGTTTCTTGCCGGCTTGGCAGCCATTATGCTAACGTTCCTTTCGGGCACTGAATTGAATCCCGATGCTATGCGAAAAAAATTTAAAGAAGTGACCCTTGTCGGGTTAATGGGATTCTTTGCACCCTTTATCGGGGCTACTCTTGTTGCCTATTACTTACTTGGATGGGATATTAAGCCAAGTCTTTTGGCCGGAATTGCTCTTTCCACTACTTCCATGGCTGTAGTTTATGCAGTTATGCTGGAATATGGTCTGAACAAGACATCTTTCGGGAAAAGCGTGCTGGGAGCCTGCTTTGTAAATGACCTTGGAACCGTTATCGGACTTGGTCTCATTTTTGCCCCATTCACCTATAAGACACTTGTTTTTGTTGCAACCCTCATTGCAGCCGTCTTTTTGGTTCCTCCCGCCACAGACTTTCTTATCAAGAAGTTTGCCTATAAGACAGCCGCTATACGGACCAAGTGGATTATTTTTTTGCTACTTGGATTTGGTGTACTTGCCATTTGGTCTGAAAGCGAACCTGTACTACCGGCCTATATTCTTGGAATGCTGCTGGCAAAAACCCTAGAAAAAGACCACTTGTTCATCCGCAGGCTGCGCACCATGACCATTGGGTTCCTCACTCCTTTATACTTTCTCCGTGCGGGAGCTTTTGTATCTCTTCCAGCCCTCATCGCGGCGCCAATACCCTTCCTGGTCCTTTTCTTTGCCAAAGTCGGATCAAAAATAGCAGGTCTGTATCCAGTTATCAGAAAATTTAAAAAGCATAGAACCGAAAAATGGTACTATACCCTCCTTATGTCAACCGGTCTGACGTTTGGTACCATTTCGGCACTTTACGGTTTATCGCATGGAATTATCACCCAGGAACAGTATTCTTATCTTGTCGGGGTTGTTATCGCCAGCGCGGTCATACCTACCTTGATTGCCAACCGGTATTTCCTGCCAAAGCATTTGCTGGAAAAACCTCTGCTGGATGACCAGATACCTGAACCTGAAGAAGTTCACAAAAGAAGCAAGG
>CAZJQN010000102.1:0-6240 GCA_964548125.1 uncultured Bacteroidales bacterium | reverse complement strand
AACTTGCATCTGAAATCGCACGTCTTCAGGTCTTGCTTATCACTTTAAATATTCAAAAGGGCGACCGAGTGGCACTTCTGGGGTCCAGTTCTCCCAATTGGGTTATTTCCTATCTGGCCATAACCTCAATGGGAGCTATTGCTGTGCCTTTGATGCCGGAATTTACCCCGGTTGAAATTGGGAAAGCCCTTAACCATTCAGAAGCAACTCTTCTTATTGCATCTGAAAAGCAACTGGCGCGTATTAAAACGGAAGAACTGCCCTATCTCCGTCACAAAATTCTCCTTGAATCATTTACGGTACAGGATGACAACTATTTGCTGGATGCACCGGTTTTAAACCAGGAAAACCTTTCGGTACTGCCGGAAGCAGAAGTAGAAGAAGACGACCTGGCAGCTATCATTTATACCTCAGGCACAACAGGAAACCCAAAAGGAGTAATGCTTACGCACAAAAATATCGTCTTCGATGCTCTTCAGGGGTTTAGTGTGCAGGATCTTAATACAGGCGACGTGCTTCTTTCTATTTTGCCCCTTGCTCACACGTATGAAAATACCATCGGTATGATGATGCCTCTGATCGGAGGGTCATGTATTTATTATCTTGATAAACCCCCTACTGCAAGTGTTCTTCTTCCTGCTCTCGCTAAAGTGCGTCCTACCGCCATGCTCAGTGTACCTCTTGTGATTGAAAAAATATATAAGAACAGCGTTTTACCTCGTTTTACCAAAAGCAGGTTTCTTAGTAACCTGTATAAAATATCGATTTTCAGACGCCTCTTCCATCGGATTGCCGGAAAAAAACTGATGAAAACTTTTGGAGGAAGGCTTCACTTTTTTGGTATCGGAGGAGCCAAACTTGACCCTACTGTCGAAACGTTCCTGCGCGAAGCCCGCTTCCCTTTTGCCATCGGATATGGCCTCACAGAAACTGCTCCACTTATTGCCGGTGGTATAGGAAAAAGGATTTCCTTTCAATCTACCGGACCGGTTCTTCCTAATGTGGAAGTTAGCATTGACCTTTCGGCAGGTACAGAACCCGGACAGGGAGAGATTGTCGTGCGCGGAGCTAACGTCATGAAAGGATATTACAAACGACCAGATCTTACTGCCGAAGTGCTCAGTTCTGATGGGTGGTTCCGTACCGGGGACCTCGGTTACATAGATCAGAAACGAAATCTCCATATCAACGGTCGTATTAAAAATATGATCATAGGTGCCAACGGAAAGAATATCATGCCGGAAGAAATTGAATCAGTGATCAACAGCTATAACTATGTCGTGGAGTCTGTTGTAGTTAAAAAGAAAGATAAACTGATTGCATATGTTTACCTCAACCGGGATGAAATAGAAGCCAGGCTGGATGAATTTATTGCCAGTGCAAGGAATTCCGGCCGTGATGCCATCAGCAATGCCGAACAGGCCATCGATCTGTTCCTGAAAGATTTACAGAAATACGTGAACGAAAGGGTAAACAAATTCTCCCAGCTTCAGGCTGTTGAATATTATCCGCAGCCCTTCGAGAAAACAGCTACCCAGAAAATCAAAAGGTATCTGTATTACTGATTGAAATCCTGCTGCTTCTGTATCTTTATTAGTTAATCCTAAACAATGCATTAGAAATTTTTCTGATGTATTACGATTAAAAAAAATTTTTGCCTTCAGTCGAATTTTCGACTCGCCTGAAAGTTGGTTTTTCTTTTCTAAATCGGAATAGCTCCAATCAATTCATAAGTCTGCTCTTTTCAAGAGCTTCTAATGAATAACTTGGGTTAATAACTTTTTATGACGTATATATACGTTATAAGAAAAATTATTGTATACTTGCACTAACCAAACTCTGAATATGAATGATTTAGAATCGCCTTCTTATAAGGCCCTGGATTTGTTCAGAAATAAATACAATTGTGCCCAATCGGTATTAACTGCATTTTCTGATACAACAGGTTTATCTGAAGACCTTTGTCTTCGAATTTCCTGTGCTTTTGGATCAGGAATGGGTCGTAAACAGTACATCTGTGGTGCCGTTACCGGAGCTTTGATGGTTCTGGGTCTTAAATACGGAAAAGGGATACATGACGAAGAAGAAAGAAAGCAGAATACATACCTGAAAACCAAACTATTCATTGAAGAATTTGAAAAGGAACATGGTTCCTCTTCATGCAAGGATTTGCTTCAGGGTCTCGATATGAATAATCCCGAGGATATGAATAAAATAAAACAGCTTGGACTGTTTGAAAAATTGTGTGAACAATATGTTTTAACTGCCGTCAAACTCACTGAAAAGCTCCTTAAATAATGCAAACTTATGGAAGATCCAAAGAAAATTGTTAAAGAAAAGTACGGGGAAATAGCAAGAACTTTCAAACCAATAACTCTGAATTCTTGTGGATGTTCGTCAGGATGTTGTAATGAATCTGGTTATACAACTTTTAGTGAAGATTATTCCAGCCTTCAGGGGTATATTCCTGAAGCAGATCTGGGACTCGGTTGCGGGATTCCAACTCTCTTTGCCGACATAAAAGAAGGCGACACCGTTGTTGATCTGGGAGCTGGAGCCGGAAACGACTGCTTTATAGCAAGAAGCCAGACTGGTATAAACGGGAGGGTTATTGGTATAGACATGACTCCCGAGATGATTGAAAGAGCCAGAGAAAATGCGCAAAAGTATGGATTTATTAATGTTGAATTTATTCTGGGAGAAATCGAAAAGATACCATTACCTGATTCAATTGCAGATGTTGTTATTAGCAATTGTGTACTGAATCTTGTTCCTGACAAGGAAAAAGCCTTCAGGGAAATTTACAGGATTTTAAAACAAGGTGGTCATATCACAGCCTCTGACATTGTTCTTAACGGAAATTTGCCCGAGCCTCTTCTGAATAATGCAGAAATGTATGCAGGATGCCTTTCGGGAGCCATTGAAGAAGAAGATTATTTCAGCCTTCTTAAAAAGTCAGGGTTTGCAAATATCACTCTGCTTAAGAAGGTACCCGCCCATGTGCCTGATGATTTACTTATGGAAGTGCTTACACCCGATGAAATATACAGATACAAGTCTTCAGGCGCAGGTGTTTACAGCATCACTTTCCGGGCCGAAAAGGCTCGTTCGTAAAACGAAATATTCTCCGTTCGATAAAATCCTCTGGGCATATTTCAAATAAGCGAAATGCTGATAGGTTATCATCATTTTTGATTTCATTAAATCAAATGTCATTTGATGAACTAAACCTCTTTTCATAAGCTCCTTCTTCTGACAATATAACTGTTGCTGAATAACTTGAGTAAAAATCAACCAGCCACAAAATAATCCTGGCATTTTTAACTATTCCTTAATATTCCCTTAGCGATTTCTTCAAACCTGAGCACTACCTTGCAATGGTAGATAATATACTTCTTATGTTACCGGAAAAAAAAAGACGTAAGGCAGATGCAAGTAAGAAAAATAACCATACTAAATGAAACACTAAAACAGTCAAGTTCCTGCCTTCTTATGGAGTATTCTGATATAGAAAGCTTAACAATTTGTTAATGTTTTAATTCAAAATTATATGAAAAAATATCCAATTATCTTTTTAATGACAGTTCTGCCAGCGGCAGCTATCATCAGTTCCTGTTCTCCCCGTTCATCTGATAAGGGAGAAGTATTAACCGGCGAAGTCAATATTGACGGATCCAGTACTGTATTTCCCTTGAGTGAAGCTGTGGCAGAGGAATTCCGTAACAGCTACCCGAAGGTTCGGGTTACAGTTGGGGAATCAGGCACCGGTGGAGGTTTTAAAAAATTCAGCAGGGGTGAAATAGATATTAACGATGCATCACGTCCGATTCGACCGGAAGAAATTGAAGCCTGCAAAGCAAACGGTATTTCGTATCTTGAGCTGGAAGTGGCTTATGATGGTCTGGCAGTAGTAGTTCATCCTTCCAATAACTGGGCAAAAGAAATCAAAGTATCGGAACTGAAGAGGTTATGGGAACCGGCTGCTCAGGGCAAAATCATGCGCTGGAACCAGATCAGGCCTGAATGGCCCGATAAAGAGATTCACTTGTTTGGTGCCGGAACTGCTTCGGGAACATTTGATTATTTTACTGAAGCCATTGTAGGACAGGCCAAAAGCAGCAGAGGGGATTATACGGCCAGCGAAGATGATAATGTTCTGGTTCAGGGAATTGCCTCTGATGAACTTGCTCTCGGTTACTTTGGGCTTGCCTATTACGAAAACAACCAGGACAAACTCCGCATTCTTCCTATCGATGCAGAAAACGGTAACGGGCCCATTACACCAACCCCGGAAACAGTAAAGAGCAAAAAATACACGCCACTGTCCCGCCCTCTGTTTATTTATGTTAACAGTAAATCCCTCGAAAGGAAAGAAGTACAACGCTTTGTATCATTTTACCTTGAACACTGCGGTACCCTTGCTTCCGATGTTGGTTATGTTGCACTCACACCTGATGAATTGAAGGTCACTATGGCCCGCTGGGACGAATTTCAAAAACAGTTCGCAAAATAAGAAACCTGGCTATGGCTGGTCTGAAAAAACAGGAAAAGGTCATTGAAGGAATTCTTAAAGGAAGTGCCTGGTTTACTATTCTGATAACCATAGGAATTATCTGGGTACTTCTTTATGAAACAGTAATATTTTTCAGGCACGTATCCTTATTTGAGTTTTTCACGGCAACTGAATGGACACCCCTTTTCACTATCAAAAAATACGGGATCCTGCCCCTGCTCACTGCTACATTTCTTACATCGTTCATTGCCATTGCAGTAGCGTTGCCACTAGGACTCACCATTGCCATATACCTGAGTGAATATGCCCATCCTGCATTCAGAAGAGTTGTGAAACCTGTTCTTGAATTGCTTGCATCAATTCCTACTGTCGTATATGGTTTTTTTGCCCTCACTACCGTAACACCTTTTCTGCAAAGCTTTATTCCCGGCATGGCAGGGTTCAATGCATTGAGCCCGGGCATTGTAATGGGTATCATGATTATGCCGCTGATCACTTCACTGAGTGAGGATGCTCTTTATGCCATTCCCGGTTCCATGCGTTTCGCTTCCTATGCACTTGGTGCATCGCGATTTCAGACCACCTTCAGGGTGCTTCTTCCCGCCGCCTCATCGGGTATAGGGGTTTCTGTCATTCTTGCCATATCACGAGCTATTGGCGAAACAATGATTGTGGCTATTGCCGCCGGTCAGCAGCCTCGTCTGACGCTCAATCCACTGGTGCCCATTGAGACTATTACTACATATATTGTTCAGGTAAGTATGGGCGATGTACCCCAGAATTCACCGGAATTCCGGTCCATTTTCGCGGCCGGTATGGTTCTCTTCCTGTTTACTTTTGGCATCAACAATCTGGGGCTGTATCTCAAACGAAAGTTTTACCAGAAATATGAACTTTAGAACTTATAAACGCATCAGCGACCGTTCCTTTAAAATATTTGGGTTACTGATAACTCTGTCAGGCCTGTTGATTCTGGGCATATTTCTCTTTCAAATTGCTCAGAAAGGTCTTGGTAGAGTTAGCTGGCAATTCCTTACCTCCCTGCCTTCCCGTTTCCCTGAAAAAGCAGGAATATTTACCGCCCTGATGGGAACTGTATGGATTATGGTTCTGACAGCTCTGATAGCTATACCTATTGGGATCATGGCAGCTATTTATCTGGAAGAATATGCCAAACAAAATCGCTGGGGACGTATTCTTGAAATCAATATTTCCAATCTCGCCGGAGTTCCATCGATTATTTATGGCATTTTAGGACTTGAAGTCTTTTCACGAACTTTGGGGCTTGGGAATAGTCTTCTTACGGGTAGTCTGACCCTTTCATTGCTCATTCTTCCTATTGTCATTGTTTCTACCCGCGAAGCTTTAAGGGCTGTTCCAGTCAGCCTCAGGGAAGGGTCTTATGCTCTTGGAGCTACCAAATGGCAGACTATTTACCGCCTCATTCTGCCTTCGGCGCTGGGAAACATCCTTACCGGAGTAATTCTTGCCCTGTCACGGGCAGTTGGCGAAGCTGCTCCTCTGATTGTCGCAGGAGCTCTGGTTTATGTGCCTTTTGCCCCTTCGTCGCCCATGGACAATTATTCCGTTTTGCCCATCCAGATCTTCAACTGGGTATCACGCCCGCAGCTTGCTTTTGAGACAAACGCAGCCGCTGGAATTATCATTCTTCTGGTGTTCACTTTTCTAATGAATGGAATAGCGATTTTCTACAGGAACAAAATGCA
>CAZJQN010000101.1:0-12172 GCA_964548125.1 uncultured Bacteroidales bacterium | reverse complement strand
AATTCATGGTACTTCGGTCTAATTTACCATCCAGGATTTTGTTTCAGCAAACCGTTGTTTTTATTAATTTCTACGATAGGAATAGGAAGATACTCATTTTTGTCTTTAATAAAAATATTGTTTCCAAAAATAGTGGACCAATCAATATTCCATTGCTGGTCAAAGCTCCATCTTACAAGATCCAGGAATCTGTGTCCTTCTGTGGCCAGTTCAACATCTCTTTCGTGCATAATGACAGCCGGAGTAAGAGCAGATACCGGAGCCATACCGGCTCTTGCCCTGACTTCATTTAGCCAATACAGACCTGTTTGCTGGTCTTCATGGAGAAGGAGTGTGAATTCGGCAAACATAAGTAGTACATCAGAATATCTGATGATTCTAATATTTACAGGATCGTTTTTAGGAGCGTCTTTTTCGTTATACACTGGATAATAATATTTTTTTAGCCCGAATCCGATTGTCGGCTGTCCGGCATAATAAATGCCTCTTCCCTGGGCGATCTTCTTGTTATTTATACCGCTCTGGTAAGGTTTGAAATAGTACTTATCCTGCCGGAAGTCCATAGTGTCTCCATCAAGATAACAGGTTGCATAGGCCCTCGGATCCCGATCAAACCCCGATGGCATTCCGATGGTATCAAATTGAAGAAATAGACTGGGATGAATTTCGTGGTTTTTGTAACTTGATTCATGAGGAGAAAAATACTGTGCGTTCAATGAGCCAGACCATTGCCAACCAGGCAGCCATCCCTGTGCAATTCGTTCATCACTGTACTGCACCTCCCATATCGATTCATCGTTATTCTCAGCCGGGTATACGTTGTTTCCGGCCGGCAGGGTGACAGCTGAAAAGTTGCATAGATATGCATAGATATAATCCAGAGCTGTAAAAGGTTCTTTTGGACGGATAAGGTCATGTGTACCTGACAGGATGAGATCGGAAAGAGCCTGTTTCCCTACCCGAAGGTCAGCTATGTCTTCTGCAGAACCATCTGCACCATTCTTCAGGTAATAATGGTAATGTTTAAATAGCATAGCTTTCCCCAATAAAGCCTGGGCCGAGCCTCTGGTGACTCTTCCCAGATCGGACGAAGGCCATTTCTGAGGCAACCAATTAACTGACCATAGAAGATCATCTTTGATCCGGTTCCAGAAAAGAAGGGGATCAGAGTTGCCATAACTGGCCAGATAATCTACAGGCAAGTTAGTATCATCATAAAAATACGGCTGCCTGAAAAGAACAACAAGATAAAAGTAATACATAGCCCGAAGTGTTTTTAACTGGGCTATGTATAAATTTCGTGTATTCTCATCCAGATCAGGAATATTTCGAGTACGCAAATTAAAGATGATGTGGCTGCAACGCCATACGCCTATATATAAGGCCTGATACATCTGATAAATAATTCCGGTGGATGGGGTGATATTGAAGTTGTCAAGAAGCGTGGTTTCGAATAATATCCTGTCATCGAAAGAATTGAACAGAAGAAAGTAATTTACACCAAACATTCCGCCAAAAGAGAGAGGGTTATACGCTGTATTTACAGCCATCCATACATCATCTTTATTGTGGTAAAAATCGCTCAGCGCCACCTGATTTTTATTCTCAACATTGAGAAAATCTTCGGTGCATGCATTTGAGATAAATATTGCCAACAGAACTAATATGAATTCTCTAAAGACTTTCATCATGTTTGGGAACCATTAACATGGTTTTGGTTTGCTACCAGGGATTGATCATATCATCCGGAATGTAGATATGTATGCGTTCATGGTAAGCAGTGGACTTTCGGTTATGAAGGGTCAAAGGATCTTTGTTAAAAATTCTGAAAAGCATTGCCATTGGAACGAGAATCAGGAAAAAAAATATGCCAAGAACGAGTCGTGAAGAAATTGTTCCAAGAATTTCAGCAAACCGAAACCATATAGCGGTCAGATATTTTCGGAACCGGGACCACAGAATTGATAAAATACCCAGTATAAGCGCCAGAAAAAGAAATTCCCTGCGGTCAGGCCACAGGAGGCTGGCTGCTACACAAGCCGTCGTTAGAATAAGAGGAACCTCAAAATTCATGGAATCATCAGAACAAGGTATAAATGAAAGGGGCCAATGCGCTTCCGCTACTAAACACAAGAAGAAGGCCGATGATCAGTAAAAAAACAATCAATGGAATCAACCACCATTTTTTTCTTTGCATCAGAAACCGGTAAAGATCTTTGAAAAATTCCATAATTAGTCAGGTTGGGTAATAATGGAAAAAGACTTAATGTCTTTTTCAGTTTGTTCTTCCTTGAGAAAAAGATGATTGTTAATAATCAGGGCATCCATTCCGGTAGCCATGAAGCAAATATAAGCATCTTCCGGGGAACAAACAATAGGCTGACCACGCACATTAAAACTGGTATTCACAACAACAGGACAACCTGTCTGATGTTTAAATTCGCTGATAAGGGCATGAAAAAGGGGGTTGGTTTCCTTGTGTACCGTCTGAACCCGTGCCGAGTAGTCAACATGTGTAATGGCAGGCCAGGGGGAGCGTTGAAAATAGAGGCGGTCCATCATGGGTAGATTCTCAAAATCGGGAGGCAGGGGATTTCTGTACTGTTCCTTAACCTGCCCGACGAGGAGCATATAAGGAGAATCAATATCCAGATCAAAAAGTGATGGTGCATCTTCAGCACATACAGCAGGCGCAAAGGGACGGAAACCTTCTCTGAATTTAATTTTTAAATTCAGTGTCTTCTGCATATCGGGAATACGCGGATCAGCGAGAATAGACCGATTACCAAGAGCCCGGGGACCGAATTCCATACGCCCCTGAATCCAGCCTATCACTTTCCCCTGAGCAAGCAAAGAGGCTACAGTAGTAAGGAGTGAATCGTAATCAGAAAAAGCACGGCTTTTCGCTCTGTATTTTTTTATTACCAATTTTATTTCATGTTCATCAGGTTTCGGTCCGAGAAAGGCTCCTTTCATTAAATCAGACTTGTTGAGATTGACTCTGGGCTGATTAAAGTAAATAAAGGAAGCTGCAAGAGCAGCCCCAACAGCACCTCCGGCATCACCTGCCGCGGGTTGAATAAAAATATTTTCATACAGCCCTTCCTTCCAGATTTTTCCGTTAGCCACACAATTTAAGGCTACACCGCCAGCCAGGCAAAGATTCTTCCGGGCATCTGGATCTGACACAATGTTTCTGGCATAGCGGACCATCCGCAGCATGGCCTCCTCTGTAACCTGCTGCATTGCCAACGCCAGATCACAGTGATGCTGTTCAATTGGCTCTTCGGGCTTGCGACGGGGAAATCCAAACAGTTTTTCCCACTTTGCATCAGGGACCATTCTCAAACCGGTTGCATACGAAAAGTATTTCTGGTTAAGCCATACAGAGCCGTCATCATAAAGATGAATTAGACGGGAAAGAATGGTATCGGTATATTTCCGTGTGGATTCTGCATCTTTTCTGCCATAGGGAGCCAGACCCATAACTTTATATTCTCCCGAATTAACCCTGAAGCCAAGATAATAAGTAAAGGCAGAATAGAGTAAACCCAGGGAATGAGGAAAATGTAGTTCCCTCAAGATAGTAATTGTATTTCCATCCCCCTGACAAATCGAAGCTGTTGCCCACTCTCCTACTCCATCAATAGTAACGATGACAGCTTTGGAAAAAGGCGAAGCAAAAAAAGCGCTGGCTGCATGCGACAGGTGATGTTCAGGAAAAAGCAATTTAGTTTTTTCGGGACACCAATTTCCAATTTTCTTCAATTCTTTCCTGATAAGATCTTTCAGAAACATTTTCTCTTTGAGCCATACCGGCATGGCGTTAGCAAATGAAGCAACGCCTTTTGGGGCAAAAGCATAATAGGTTTCAAGCAGCCGTTCAAGCTTCAGGAATGGTTTGTCATAAAAAACAATGGCATCAAGTTCTTCAAGTCCAATGCCTGTGTAATCGAGACAAAACCGAATGGCATTTGCAGGAAAGCCAGAATCATGTTTATGTCGGGTAAATCGTTCTTCCTGTGCAGCAGCAATAATGGAACCACCCTCAATCAATGCCGCCGCAGAATCGTGATAGAACGCAGATATTCCTAGTATTTTAACTGACATCAGAAATATTTCTTATGGGTCTAAGATAAAAATTTACAGTGATTATTAATGCTTATGACATAGACATCCTTCTCCCAATCGGTAAAAAAATGCATGAATCAAATTAAATAGTGCTTCGGTTTTATTATATTTCGAAGGCAAAAAAAAGAATATGAAAAGAAGAATTCTACTGCTTCTGATTTCTGCAATATTTTATTATGCAGTTTATGCTCAGCCCAATTACAAACCATCTTCGGAAAATATTGAAGCCAGGAAATGGTTCCAGGATGCCAAATTCGGTTTATTCATTCACTGGGGAATTTATTCTACCCTGGGAAACGGTGAATGGGTTATGCATGACAACCGTATTCCTATCAAACAATATGAAAAGCTTGCTGATTTTTTCAATCCGATTGCCTATAATCCGGATGAATGGGTTTTGATGGCAAAGGAAGCCGGAATGAAATACATCTGTATTACCAGCAAACACCATGATGGGTTTGCTATGTTTCACTCAAAAGTTTCATCCTATAATGTAGTCGACCGAACACCATACGGGAAAGATATAATAGGCATGCTGGCTGATGCCTGCCGCCGACACGGACTGAAATTGTTCATTTATTATTCACAGCTCGACTGGCATCATCCCGATTACTTTCCCCGGGGAATGACAGGCCAGTATGCCGGAAGAGCCGACACAGGGAATTTTTCACGATACCTTGACTTCCAGGATGCTCAGTTAAAGGAAATTCTCACTCAGTACGGCTCTATAGGAGGCATCTGGTTTGACGGATGGTGGGACCGTAAATGGCAGGACTGGCGCCTGGAAAGAACCTATGCCCTGATTCATGAATTGCAGCCGGCATGTCTTATAGGAAACAATCACCATGTAAAACCGTTTCCGGGTGAAGATTTTCAGATGTTTGAAAAGGACCTGCCAGGGCATAATACTACGGGATGGGCCTCGGAGAGCGAAGTAAGTTCTTTACCCCTTGAGACTTGTGAAACAATGACTGCACGAGGGGCATGGGGATTCAATATTTATGACCCGGACACCAAAAAAACTCATGAACTTATTCGTTACCTGGTAAAAGCGGCTGGTTACAACAGCAATTTCCTTTTAAATGTAGGACCAATGCCAAACGGGAAAATTCAGCCAGAATTTGTTTCAGTGCTTAAGGAAATTGGTACCTGGATGAAAAAAAATGGTGAAACCATTTATGGAACACGGGGCGGCCCCTTTCCGCCAAGGGACTGGGCGGTAAGTACACAGAAAGGAAATACCATTTATCTTCATATACTGGATTACCAGGATCCTTTAATTGCTCTGCCAGCGATAGACAGCAAAATCATTTCGGTAAAGTCGCACAGTTCGGGTAAAGAAATCCCTTTCCAGCAGACCAAGGACGGAATAGTACTCACCTTGTCAGGATTGGAACAAACTCCTCCGGTTACAATTATTGAAATGAAAGTTAAATGAAACGTTGATGCACTCATGGTAAAACGTTATGAATTTCTATTGAAGCAGCGTCCTTTATTGGAAATCAGAATTTAAGAAAAACCACAAACTAAATACCTATTTACCAACCAATCCTTTTGAATACTATGAACACACAAATCAGAAAAGCATTATCCTTATTGTTTTTGCTATTACTTTTTCATTTTATGCCTGGATTAAGTCAGGGGCAGAAAATACGTTTAATTATCCGAGGTGATGATATTGGTTCATCCCATGCAGCAAATCTTGGATGCATTGATTCGTACCGCAATGGCATTATGCGGACAGTGGAAGTGATGGTTCCCTGTCCCTGGTTTTCTGAAGCAGTAACGATGCTAAGGCAGAATCCGGGGCTGGATGTTGGCGTTCATCTTACTATAACCAGCGAATGGTCGAATTATAAATGGCGTCCATTGACTTGCGTACCAAGCCTTGTGGATTCGCTCGGCAACTTTTATCCGATGATATGGCCCAACCCTAATTTCCGGGCCGGCAGTTCCATCCGGGAACACGAGTGGAAGCTTGAAGATATTGAAAAGGAATGGAGGGCACAGATTGAGGCAGCAAAGCGATTAATACCTCAGGTAAGTCACCTTAGCTGCCACATGGGGTGCTCCGATATTTCCCCGGAAGTAAAAGAACTTTATAAACGATTAGCCAGGGAATATGGTCTTGACATAAATCCAAGCGATTATGGAGTTAAGGCAATGCGGGGTTGGGGAGATGAAAAGGATTTCAGCAAACGTCTTTCTCTTTTCTTAAAGGCACTCGAAAATCTCACCCCCGGAACCTGGATATTCGTTGATCATCCGGCCCTTCTGCAACCCGAAATGGAAACCATTGGACACCCCGGATATGAAAATGTTGCGAATGACCGTGATATGGTTGTCAAAATCTTCACGCATCCGGAAGTGAGAAAAATGATTCAGAAGAAAGGAATTGAACTGATCGGATACAACGATCTGATTCAATCGATCAAGGAAAAATAACTTTGGTTTCAAAGCATTCGATAAGCATGGGTGCTTTCTATCGGAAACTGATTTATAACTTATTGATTAATATACATTTACCGACTTTTTGAAAGATTCATTGCAAGGATGTCGGAAAAGGAAATTTTGTTGCATGTTTATAATTCAGGTAATTACAGCATCGCCAAAGAAACTGGTATCCAGGTTCACAAAATACCAAAGACGTTGAAGTAAGAAACGCATCAGTATCATTATACCTATAGAAAATCGGCCAGACACACAGGTAATTTAATAATACCCCCAATTGCTTGTGCCAGCCTGGCAACATTTTACTTCTTTTAATCAGGTAATCTATCAATCGAACTGGTATCCAGCAAAAGATTATCACGACGGGATTGGTCTGAATCATTCGTTTTTAGTTTAACCCGTAATATTGTGGATTGTCCCCAGTGTGCTGCTCCCACATTATTTCATTGGTTTTAATCCGCACGATTCGATAAACCCAAATGAGGGTGTCTAAGTAGCTCGATCAAAGCGTCAATACGAGTAGGAACGATAAGGTAATCCTTTGATTAACAGATTGCTTCGCCTTGCTCGCAATGACGACAACCTTATCTTTTTTACTTCTTGGACACCCTCATCGACTAACAAAATGAAAGATTTTGATAAGTCGGGGTTACCTCTATAACTCAACAACTCACTGCACATCAATTACTTTGCACTGTCCTGGCTTACATAGAATTTAAACATCCATACTAATTTCTAATAAATACATATTTTCTAACTATAACTTATAAATATTAGGGGGGGGTATCTGTCTTTTTATATATTTTTATAATTTTCCTATTATCTTTTTAGGGGGTGTGTAAATTTTTTATATATATTTGTGATGTTATTAACCAAAATTTTAGGGGGTATGAAAAAAAGAATTTTGTTTCTGCTGTATTTCAGCGGTTTGATGGTAGTGGCAAAAAGCCAGGAAAGTAGTATGAACGAGAGTCCGTTTTCTGTATCGATGGATCTGGTAAACAGGTATGTATGGAGAGGAACTGATTTTGGAAACGCACCACAGCTCCAGCCTAATTTGAAATTCGAAACAGGAGGTTTCAATCTCGGAGCCTGGGGATCCTACAGCTTTTTAGGAAATTATCAGGAAGCGGATCTTTATGCCTCTTACTCATTTCCGTTTGGGCTTACTGCAGGCCTTACGGATTATTATTTTCCGGCAGGAAGCATTGATTCAACCTATTTTTCCCATGGTCATTACCTTGAACTGAACGCTAGTTTCGCACTAAAAGGGTTTTCACTGTCAATAAATACAATGCTTTCCACACCAGTTAAAACCCATGATCTTTATCTGGAACTAGGCTATACCTATAAAAATATGACTCTTTTTGCTGCAGCCGGAAACGAGGCATACACTTCCGATGCGAAATTTATGGTATGTAATACCGGTTTTAAAGTGACCCATGACCTGAAAATTACTGAACAATTTTCCCTTCCGGTATATGGATTGATCATTCTGAATCCACAGAAAGAGCAAATCCATCTGGTTGCGGGGATCACATTTTGAACTAATAAATACGGAATGAATTATGAAAAAAATTGAAGCAATTATCCGGAAAACCCGCTTTGAAGAGGTTAAAAAAGCACTTCATGAAGCGGATATTGATTTTCTGTCGTATTGGGATGTGCGAGGTGTAGGTAAAGCAAAGCAAGGACGCATTTATCGGGGGGTTGTCTATGACACAAGCATAATTGAACGTACTATGATTTCGTTTGTGGTACGCGATATTAATGTCGAAAAAGCTGTAAATGCCATTTTGCAGTCTGCACGAACAGGGGAAATTGGTGACGGACGAATTTTCATCTCTCCAGTTGAACAATCATACAGAATACGCACAGGGGAATCAGGAGATGAATCATTGTATATAAAAGAGTAATAAAATCTTTAAGACGAAACACTATGGAAGAAATAACAACAATTGAAGGATTGGCACGAACGACAAGTGAAATAGCAACCTCGACCGATACAATATGGGTTCTGCTGACGGCTGCCCTGGTATTTTTTATGCAAGCTGGTTTCGCCTATGTAGAAGCAGGATTCACGCGGGCAAAAAACACCACAAATATATTAATGAAGAACCTGATTGATTTTTCTTTTGGTTCACTGGGTTTTTTCATACTTGGTTTCGGCCTTATGTTTGGTTCAGATCTATTTGGGATAATCGGAACTCCTGATCTTTTATTCAGCAAAGGTTGGGAAGGGGGCATTCCTTCTGAAGCCTTCCTTATTTTTCAGACAGTATTTGCCGCTACAGCTGCCACCATTGTATCGGGTGCCATGGCTGAACGCACACATTTTTCAGCTTACTTGATTTTCAGTATTGTTATCAGCATGTTTATCTATCCTGTTTCAGGTCACTGGATATGGGGAGGCGGATGGCTATCACAGCTTGAGATTCCTTTTCATGATTTTGCCGGATCTACCGCTGTACATTCTGTTGGAGGCTGGATAGGGCTGGTTGGGGCCTATCTCCTCGGACCAAGAATAGGCAAATTTAATGGAAAGACTAATGCCATACCCGGACATAATCTTGCTTATGGCGCGTTGGGAGTATTCATTCTATGGTTCGGATGGTTTGGATTCAACCCTGGTAGCCAGCTGGCAGCAGCTGGCACTTCCAACACGAAAGCGATTGCCCATCTTTTTGTTACTACCAACCTGGCTGCTGCTGCCGGTACGGTCGGAGCACTAGCCACCGCATGGGTAAAATTCGGTAAGCCCTCCCTGAGCCTGACGTTAAACGGATCACTTGCAGGTTTGGTGGCCATCACAGCAGGTTGTGATGTAGTTAGCCCTTCAGGAGCTATTATTATTGGATTGCTGGCAGGTATTATTCTTGTATTTTCGGTAACCTTTATTGAAAATACTCTGAAAATTGATGACCCCGTCGGAGCTTCTTCAGTGCATGGTATTTGCGGAGCCTTTGGCACTCTGATGGTGGGTTTATTTTCAACATCTACCGGATTGCTCTATGGTCATGGAATTGGTTCTTTAATTTCCCAGTTGTATGGTGTCGTTTCAGTGGCTGCCTGGGCAATTGGAAGCGGATTTATACTTTTCCTTATTCTAAAATATACCGTCGGACTAAGAGTTGATAAAAGAGTGGAGGAAGAAGGGCTTGATATCTATGAACACGGAGAGGCTGCTTATAATTAACAAAGAAACCAGACATTCAGATGGAAATTTTTGAAAAAACAGATAATGTATGGTGAGGAAACAAAAAAACCAAATAATCCTAAAGGTAGATATTGATGCCAATAAAACTTCATGATAAAAAATGCTCGGGTTTAGGTTGATTAATTCTATTGGTTCGAGCATTTTTTCAGGTCAGTTGTCTTATTCGGTTAGTTGGGTTAGTTTGGTTAGTTGGTTAGTTGGTTGGTTAATCAGGAAAGGTCTGCCCGGAGTCCGGGCAGCCCTCTTTATCACTGTACCTGAATTTTGATCAAAACTCTGTCAAATCTGAGCGATGAATAGTACGGATTATAGCCTGTTTCGGAAAGAAAAAGTTTCAGGAAATGGCAGATTGCAATTCGTGAATGCTTTTCTGAATTTCCTCATCAGATAAGGCATAGTTCTGTAGTTTTCCGGAGAAATACTGATCGTAAGCAGCGAGATCAATCACCCCGTGACCGGAAAGATTAAAGAGAATCGTTCTGGAAACACCTTCTTCTTTTGCTTTTTTTGCTTCTCTTACAGCTGCAGCGATAGCATGAGTGCTTTCCGGAGCAGGAATAATCCCTTCGGTACGTGCAAAAAGCACGCCGGCTTCAAACGTTTCCAGCTGAGGTATTGCTACCGCCTCAATAATCTGGTCTTTCAGGAGCTGGCTCACAATAGCTCCGGCACCATGGTAACGCAACCCGCCTGCATGGATTTTTGCAGGAATGAAGTTATGTCCCAGAGTGTACATAGGGATAAGAGGAGTCATACCAACCGTATCACCAAAGTCATAGGTAAATGTACCGCGGGTAAGTTTGGGACATGAAGCAGGTTCAACGGCAACAGCTCTTATTTTTTTCCCTTCGGTAAGTTTCAGCCGCAAAAAGGGAAAAGAGATTCCGGCAAAATTGGATCCGCCGCCAAAACATCCAATAACCACATCCGGAAAATCGCCGGCAATTTCCATTTGTTTAATGGCTTCCTGGCCAATAATGGTCTGATGGAGCAGAACATGATTCAGGACTGACCCGAGAGAATATCTGGTATCAGGGTCTTTAACAGCCATTTCAACCGCTTCGGAGATAGCAATACCAAGTGATCCAGGAGAGTCAGGATGTTCGGCCAGAATTTTACGGCCAGCATCGGTGAGAGAACTGGGTGAAGGTACAACATTGGCATTCCATGTATTCATCATCATCTTACGGTACGGTTTCTGCTCATAACTTACACGCACCATAAATACCTGAAGTTCAAGACCAAAGATATCACAGGCATATGCTAAAGCGCTTCCCCACTGGCCTGCTCCGGTTTCGGTCGTCAGTTTCTTAACTCCTTCCTTATAATTATAATATGCCTGGGCTACTGCAGTGTTTGGTTTATGAGAACCAGCCGGACTCACACTTTCATTCTTAAAGTAGATTTTGGCTGGGGTGTCAAGAGCTTTTTCGAGGTTCATAGCACGGTGAAGGGGAGTAGGGCGCCATACCCTGTAAATATCCTGTACTTCTTCCGCAATTTCAATCCATCGTTCGTTACTCATTTCCTGTTTCAGCAATTCCAACGGAAAAAGCGGAGTCATATCTTCGAGCTTTACAGGCTGCTTTGTGGCCGGATGCAACATGGGAAGGGGTTTATTGGGCATATCGGCCATAATGTTATACCATTTGTCAGGCATTTGCCTCTCGTCGAGATTAATTTTTCTGAATTTGCTCATCTTCTTTTTACTTTTAAAAGGTTATACAAAAACAGAGGCAGGTTGTAAACAACCTGCCTCACGTATTATTTCTATTTAATATAAAAATCAGGGCATATTGCTTACAACCGCATTCCTAAAAGGACGCCAGCACCACCAGTAAGCAACAGTAAAAATGTACAGCATCGTTTTAATATTTCCTGCTAGCAAATGTAAAAACAAATTTGAGAAATACAACAAAGAAATCCTTTTCTTTCTTTTCCAACTTCAACGTGCGAAATTTAAAAGCAACTTAAATACCGGCTGTTAGATTTTCCCAGGTTTTCCATCGATATAACATCTGGGCCAAAAAAAGGAATAAAAGTGTCATCAGAAAAAATTCCACCATATCATAGGTTGGATTAATGCTTGTAACCCTAAAGAGAGAAGGTGTTTGCAATGCAGAGCTGCTATGGGTTACAAACAAGGAAATAAAAATATTATTGGCCGCATGAATACCAAGAGGAAGTTCCAGCCCTCCATCGAGAACCACGAGAAGTCCCAGAAACAAACCCCATCCGATATATTGAGGCATGGTTAGCCAGAAACCAAATTCTTTAACTTCTGGATTAAAAAAATGAAGAAGTCCGAAAATCGTTGATGTCACAATAAGGGGAAGCCATCTGTTGCGGAATAATAATCCAAATCCCTGCATA
>CAZJQN010000100.1:2480-12192 GCA_964548125.1 uncultured Bacteroidales bacterium | reverse complement strand
ATAAAAAAATCCCGCTAATCGCGGGATCCATTGCGGCTGCGGAGAAAGAGGGATTCGAACCCCCGGTCCCGCGGTAGCGGGACAACGGTTTTCAAGACCGCCGCATTCGACCACTCTGCCATTTCTCCGGTTTTGCAAAAATAATACCTTTTCATTACTCAGCCAAATACATACAAAAAAAGACTAATCTCTTCGCATGGTAAATTGTTTAGCCGGAACATAGATGATTGAATTTCTTCTAAACTGACTGTTCGTTAGTTTAAAACACGAAAATGTTAATATTTTTCTCCAGTAAATCTGAAGCGCTTTATAGAACTTACGTTCATTTAAACTCCAACATGTCCCATTTTTATCCTCCTTTGTTTTCAGAGTCTTGATGATTTCTGACAGAAAAAAGTGTTTATTCGTGCCCTTTTTGAGTTTGCACCTGTTGAAAACTTGTTAATTACTTGGCTTTTTAGAACGCTTTGCCATTAAAAAGCCTCATTTTACAGTATAAAACGATTTGTTAATGAATGAATTACTTAATTTTATCAATATCCAGCGTTTTTTTATCCTAAAACTATTGCTATTCCTGTATAAAATGATATATATTTGTGTCTGTGTATGATACTTTAAATTTATTTCTAACCCTAAAACCTAAGTGTTATGAACAAAGCACAACTGATTGATGCTATTGCCGGCGAAGCCAAAATGACCAAGGCTGATGCCAAGAAAGCTCTGGATGCTTTCATTAAAGCTACCTCTACTGCCCTCAAGAAGGGAGACAGAGTTGCTCTCGTTGGTTTCGGTACCTTCTCTGTTGTTAAGAGAAATGCCCGCACCGGCCGTAACCCCCAGACCGGCAAGGAAATCAAGATTGCTGCCAAGAAGGTGGTAAAATTCAAGGCTGGAAGCGAACTCGCCGGAATGGTGAAATAAGACACTTTTTAGCCCTTAGAAAAGCTGTCGCATTTGCGCGGCAGCTTTTTTTTTTTTACCCGGATAATGCATTAGGAGCAAAGCGAACTAATGCATTGCGCGTAAAGATCTGGGATAGGCATCCAGGTAAACCCCGATGAATGAAAGATTCATCGGCCAGGAAGGGTTATAGTTTAATCAATTCCCAGCAATACTTCTTCCGGACTTTTTCCACCTGTGAGCAGGAGCAAAGGATTTTCAATCAGTTTTTTAATTTTTATCAGAAAACCAACCGATTCTTTTCCATCAATAACCCGATGATCATAGCTCAGAGCCAGGTACATCATGGGACGTATTACTATCTGATCATTTACTGCTACAGGTCGTTTTACAATGCTGTGCATTCCCAGAATGGCCGATTGAGGAGGGTTGAGAAGCGGGGTTGATAGAAGGCTGCCAAAAACTCCTCCATTGGTAATTGTAAAGGTTCCTCCTGTCATTTCATCAATGGAAAGTTTAAAATGACGTGCCTTTTCTGCAACTTTCTGGATTTCAGCTTCAAGTTCAGGAATGTTCATCAGATGTGCATTCCTGATCACAGGAACCATAAGCCCTTTTTCAGTTTGTACAGCAATTCCAATATCACAGTAATTGGGGACAATCAATTCTTCTTCGTTTATCATGGCTTGAACCATTGGAAAATCGTTTAATGCCACGGTCACTGCCTTGGTAAAAAAAGACATGTAGCCGATTTTAATCTGATACTTATCTGTAAACGCTTTCTGGTAACGTTCACGGATGTCGATCAGAGCACTCATATCAACTTCATTAAACGTTGTGAGCATGGCGGTCTGATTTTTCACCGCTACCAGCCTTTCTGTCAATTTCTTTCGCAGTGCACTCATCTTTATATGCTTCTCTGTACGCTCACTCTTTTGTAGACTATCAGAGGGAAAAACAGATTTTTGTCGGACAAAATTCTCTACCTCATCCCTGGTAATTCTTGTCATATTTTTCGGAACATCGTTGGATTTTAGTCCATATTCTTCCATCTTTTTTCGGGCAAGCGGGGTAATAACTACCTTTTCCACGTCCTGTGCCTCTTTTTTAACTGCAGTTTTTTCAACTACTTGCCCTTGGAAAACCTTGCCTGGTTCCTGAATACTGGTAATGTCATGAATTGTGGAATTTGATTTTCCTTCATTTGTTGTCACCTTATTATCTTTTTCATTTTTTTCCAGCTCCTGATAGCTTGTATCAATGGTCGCAACAATTGTTCCAATGGGTACGGTATTTCCAGCATCTACCAGAATATGAATTTTACCGCTTATAGGAGCAATCAAAGGCAAAGTGGCTTTTTCTGACTCAATCTCTCCAATTTCCTGATCCTTTTCAACAATATCTCCGTCTTTGACCATCCAACGGGCTACGTCAGCAACAGTTACTGACTCACCGGGACTGGGTATTTTGACTTCTACCAGCATATGAACTAAAGATTAAATCGTTTGTCGAAGAAGATATAATTGAACTGTCTGAGTACCTCCTGTCGTGATTTTCCGACCATGCATTGCAGACCACAGTATTTGTTTTTGCGTTCACAGTCACAGGAACGGAAAACCTTATACAGAATCTCTTCCTGTTCAACTTGATGAATTTCATGTAGTCCGGTAGCGGGACTTCCGCTTGGGAGGCGAGTAACGTGAATCAGAGGTATTTTCCTGAAATGGTAATTAATATACGTCCAGGCTCCCATATTTTCGGGTTCTTCCTGTACCCACAGATAAACCAGTGCTTTGTTGTATTTTTCTATGATGGCATCCAGTTGTTTCTCAGGAAAAGGATAAAGCTGTTCGATGCGGACAAGGGCTACATCTCTGGCTTTAAAGGTATTTTTCCTAACCAGGAGATCGTAATAAATTTTGCCTGAACAAAAGACGACGCGTTTCACTTCATGAACATCAACATCTTCATCATCAATTACTTCGCAAAATGATCCGGAAGAAAGTTCGCTGAGTGGACTGATACATTGAGGATGGCGCAACAGACTTTTGGGAGTAAAAATAACCAGCGGCACTCTGAAATCACGTTTTACCTGACGGCGGAGGACATGAAAGAAATTAGCAGGGGTGGTGCAATTTACAATTTGCATGTTATTGTTAGCTGCCAGTACAAGAAAACGCTCCAGCCGCGCACTTGAGTGTTCAGGCCCTTGCCCTTCATAACCGTGTGGAAGAAACAAAACAAGACCATTCATAAGGCCCCATTTGTCTTCTGCAGAAGAAATATATTGATCAACGATTACCTGAGCCACGTTGTGAAAATCTCCAAACTGAGCCTCCCAGATGGTTAGACCCTCTGGTGTACCTATAGCATAGCCATATTCAAATCCCAGTGCACCGTATTCCGAAAGGGTGGAATTGTAGATTCTGAATGAAGCCTGCCTTTTGCTGATATTCTGGAGCGGGCAGTACTTTTGATCAGTATTTTCGATCACGTGGGCTGCATGCCGATGGGAAAAAGTACCCCGGATGCTGTCCTGCCCGCAAATACGTACAGGAACATTTTCATCTGAAAGTGTTCCATATGCCAGCAATTCAGCCATTGCCCAGTCGACTTTTCTTTCCTCTATCAGTTTTTTCCTCTCCTGAATAAGACGAAGTGTTTTAGTAAAAAAAGGCAGCGAATCAGGAAGGTGGTTTATTTTACGGGCAATCCGTATCAGCCGTTCTTCTTTCACACCCGTTGGTGGGGATTTTTCAAAATCTTCCGGTTGTGCATAACGGTAACTTTTCCATTCATCCTTAAGGAATTGCCTTATGTGCAAATGTTGTTTCTTATTTGCCTGGATAAGTTTTTCCTCCAGAAGTTCATCAAAAGACCGGGCAATAGTAACAATTTCTTCCTTCGAATAGATGCCCTGATGTATAAGCTGGTCGGCATAAATTTCCATTGGATTAGGGTGCGATGCAATTATTTTGTAAAGAGTGGGTTGAGTGAACCGTGGTTCATCTCCTTCATTGTGTCCGTATTTCCGGTAGCATAATATGTCAATGAATACGTCAGAATGAAAAGTCTGGCGGTATTCCATAGCCATTTGTACGGCAAAGACAAGTGCTTCCACATCATCTCCGTTTACGTGAAAAACAGGAGACTTGGTAACCTTGGCTACATCAGTGCAGTAAGTACTTGAACGGGCTTCAAGATAGTTTGTTGTAAAACCTACCTGATTGTTTATCACAATATGAATGGTGCCTCCAGTTGAATATGCTTCCAGGTCAGCCATTTGTACTACTTCATATACAACACCCTGCCCGGCAATAGCGGCATCTCCGTGAAGTATTACGGGACAGACCTTCGTGAGATCATCATGATATTTTCTGTGAATAAGAGCTTTTGCAAGTCCTTCTGCAACGGGGAATACCGCTTCAAGATGTGAAGGGTTTGGCAGCAAGCTCAGGCGTATACTCTTTTCCCCATCAACCGGAATAACATTATCAAAGCCAAGGTGGTATTTTACATCACCTAATGATACACTACCATCGTAGGTTTTAGCTATAAATTCCCGGAAAATATCTTCATACGGTTTTTGCATTACATTTGCCAGGATGTTTAACCGGCCCCGGTGTGGCATGCCGATAACAAATTCCTCCATGCCCAGTTCGGCTCCTTTCTGGATCAGGTAATGCATGGCAGGAATCAGTGTTTCAGCTCCTTCTAATGAGAACCGCTTCTGGCCGGTGAATTTTGTATGAATGAAATGTTCAAAACCAACTGCTAGCTTCAGTTTGTCAAAAATATCCTTCTTTTCTTTTTGTCCAAAAGCAGGAGTGTTTTTTGATGTTTCCATTGTTCCCGTGAGCCAACGGATCTTTTCCTGGTCACGGATGTACATGAATTCAGCTCCTATACTGCGGCAATAGGTTTGTTTAAGATGTTCCTCGATGGTGCGCAGAGGTGCAGGACCTATGCCAATTTCTTTGCCCGCATGAAAAACAGAGTCATGATCCTTTTCTGAGAGTCCGTAATTTTCTAATGCAAGGGTAGGAGAATATTTTCTGCGCGACCGAACCGGATTAGTCTGTGTAAACAAGTGTCCCCTCTTACGGTAATCATCAAT
Organism: uncultured Bacteroidales bacterium; assembly: GCA_964548125.1. Classification (GTDB taxonomy): domain Bacteria; phylum Bacteroidota; class Bacteroidia; order Bacteroidales; family JAAYUG01; genus JAAYUG01. The sequence continues at coordinate 7,175 of CAZJQN010000100.1, read as the reverse complement.
GAGTCGGAGTACATTAAATTCTTTGTTAAGAAACTCGCTTGAAATTTCTGAATACTTATTTTTCTCAATAGCAAGATCAAATCCTTTGAAAAAGTCGTGCCAGCTTCGGTCAACCGACGAAGGATCTTTTATGAACCTTCTGTAAAGTTCTTCAGCACTCTCAAAATCAATATTTCCTAAAAAACTGCCTGATTCCATAATACATCAATCATTTCTTCCAAAAGAATATTTCTTTGCACATAAATTTTTTTAATTCCTGCTGAGCTTATTCTTCAAATGTAGTAACTATTTTTCTTTAATTAGGTTCAAAAAACCTCGATACTCTTTTGACTTTCAGAAACTCTGTTATTTTTGTAACCGTTTTTCAGAGTATAATGGCAGGTGACGAAAACTATGTCTTAAAATTTTGTTTATGACAACATTTGGTATTCTTAGGGAACCGGACAATGAAAAACGGGTATCCTTACTGCCCGCTGAAGTGCAGATGCTTATTCGTCTCGGTACATCCGTCAATGTTGAATCGGGGGCTGGATCCCAGGCCTTTACTCCGGATGCCATGTATTCAGAGTCAGGGGCAAAAATTGTTTCGCGCAGAGAAATTCTGGATGCATCCGATGTTATACTGCATATACAGCCACCCGCCGACGAAGAACTGAAAAATCTGTCACCGGGCAAGGTACTGATTGGAATGATGAATCCACTCTATAACAAAGAAGTTGTTACGTTACTGATGCAACGTGGAATTACCTCATTCAGCATGGAATTGGTTCCCAGAACAACCAGGGCACAGTCTATGGATGTTCTTAGCTCAATGGCAACTGTTGCAGGATATCGGGCAGTGCTGGATGCTGCTGTAAGATTTCCACGTTTTTTTCCAATGTTCATGACAGCAGCAGGTACCATTAAACCAGCCCGGGTACTCATTCTGGGTGCCGGTGTGGCTGGTTTACAGGCTCTTGCTACTGCTCGTAAGCTTGGTGCAGTTGTTGATGTTTTCGATGTCAGAAGAGCTGTCAAGGATGAAGTCCTGAGTTTGGGAGGTAAATTTGTTGAAGTGGAAGGTGCCCGCGAAGATGCTTCTGCAGGAGGATATGCTGTGGAACAAACGGAAGAATACCTCCGCCGCCAGGCTGCCAAAATTCATGAACATGCCGTAAAAAGTGATATAGTGATCTGTACCGCTCAAATTCCAGGAAAACCGGCACCGGTTCTTTTGTTAAAGAACACGGTTCAACAAATGCAGCCTGGTTCCGTCATTATTGATATTGCTGCCGCTACCGGAGGAAATTGCGAATTGACAAAAAATGGCGAAGTGCTGGAATATAATGGTGTTTGGATTGTTGGTAAGTCTGATTATCCATCGGACATGCCTCTTGATGCCAGCCGTATGTACGGTCGAAATCTGCTGAATTTTCTGAAACTCCTTCTCGGAAAAGAAGGCGTGTTAAATATCAATTTCAACGACGATATTATTGCCGGAACATGCCTTACCTTTCAGGGCAAAGTCCGCAATGAAAGGGTGAGAAACCTTCACAATCTGTAATCAGTTAACTCTAATAATTTATGAGCGAAATATTTGAATTTCTTTATGTTAACAGGGAGATGCTCTTTATTGTAGCTCTCTCGGTATTACTTGGCGTTGAGGTAATTTCTCATGTGCCTGCCGTCCTGCATACTCCTCTTATGTCGGGAGCCAACGCCATTCACGGAGTGGTTATTGTCGGGGCCATTATCGTCATGGGTCATGCGCATTCCACCTCCGCCATCATACTGGGATTTTTTGCTGTCATTCTTGGTACCCTCAACGTGGTCGGAGGATTTGTGGTTACCGACCGCATGCTTGAAATGTTCAAAAAGAAACCAAAGAAATAAAGCTTCTTGCTATGAATACAATTCATGAAGTGATAAAAACGCTTCGCTTTACTGAAGGACAATCTCTTCTTGAGCTTATCTATTTGTTTGCTTCCATCTTGTTTGTATTTGGGTTAAAAATGCTTAGCAAACCCGACAGTGCAAGAAAAGGAAACCTTTGGGCTGCATTTGGCATGTCACTGGCTATCATTGGAACAATCCTTTTTCATCGGGTTGACGGAGAGCCTATCCGGCATGTTCCTTTAATTTTGCTGGCATTTTTTATAGGCGCTACTGCTGGTTGGGTAATTGCTCGTCGGGTTAAAATGACGGCAATGCCTCAGTTGGTTTCTCTCTTTAACGGCATGGGAGGCGCCTGTGCTGCACTGATTGCCCTTATGGAGTTCCCCCATATTGATGCTACCGGAGGAGTACCATACGGACAGCTTATTACCATTATGCCCGGCGTTATGATTGGAACGGTTTCCTTTACGGGAAGTATGATTGCCTTCGGTAAACTTAACGGGAACATTGGCGATTTGCGGACAAAAGCCCTCAGGCCGGTGAATATCTTGCTTCTGCTTGTTATGTTACTTCTGATTGTTTGGGTAATGGTACGTCCCGAAATCTATGCCGACGGCCATATTGGTGCTCTTCCGGTTTATCTTCTTTTGGCGATATCGGCTGTATATGGCGTATTGTTTGTAATGCCCATCGGTGGGGCTGATATGCCGGTTGTGATTTCCTTACTGAATTCTTTCACAGGGCTTGCTGCAGCCTTTGGCGGATTTCTCTACCATAACCAGGCTATGCTTACCGGAGGTATTCTGGTTGGCTCAGCCGGTACGATTCTTACTATCCTTATGTGCAAAGCCATGAACCGATCCCTGCTTAACGTAATTGCAGGTGCTTTCGGTGGAGGTGGTACCGCCAAAGAAAAGGAAGCCGGAACAGTTAAGGAAATAAGTGTAAATGATGCAGCCGTTCTTTTAACGTATTCCAAAAAAGTGGTAGTTGTTCCGGGATACGGATTGGCAGTTGCCCAGGCCCAGCATCTATGCAATGAAATGGTTAAACAGCTCGAAGAACATGGTGTTGAAGTACAATTTGCTATCCATCCGGTTGCCGGTCGTATGCCCGGCCATATGAACGTACTCCTTGCTGAGGCTGATGTGCCCTATGATAAACTCAGAGAAATGGATGAAGTTAATCCCGATCTCCCCAACACCGACGTAGTAGTTGTAATTGGGGCTAATGACGTGGTAAACCCTGCCGCTGAAGATGATCCGGGAAGCCCTATATACGGAATGCCTATCATAAGAGCCCATACGGCAAAAAATATTATTGTCATGAAGCGGGGCATGGGTAAAGGATATGCCGATATTGAAAACTTTCTCTTTTATGATCCCAAAACCCGTATGCTCTTTGGAAATGCAAAAGACAGTCTGCAGAAACTCATTGAGGAAATTAAAAATCTTTGATTGATTTATATACGTTTTGCAATTGTATTTTCTTTAAGCTTAAATAAGTATTTATGTATATAAATATTGAAAATCAATGAATTATATATCTCATTTTTAAAGGGTAGGTTATTGTAACCTTTTCCTACAAAATACGTATCATTTCAAGAATTCTGTTAGATAAAATTTAACAAGATGAATATTGTTAATAAATTATTTATGAGCAATCACATTCCTTTATATATTTCGCCCATGAATAAGTATTTAAGAGCAAAATTGATTTTAAGTTTTTTTAGACCAGTTTTAAAGTATTAGAAGCGGCTTTGCATTTCATGTTTAGGAGGAAGTATAAATATAAAGAAGCTTTCTATACGGCTACTGATAAAGTGCATAATAGTCTGGCAAGAATTATCGGAATTCTTTCATGGATTGGTTTTCTTCTTGTGTTTCTCACAGCACCGGCTATTTATAGCTTAGCTCAGTCAGCAGGTGATTACCGCACCAATGCTACCGGCACGTGGAACTGGAATACGGTTGCCAACTGGCAGAGATATAATGGTACGGCCTGGGTTGCCGCCACCGACTTCCCCGGCCAGAATCCGGGTACCGGCACTGTAACCATTCAGAACAATACCAATGTCACTTTAAACATTACTCCTGCCAATCCAATCGGAGCTCTCACAATTGCATCAGGTGCTAACAACTCTTCAGTTCAGTTTGCTGGGACAAATGGGATAGAGATCTCAGGAGCAGTAACATTGAATGCTCCTACAAGCAATAATATCGGCAAGTATATTCAGGTGAATGACGGATCAATGACCTGTTTTTCAGTTAGTATGACAAACGGAACAGCCGATACCAGAGATTGCTTTATTCAGATTGGAAACGGTACAGTTAATGTAACCGGAAACATTTCGATGGCAGGAAACAATCTACGAAATTATTTTTTATTTACAGCTGATGGAACACTCAATGTTGGTGGAAATCTGGCAGGTGGTGGTCTAACCAGTGCTCCAGGTGGAGGTGCCGGTCCTCCCACGTCCGGAACGGTGAATTTTAATGGTACTGGAAATCAAACCATTCCTGCTTATAATTATTTTAATTTAACCATCAGCGGTGACCGGGGTGCCAATAATATAACATTGGCTAGTGGAGGAACAATTGGTGTTGCCGGAACATTTTTACCGGCCGCAGTTTTTACCACGGGAGGATATTTGGTCAACAATAATACTGTCAATTTTAATGGGACCGGATCGCAAACGATTCCAGCTTTCAATTATAACAATCTGACCATCAGCGGAGCACGAACAGTTAACTCGGTTACGTTCGATACCAGCGGATCAATTGGTATTGGGGGAACATTTACTCCTTCGGCTACCTTTAC
>CAZJQN010000100.1:0-2380 GCA_964548125.1 uncultured Bacteroidales bacterium | reverse complement strand
TAGTTGCAGGCAGTACTATTGACTTTAACGCAGACGCTGCTCAGACGATCCCTGCCTTTTCATACTATAATCTTTCAGTTAGCAACAAGAATACCATATCCGTTACCGCGCGTACCAAAACATTGGGCGGAACAGTTATTGCTGAAGGCGATGTTACGGTTACCGGACTTGGGCCTACGCCTACGATTACTCTGGCTCTTGCAGGACAAAATTTTACTGTCAATGGGCAGACTATTGTTAATGCATACGGTATTATTAACGATGGAACTTTAGCAGGAAACAATATTTTTAACGGACAGGTTATCGTTAATTCCAACGGGGCATGGACTACTAGTAATAACCCTCCGTTTATATTCAGAAACGGCTTAGTTTACAATGGTTCACAGTTTAATGGTGGCACCGGAACATATACTTTTGAAGCGAATAACCAGAGCATTTCTGGTTCGATGCCCTTAACCATTACTAATATTATTGTGAATGGCATTACCCTTGCTAACCTAAATACTGGAGGTCTTACGGTTGGTACCTTTACCGGTAACGGAAACCTTGTAAACGGAGATGCCTCACATAATGTTACGTTGTTTCTTACAGGGGCTAATCCTATACAGTTGACTGGTGTGGTTGACTTTACATCGTGGCCGAATACTGTGAATTATTCTTCTTCCTCTGTAACTCAGACTATTGGTGCATATGATTTTTATAACTTAACCAGCAGCGGTACCACTAGCCGGACTTTAATCAACGGTGGAACCATTCGCATTGCCAATGTATTTACGAAAGGTACAAATACCTATACCATTACAGGCAATACGGTAGAATTTAACGGAACTGCGGATCAGCAAATTCCGGCTTTTACCTTTAATAATCTCACAATCTCAGGAGGTAGCAGAAAAATTCTCTCCGGTAATGTTACCGTAAATAATGTTCTTGCTCTTAACGGCGGGGTGCTTGAACTGGACAATTATAACCTCACCATGGCAAGTAATGTAGCCAATGCCATTCAGGGTACTTTTGATGCATCGAACATGATTTCAACCAGCGGAACAGGATACCTTGTTAAAAACGCAGCAAGTGCTCAGGCTTTGTACCCGATTGGTTCAGGAGGTTATTATTCACCGGTTACGGTTTCGGCTGTTGCGCCCAATACCGGAGTGCTCAGAATTCGCGCCGTTCCTCAGGCGCTCAATACAAGCTACATCAGAAAGTACTGGGATATTACTACCAGTGTAGCCCGGACTTCAGTAACGGCAACTTTCCAGTACGATCCCGCGGAAGAAAATGCTGCTGCGCAGGCTGTCAATTTTTCTCCCGACGGGGGTGCCACCTGGCAAAGTCCGCCGGCAACTGGCTCTGTTTCGTTTGGTTCCTGTTCCTTTACCATTACCGCTACAGCGCCCTTTGCCGGATGGTGGACTATGGGGTACAGAACGCTTTACTCATATCAATCTGGGAACTGGAATAACCCGGTTACCTGGACCACCGACCCCAGTGGTACCCTGCAGGTTGGAAACAATGTGCCTGGTACCAACGATCGCGTGGTCATTCTTTCAGGTAGAACCGTTACCCTTTCTGGTGATGTGGGTGATGCGGCTCTCAGCATCCATATTGAGGAAGGTGGCTTCCTTGATATGAGTACCTATCGGTTTACAAGTACTCTTGCAGCTTTGTCAGGGCAGGGGACCCTTCGCCTGGCTTCTGTAAATTTCCCTTCTGTTACAAATAATACCTTTATTAATGCAGGTGGTGGTACAACGGAATTTTATAATGCTTCTGATTTTACTCTGCCGGTAACTCAAACAACTTATAATAATCTTTCAATTAATGCGCCCGGTGTGGTGGCAACCCAGCTGAATAACCTTACTCTGAACGGTAATCTTTGGGTAAGACAGGGTACCTATCGCATTAACGACAATACATCTGCACGGCGTCAGCTGGTTATTAACGGTAGTTTACGTGTGGAATCGGGAGCGGGTATTCGGGTTGGCAACGGCGTGACCAATACTACCACCAATCCATATTACATTGATGGTGGAGTGGCTCCGTTTTTGAACTACTATGATGCACATTCTCATAGGATAGTAATCTACGGAGATTTTTATAATGCTGGTACAGTGCGCTTTACCAATCTCAATTTCCCCGTTTATAATGCATTTCCTCCCACAACTTTGGGAGCCACCTCCGGTTTTGCTACTGTATATTTTATGGGAGCATCCAACAATACTTTGACCTGTGAGGGACCAACCGATTTTTATAATCTTGTCATCGATAAAGGTACGGATCAGACGTATAAACTAACGGTTTATTCAGAGGAGTATGAGTATTTCAGACTGTTTGGGGCCAACATAGCGGGAGGAAGTACTACCAATCCGGCGGCTACCAC
>CAZJQN010000099.1:0-12433 GCA_964548125.1 uncultured Bacteroidales bacterium | reverse complement strand
ATAGCTGGCGATTTGCAGGAAGCCATCGAATGGGCTGAAAAAGCCTATGTGCGTTACAACAATAAGAAGGCTCGGGAATATAGCTACATCCTTAAAAATCGGCTGTACCACCAGCAAAGGTTAGAAGAACAAATGGGCGAGTAACCAGGTTCATCTAAGTTTCTGGTGTAAATTGCCCAGGAACCCTGAACGGAGATAACCCGCCAGAATAACAACTCCCAATACGAGCCCTGTAGCATACAACCCATATACCGGAAAAACAAAAACTGTAGTCAGAATAAGAACAACAGCTGAACCTGTCAGGTCAGCAGCATAAAGAGTCCCTGCAGCATCGCCCGTCATTCTCCCGGCAATAAGGGCAAAAAGAAGCCCCGGAATCGTTGCAGATACTAACATGAGTGTCGAAAGGAGAAGATAACCCGGAATGTCTGCTATCTCACTGCGGTGAAGAAAAGTCAATACAAATGGTGTGATAAGACAGAGAAATAGAAATACTATTACTGCTGAAAAAATCGTCATACGGATTCTTCCAGTTCGAATACGACTGCCTGCCCATGCTCCAACTGCCATTCCAGCCATATACAATGCTATCAGAAGTCCGGTTGTCTGATAGGCCGAGCCGTACAAAATCTGGGCACCCAGAATAACGAGAAACTCAAGTGCCGAACCGGCTCCTCCTGCTACCAACATGATCGAATTTCCTGATTGGTAAAAAATAAATGCAAGTACTCCGATGAGAAGAAAAAACAACACAATGCTGTAATAGGAAAACCGGTACTGACTTAACCAGAAACGGATATGAAGAAAGGTTCCCGACGGACGAAAGGCCAGGTTCTGCTGGATATTGCTTATCAGGGTATTCTTCATTTCATTTATACGGGATAAAAGCAATGTCGAATCTATATAGTATTGATTCACATAATCATTTTTAATGTTCAGTTTTTCAATACGTTCCGGAATATTATAATTCAGAACGGAATCGCTGGCAATCAGGTACAATTTCTCACCCGGGATGAGCTGCACATGTGCGAAATATTTCTTCAGCGTATTGACTACAGAAGAGTTGATTTGCCTGCTTTCGGGATTTAAATAATTAAACGAGGTAGGCAGAGACCAGCAGGAAACGCCCCCAGGTTGCAGGTGTTTTTTTAGTTTTCCAATAAATTCGGCTGAAAATAGGCGGTTCTCCTGCAATGTGCCCATACCAGCCGACTGAATAAGAATGGCATTGAATCGTTTTGATGTTTTTCTCAGCATCTGAAGCGGATCGATTGCATGAAAACCAATAGTGAAAGGCTGGTCTGTATCTAAACTGTCGTGTAACACTGAAACCCAGAATGGGTTGATATCGGCATAATCAATATGCCTGACCGGGTACTTCTCCAGCTCGGGAAGCATGCCCTGAAGGTCTCCTGAAATGATCAAAACTGTATCCCAGCGGTTGATTTGTACCAGGGGATAATGAACGGACTCTTCGCATTCAATTATATTGTTGCCTGTGGCAAGCAGACTTCCATTGTTGATGATACTTTTCTGCCCGGACTGTTCTGTAAGTACGAACCGTCCATATGGAGTTTCATGAAACAACAGGATTTTCTGCCCCGGATATAGCCATTGCGCCATCCTGGTCTCTGCCCGCAATCCATAAACAACTAAAATCAGAGAAACAAAGACCTGAACAACCCATGCGGCTCGGTATATTCTGATTTTTACCGGTGAACTTGTCTGCGCACATAACCACAGAATCAATATCCCCGGCAAGGCAAGAATAAATAATGTATTCAAAAAATGACTCAGAAGAAAAGTATACAGCAATCCGGCCAGCAAAGCACCCAGGGTTTCCCAGATATATACCTGCGATGCCTTAATCTTGCTTTGTTCAGATAAATTTCTGATAATTTGTGTAAAAGCAATTCCCGACAAAAAACAGAAGGGGAACAATATGCAGGCAATAAACAGGAGAGAAGCAGTCAAACCTGGCAGGGTACCTGAAGGGAAAATCAGTACCTTGAAAAAATAGCTCGCCGGATATAACACGAGCGGCAGAATAGACAGAAGGGCAAAAGCCGATGAAAGGGGATCATGTTTCGTCAGGCCGGTAAATTTTTTTCCTGCTGTTGCTCCAAGCCCTGTAATAAGCATCCATACAAACAATACACAACCGATAATGAGCTCATTACCACTGAACAGATTAAGAAACTGTCGAAGAAATACAAGCTGAACCTGTAGGGTGAGATACCCCAGCAAAAAGGAATATGCTCTGATTTCATGATCGGAAATTCTTTGATAAACAGAGTGTTGCTTAATCTGTTCGTTCCTGGTTTTCCTTCTGTTTCTGCTTCCGGTGAAAATTTGCAGATAGTAGTTCAGATGCCAGCTCAGGTGAAAAATCGCCACAACTACCATACCGATTCCAAAATGTACGTGCCAGCGAAGGGCTGTTTTGATCCATGTCCATTCCAATCGATAATTCAGGTTAATTACCAGTAAAATACCCAGAATTCCGGTCACAAGAAAAGTGATCAGCAATAGGGAATTCCATATTTTCCTATGTGTCGCCTGAGAAAGCACTTTCGTTCTTACCATCATCAGGGTAAGAAAATAACCTATCAAGCATATCCCGGCTAAAGGCAGAAAAATATAGGGATTTTTCATTGGCCCCTTAGTGGATTTCTCACTGAAAATCTTTCTCCTCTATGATGAGGGCTTGATACGTATAAAGTTCGGCATCTTTCCATCCGTTCCATCCGATCCCTGCCTTATCGCGTGCACAATGTCCCAGAAACTCTTCCAGCGTCCAGTTAGTTTCTCTGGCAACCTGGGGAAGAAAAGTACCTGAAGCAGATCCTTTACGTATGTAAATACCATCAATACCTAATCGTATCTGGTCGGGTGAACTGACTCGTTTGAGGGGAGTCAGAACGGATATTTCTATGTCGATTTCGTTGAGTTCATTTCGGTCAACAGGATCAAAACGGTAATCATGAACGGCTGATGCAACGGTCATTTCCTGAACAACTTTCCAGAGTGGTTCGGTGGGCTCAAACCTTCCAATGCATCCTCTCAATTCTCCGTTTTTTCGTAAGGTAACAAAAGCTCCGCAGGGTAATTCAAGCGCAGGTGTTAGAATATTTCGTTCAACCGGCGGTATTTTACCGGTGCGTATATAATTTTCCAGGGTGTTCCGGGCTATGGAAATAAGCGTTTTCTTTTCCTTCATGGAAAGGGAAAATTCTTCCTGGATGCTTGCTTTTGTTGAGCCTTTATTATTATTCTCTTCTTTTACAGTAACTGCGATGGCATAATAACCTACAACCCGATCCCTTTCGCCATAAGGAGAATCGCCTGAATTGCGGTACTGCACCTTGTGGTATTCAATCCCTGGTTGGTCTTCCGTCATGTACAATAACGTCAAAACCGAGGTCCATCCACAGATACAGGTAATCAGTCCTGGTATTCCCTTTGCTTCTGTTTTTCGTATGGTATTCAGAAAATTATCCGGTGAATTGGAACAAATGGCATCGGCAGTGAGGGCATCGGCTCTGACAGCATCCTCATACCCTGGATAATGGGAAAAATCGGTGGAAATCACGAATAGATTTTCCGGTACCATGTATGGCTTCAAAACCTGGGCTATTTTCTTGCATACCGACGGACGTTGTGTTCCGATTACAATTGGAATAATGGTCAGCTTATCTCCATATAGCTTCTGCAGAAAGGGAAGTTGTACTTCAATGCTGTGTTCATAAATATGAGCATCAGTCCTGTCGGTAAAAACTTTCGATGGGTCATCCGCCAGTTTCCTTGCCAGCTCACGATTGACAGGAACAGTTCCCAGAGGCATTTCATAATTTCCGAAAGTGTACACAGAAGCTCCATCAAAACTGTAACGATGGCTTGAACCAATAACGAATACATTCCGGTATGTCTTGCCGGGATCAAGCTGATGAAAGGCCGAGGCAGCAACCTCCCCGGAGAAAACATACCCGGCATGAGGAGAAATAACTGCCTGAAGGGTACCTGATACCTTTCGTGGTTCTGCCGACGCAAACAGGCCGGATAAGGTTGCGGCAAGTTCCTTTGCTGAGCCCGGATAAAAACTACCGGCAACGGCCGGCCTGCGATTGACCAGACTATCAGAAGCCTGTTCGTTTCCCGTTGAATTCATAGATTGCTTGGGATTGGATGTGGAACAATACAAAACAAGGGGAATAAGCGAAAGTACCAGTAATCTCGATGTGCGCCTGAGATCCATGGCCGATATTTTTCTCAAAGTTAAAAAAAAATCAGCGTGGATTGCACCTGAAAAACACAGGGCGAAACCCCACTGGTTTCGCCCTGCACATATAATACTCCAATAATACCCGGATAATTTATTCTTTTTCCTTTTTTCCACCCAGCATAAGGAATTCATTTACCTGAACTTCAGTAACATACTTTTTATTTCCTCCCTTGTCTTCGTAATTCCTGTGAATCAGCTTCCCCTCAATGGCAATTTCCGAGCCTTTTTTCAGGTATTTTTCGGCTGTCTTAGCCGTGGTTCCCCAGGCAACCAGATTATGCCACTGCGTTTCCTTAACTTTTTTCCCGTCAGCATCCGTATAATTTTCATTGGTTGCCAGTGAAAATCTGGCAAGTGTTTTACCCCCGTTAAGGTGTTTAATTTCCGGATCTGATCCTAACCTCCCGATCAGATATACCCGATTGCGTAAACTGTTCATTTTTTTTAAGTTTTAGGGATTAGACAATCACCGGTAGTATTACTATATATGCCGGTATTTTTTAATCCCCGAAATCATTCTTTTCTCGCAGTTTTTTTTTCGTTTTAAACGATTATAAACGAATAAATATTATATTAGCAATAAATTACAATCCTCTTGCTGATGGATCGATTTTGTCTTGACTGCGGGAGCAAAATCTTCGGAAGAGCCGACAGAAAATTCTGCTCCGATGCCTGCCGTATTAACTACCATAATTCCAGGAGAAAACGTGATGAGCATCTTGTCAGGCTTATTAATAAGCAATTGAAACGTAATCGGGATATTCTGGAAAAACATCACCGGGCAAACAGGTTATATGTACCTATCAATCAGCTCCATCTGGAAGGTTTGAGAGAAAAATACCATACCCACACGGCTGTCAATGGTGCCTTCAACGTTCATTACTTTTACGAATACGGAATCAGCTTTGAAAATGCCACTATGGTGCGTATCTGGAAGCAGGAACATCAGATGGAATGATTCAGGGCCAGTTCACAGGTTCATAAATAACAGATGTTGCTTGCCAGGTTACTGGCTGATCATGCCATTTTTCGATTCGTCAGTTCCCGCGTGCTGAGAAGCCCGCATGCTGCAGCAATATCCTGCCCTCGTGAAGCACGTATGGTTGTATAAATTCCTTTGTCGGTAAGCGCATTGCGGAACCTGAGAATGGTTTCTTCATCCGGACTTTCCAACGGAACACCCGGAATACTATGAAAACGAATCAGGTTAATACGGCAACGCAAACCGTTTAACAGACGTGCCAGTTCTTTAATATGCGCTTGGGTATCGTTTAGACCGCGAAACAGAATGTATTCAAATGATATTCTCCGCTGCCGGTTAAGTCGGTATTTTCTTAATTCCCCTATTACTTCCCTGATCGGATATGCCTTCTGCATCGGCATAAGTTGTATACGTTCCTCATCGAAAGGAGTATGGAGACTGATGGCCAGATGTGCTTCACTTCGCTCAAGAAACTCATGCAGTTTCGGAAGAATACCAATGGTTGAGACAGTAATCCTTCTGGGACTCATTCCGAATCCCCATGAAGAAGTAAAAACCGTAAGGCTATGCAGTACTTCCTCCAGATTATCAAGTGGTTCGCCCATTCCCATGTACACAATGTTGGTCACCTTGTCCCTTTCCGGTAAACTGTACCATTGGTTCAGTATTTCTGCTGCCGAAAGATTTCCCTGAAAACCCTGTTTGCCGGTCATACAGAAAAGACAGCCCATCCGGCAACCTACCTGAGACGATAAACACAAGGTACTGCGTTCATGATCAGGAATAAACGCTGCTTCAATATATCTGCCTTCTGCCGCAGAATAGAGGTATTTTTTTGTCCCATCAACTGAAACCTGGACTTTCAGAGGAGGCTCTGCCCCAATATCATACATGGTAAGAAGTTCCTTTCTCGTTTTGGCAGCTATGTTGGTCATATCATCAATCGACCGGACTTTTTTTCGGTAAATCCAGTCAGCTATCTGTCCGGCAGCATAACGGGGCATACCAAACCGACCAGCAATTTCGGCTATTTTCTCCGGGGTTTTTCCCAGTAATTTTTCCGGCATCAACTGATATTGTTGAAAATTCACAAGACGGTGCAAAGATAATTCCGATTCCGTCATAATTGCCAGAATTATAGACAAAATTCTATTCAGAAACGTTTCGGAGAATACCATATAGAGAAATCCTTTTTCCCTATTCAAAATCCTTTCCCTGAAATCAGAAAAAAGTTGTAACTTAACACAAAATTTTTGCGATATGGCCGAGACAGTTCAGGCATTTATCCGGTTTCTTGTACCAGTTGATTATTCGGTTGTTTCCAAGCAGGCATCCCTGTATGCACTGAACCTGGCTTCTCTGTTAAATGCTGAAGTGCATTTTCTCCATGTGTATTACTCTCCAGCCATTGACGCTTTAGAAATTACGGGTTCCAGTTTTACTCAACCCCAGGTCCAGACGGAAGTGATTGAGGAAATGGGTAAAACGGAAGAAAAACTCATGGAAAATTTCATCAGTGAAGTTCTCCAGGAAGCCGGGTCTGTGAAAATCCCGGTTAAAAAGGTTGTTCTTCCGGGTATTCCGGAAGATGAAATCACCGATTATGCTCAGGAAAATGAGTACGATCTCGTTGTCATGGGTACTCGCGGAAAAAATGCCCAGAAAGTCGCCATTTTTGGAAGTGTTACCATTTCAGTAATGGATCGAATCCGGGTTCCTCTTCTGGTTATTCCCGAGAATTTTCTGCCTATGCACCGGGAAATACCTAATAATCTTCTGTTTGTAACTACATTTGAAAAACGTGATCCCCACACGCTCGAGCGTCTTATGCGATTTCTCACTCCGGTTACCAATCTAAAAATATTCCTGGGACACATCGAAACGGAAGAATCTGATGAATGGGACGACATCCGGCTAAAGGGATTGGCTGATTTAGTACGTAGCAAATATCACCGCCCGGATGTGGAGGTATGCCGCTTCACAGAAAAGGATCTTCTGAAAGAACTTGATGACTATATAACGCGGAACAAAATTAACGCTATAGCCATGACATCACAGCGCAGGAGTTTGATTGCCAAGCTCTTCACTTCCGATTTTACAAGAAAAATTCTTTATCATTCAACAGTGCCCCTGCTGATTTTTCATTCCTGATGCCAGTTAGCTTCCACCTGAACTCACAAAATATTGGCTTCCCAGATAACCGGCGCATAAGCCGCAAAACGTAGAATACGAAAGAGGGTATAAAGAAAGAATTTTCCCGGAGGGTAATTGACTGATCCTACCAGCATGCAGGTGCCTGAATAGGGGAGAGGAGTCATTGATGCCACAATTACCAAAAGGGGACCGTACCGGTTGAGTTTTTCGTCCAATCCTTTCCAGAGTCGTTGGAATAAAAAATGGTAAAGGCTGGTATCATGCAGGTATTTTCCGATAAAATAGGCCACTACACCAGCAAAATAGGAAATCACTGTTAGAAGAAAAACCGTCAGTATAAACTCCTGGAGGTTGCCGTTGCGTAATCCCCAGATCATAAAAATTTCAGGCGGTATCAGGCCAAATATCTGTTCCGAGGCATAAAACAAAATGTACATCAGGATAGGGCGCTCTGCCAGAGGTTCTACCCAGGCCAGATAGTGTTTGTCAACCTGTTTCTTTATCAGAATGAAGGCAATAACTATGACTCCCAGCCAAACCAATCCGCGGAGCAAATTGATAACCAGAAAACGGGTTTTTTCATTCGGAAACAGGTTCATAAAAGCAGGTTCAGAATAGAGAAATTCGTCAGTCTGTCAAATATAAAAAAAGAATTTTTATATCTTTGTGCGCCGGAATTTCTGCCTCTTTAGCTCAGCTGGTTAGAGCAGCGGTTTCGTAAACCGCAGGTCGGGGGTTCAAATCCCCTGAGAGGCTCAAAATGCGGGAGTAGCTCAGTTGGTAGAGCATCAGCTTCCCAAGCTGAGGGTCGCGGGTTCGAGTCCCGTTTCCCGCTCTTGAAAATCAAGGACTTACAGTTTTTTCTGTTGGTCCTTTTTTTGTTTCCGTCCGGCATGTTATGCCGTCATTTGCTCTGCAACGGTTCGAATCACCTCCCAGGCTTGCTCAACATGCCGTTGTTCGGTGTAGGTTTGTCCCACAACCAGCCTCAGGGTAAAGCGGCCCTTCAGTTTAGTATGAGATAAGTAAATTTTCCCCGTTTTATTGATTTGCTGAAGCAATTTTTCGTTCAGACTATTCAGCTCTTCATCCGATAATGCTTTTTTTGAATGTACCCTGAAGCATACCAGGTTGATGGTACGGGGTGCCATTATTTCAAACCGGGAATCACTTCTGAGCATGTTTTCAAACCATTCAGCCATGGATATATGTTCCCGGAGCCGCTGCTGGAGGCCTTGCTGACCATAATACCGCAGTACAAACCAGAGTTTCAGCGCCCGGAATCTTCGTCCCAGTGGAATGCCCCAATCACTGTAGTCGTTTACCTTCCCCTGAACCCTTGTTCTGAGGTATTCAGGTAATATGGCAAATGTATTGATCAGGGCTGTTCTGTCCTTTACAAAATAGGCTGAGCAATCAAAATTGGTAAAAAGCCATTTGTGCGGATTGAAAACGATGCTGTCGGCTTTTTCAATGCCCTGTATCATCCAGCGGTACTCTGGAAGAATCAGGGCAGAACCGGCCATAGCTGCATCCACATGCAACCAAACATTCTCAGATTGGCATATTTCAGCGATTTCAGGCAGGGGATCAATGGCGGTAGAGCCAGTTGTTCCCAGGGCGGCAACCACACAAAGGGGTAAATACCCCATGCCCCTGTCCTTTTCAATGGCTTCCTTCAAAGCAGCCGGAACAAGTCTGTAGGCTTCATCCACCGGCAGTCTGACCAGATTTTCCCTTCCTATTCCGGCTATCTTAACGGCTTTCTCAACCGAAGAATGGGCTTCTTCGGAACAATACACTCTGAAAATAGTCTTGCCTGAAAACCCCGATGCATTGATGTTCCATTCTGAATATTTTTCCCTTGCAGTAAGAATGGCACATAATGTAGAAGAAGAAGCGCTGTCCTGGATTACTCCTTCAAAGAAGGAGGGAAGTCCTGCAAGATCCCTGAGCCACTCCATCATTCGCTGTTCCAATTCCGTGGCGGCAGGCGAGGTTTCCCATTTCATACACTGGGCACCGATGGCGGCGGTCAGCATCTCCCCGAGAAGGGAAGGAAGACTCGAATTTGCAGGAAAATAGGCAAAGAATTTCGGGCTTTGCCAGTGCGTTATACCCGGCAGAATCATCCTGTCAAAGTCCTCTAATATCTGCTCCATGGCTTCTCCCTGCAAAGGAGCCTTCGGCGGCAGTCGGTTCAGAAGATCGCCCGGTTCAGCCTGCGATCTTACAGAATATTCCTCTATATGTGCATAATAGTCAGCTATTCGGTCAACAATTCTGTAACCCCAGGTGCGGATTTCCTCCGGAAGATTATTCTTTTTCATTGGTTTTGCTTGGTCTCAGTTAACATATTTCTCAGATAATAATTGGTTGTGCCATGCCAGGGCTTCCCGACAATATCCACATCGCCATCGCCGTCTACATCGCCTGCACGTGCATCAAATGATTCCTGATCGACAAGTATTTCATGTTTTCTCCATTCCTTTCCCAACCCATCAAGATTCTCATAGATGAAGGAACGTTTGTGGAAATCTTTCGTGCGTGTGCTGCCTCCGACAAAAATATCCGGATCACCATCATTGTCAAAATCGGCAACTGCCAGGGACTGAATTTCCTGCTGGGTGGAAAGATCTACATTGTTTACGTACCATGTGTTGCCTCGCTTGTCCATCTTTGCGCTCCAGAATACCTTCCCATCAGGTACATACGATTCTGCCTGCACTATGTCAGCATCCCCGTCTTTATCCATATCAATTACCCATGCCCTTGAAGAATTCGGAAAGGTGAGGTCCTTTACCACCATTTTCAGGCTGAGGTGAGGAACCCAGCGGGAACCATTATTCTGATTTTCGAACCACATGTTGGTACGAGCAATATCCATATCTCCGTCTTCATCAAAATCTCCACAGCCAAAGGGGCCGATTCCGCTTCGTACTCCGTCGCCAATCCTGGTTCCCTTCCAGGCTTTGGTAGGGGCCGATGTGAAATCATACCAGTAAATCCCTTTGGTATCGTTCATCATAACAACATCAGGTTTTCCGTCGTTGTTGATATCGACGCTGATACATTCCTGGGCGGGAATAGCTTTGTTCGAATATTTGGTCCACATTTTTCCTGGGTCTCCGGGATTTTTGTACCAGGTTCCGCCCGAAATCTGGTCCACAAGTCCATCTCCGTCAACATCGAGGGCAATACCGCCGGTTTCGGTAGCAGGAGAAAGGCCAATTACATGCTTAATCCAGTGGTCGGGTCCCTGGTACTCAAACCACCAGACGGTATCGGCCGTACCCACAATCCAGTCCAGATCTCCATCCTTGTCAATATCGGTCAATGAGGTCTGCGCTGAAAGCTCATCCGTGGTACCCACAAGGGAAAATTTAAATTCGGGAAACTGACAAAATCCTGAATATGTGTTAAATACAATTATCAATATAATGTAATAAATTAATTTTTTCATATCATTTTTTTTTAAACAGATTTTCAAAACAGGATGATATTGTTGGTACAAGTTTATGAAAAAATCTGTTTGTCTCTAATGAGAATTCGTGATGATTCTTTATATTGCTTAAAAAAAAAGAGCTATGGCAAACGTTGCAATGTTAGGCACCGGCTTTATCGGTGATTTTTATACGTATTCGCTTCATGGGAAGCGAAACCGTGATCGTGTGGTAGTTGTATGGTCAAGAGACGAAGAACGGGGTAAAGCTTTTGCACGAAAACACGGGATTCCCAAATGGACCACCAGCATGGAAAAAGCAGTAGGCGATTCTTCTGTTGACCTGGTTGTGATCGCTTTGCCAAATCATCTGCACAAGGAAGCCGTACTGCAGGCTGTTCGTGCAGGAAAAGGTGTTCTATGCACCAAACCGCTGGGTCGGAATGCAAACGAAGCCCTGGCCATGCTGGAAGCAGTTGAAAAGGCGGGCGTTTTTCACGGATACCTCGAAGACCTTGTTTATACGCCTAAAACGCTGAAAGCTCTTGATGCCGTCAAAAATGGCGCAGTAGGAAAGGTAATCTGGGCTCGTTCACGCGAAACACATCCAGGCCCCCACAGCGACTGGTTCTGGACTAAATCTATATCGGGAGGAGGGGTGCTCCTTGATATGGGCTGCCATTGCATAGAAATAGCCAGAAATTATATTGGCAAAGATATCCGTCCTGTGGAAGTGCTTTGTTGGGCCGACACCCTGGTTAAACCTATTGAGGCAGAAGATAATGCGCTGGGATACGTTCGTTATGAAAACGGTGCTATCGGACAATTTGAAGTTAGTTGGTCGTTCCGCGGAGGCATGGATCTACGCGACGAGGTTATGGGCACCGAAGGTACCATATGGGTGAATAACTTCCTGCGTACTGGCTTCGAAATGTTTACTGCCGCAGGTAAGAAAGGTTATGTGGCCGAAAAAGCCGAAACCGAAAAAGGCTGGATTTTCCCGGTCGGTGATGAAGTTGTCGAACTGGGATACTCCGATATGTTTCATGATATGTTTACAGCCTGGGAAGCAAATCATTCCTGCCGTGAGACATTCTACGACGGATACGTTGTGAATGAGATCATGGACGCTTGTTACCGTTCAGCCCAAAGCAAAAAATGGGAACCGGTTACCCTGCATTCATGGCGTGGTAAGGAAAAAGCAGAACCCATTCTTTCCATGGAAGAATACGATGAATCGTATTGGCTTATAAAACAGGAAACCATGCCGGACGGTTCCCGGAAACTTATTCTGAAAGAAAAGAAATCCGGAAATATCATTCAGAAGATCGTCTGAAGAAATTTTTACAGGATTGAGCTAAAGCATTTTTTTCCCTAAAAGGAATTTTGCCGTAATTCCAAACATTCCGGCATTCACACCAGCCCGAGCTACCTGTTTTGCCCTGGCTTACGCGCAAGGGGTTATCGTTCAGAAGAGAAATTCCATTTTTGAAACGCAATTTAACTTTTGCTCATGCTCTGACTCTGAACAAGCCTGTGGGGCGGGCGTCCACGATTGGTGTGGGCTGAGGCC
>CAZJQN010000098.1:0-12734 GCA_964548125.1 uncultured Bacteroidales bacterium | reverse complement strand
GGTAATATTTAAATTATTAAAAAGTAAGACCTTGATTGTTATGAAGGTTAGCAGTAATCTTTGCAAAAGATTGCTTTCAGGTAATAAAAATAATCAATAAGGTTTAATATTTTAAAAATGCAGGCTAAAATTTTTTTGCCAGAGATTCGAAAATAGAAACACAATATGTATTTAATCCAATTTATTCAGTTGAAGCTATTGAAAAGAATATATTAATAAATTAATTGGGAATAATAAGCATGCTTTTCGTACTTTATACTTAAAATAAAAACGTCTCACCACGGAAAAGACAGAGTACCACAGAGGATGAATCCTCAGTGTTTCTCTGTGCCCTCTGTGGTAAGTGATAAATAGGGTAAAATGGGAAATGGCTTAAGCCTTTTTAAAAAATGTCAAATAATTGATGGTTAAACCAGCTTAACCAGGATGACAATAAAATTGTCCCAAACCATTTTGTAAAATCAGACCTAATAATAGGGGGGTTAAACTATTATGTCCCATTAGTGGGTGTTTTGTTATAATAAATTTACAGCATCAATCATAGATATTGCAAATTCTCGCAAAAAGGTTTATCAACAATGAGAGGAAACTTTTGTTATGATGGTTACACTAATCTTAAGTCAGAACGAAGCAAGAATTTGTATATAGGCAAAGGAGTACGGTAAGCAGGATACCCACTTGTTATAAAGGCTGGCTTACATTTTGCTTCAAAGCTTCCCCACCATTTTATCAAATTCAAATGGGATTAATGAAGGTAAATTTCTCTTGGACAAATTCAGCCCCCATTCAGGCTTACTTTTTTTCCCAACGTAATCGTGACTTACAAACAAATTATTTGGTTCAGACCACATTGATGACGGAATAAGATATATATTCGGTAACGCACCTTCAGAGAAAAGGACAATTGCTACAAATAGATTCTTCCTAGGTTTGAACTTATCCTTTGGGAAAAAGATATAATTTAACCCACGCACCGATTTCACTTGAATATCATAATAAACATCATCACTTTTCCGAATAACAAAATCAATACCCCTATCATCTATCTCTGATGTATAAACATCAAAACCTGCTAATGTAAATTCCATCTTTACCAAGTATTCAGCATATCTGCCTAGTTGTAAATGACTTAGTTTTGTCCAACCATATCTTGTCATAAAGCATTACTTGTAATAGCTAACACTTAATCTTCCTCTATTACCACTTTCAATTAGTATAATGTATGCAAATGTCTGGAACTTTTGTAAATCTGACACTTCCCTTGGACCTACCCCTGAAGTCAAAAATTTAGTAGTTGTGCATGAGGTTGTAAGTAAGATTCATGACGCAAAAATAAATAACTAAATATTTTTCATGTCTCTTTATTATTGTTGGTGCTAACGGATTGCCGGTATGTTTTTGTTGCCAATTTCGAAGCACTGTCCTGTCAAGTTACACAGCCTGTCCCGATTTATCGGGGAAAGTTTATTTGATGCAGAAACGCTGAAACTCGCACTATCTCGACAATAAAACATAACGCTTGTTATCTCTTCTTGCTTATTCATCTGTCGTAAATTCTTTTTCTTTTATTTCATGTATTTTTTTCAGCAAATCCTGATTCTTTGTTAAAAAATTCTTGTCAAATGTAAAACTGAAGTCCTTATATTTATTATAACCGTAAACAATATTCTTCTCGTCAAGCAATTTTTTAATCGCATCAACTTTCTCTTCTTCTTTCACATTAAACCACACTACAGAATTTGGCTTTGTTCTCTTGTCGTACATGTAATAATTTTTCCCGTTAATTACAATACTGATGTAACTTTGAGTAAATTTCAATTCGATATTTTTTTCTATTTCTGAAAGAATCTCAAGGTGTTTTTTTGCAGTTTCCAATGTCCATTCTGCTTTTTCACTCCAAGTCGTTTCAGTTACTTGTTTTGATTCTTCTTCTTCCTCTTGCTCAACATAAACATCGAGAATTTTAGTGAAATTTAAAATTTTGTCATTTCCAACTTCAAGTAAATCTGCTTGAATTGCAATCATTGGAACTGTCAAACTTAATAACTGTATGACATTAAAATATCGTCTGTCAAATGACTCCGCAATTAAAACTGCAAAATGTTGTCTTTGCGGGTACTTTCGTTTTTCATTGTCCCAGTATTCAATAGAACGAATTATATGTGATGGGTCTGTTTCTCCAAGCATTAGTTCAACTTCATACATTGTATTGTCAGCAGGGTCTTTTAGTAAAATGTCAAGTCGTCCACCGTTTGATTGAGTTTTTTCTTTCCGAATAGCAATCAGATTTCCAAGTCCTAATTTCTCAGGATTTGCATAAATTATGTCTTGCAACCAATACTCATCCTTTCCTGTGTTTCGGATGAAAATCTTTTTTCCTAGTTTAATTTCTTGTTCCATTGTCTATGTTTTATTAGCATGAGCCATAACTCGTATATAGATGTGACTTTATTGCGCATTGTTCCCAATTTGGAACGTATTGGCACCATAAAGTTGCTTTTACGTTTAATCAAATATATTAATTTATTAAAAATAATCAAAAAGCGTTTTTATTTTTTTGCATACTATTTCGGCTTGCATGGGTGTATGTTTCTTTTGTCTTTGGGCTTTGGTATATGAACTATTCCGGAATGTAACTTAATTTGTTACGGCTCAAAAAAATAAGCTGCTTACGAACGCTCAAGCCAGTATATGGTAACAGGTTTTCATTATTCTGTCCGTAGCAGTATATAATACCTGCCCTGAACCCCGTTTACTATATCTCACTTCTGCCGTTGACTTAACAGCTATACTTCTATCCTATCCGTCTGTATCTGTTCATCAACCCCATTTTCATACCGCAAACCGGAACAACCATTCACCTTTTGCGGCGACATCAATTTAACCCTGCTCTCATGATTTCATGGCAATGCCTGATTACGATCCCAACAATGAACATACCCATCCGGCATAATTTTTTCCATAAAATCATTTTATACCTCAACAGCTTTTTTACCTTTGTAGAAGATGGATGGTTTTTGCCTGTTTCATGAAACGAACCGCTGTCTTCTGTTTGTTTTTCCTCGCTCTGGTCCGGGTTTTTCCGAACGCGGCCAATATTCCCGATTCTGTCCGTCTTGCCGTTGATAAAGCCGCCTCAGATTCCCTGCGCATGGGAATTCTGGTGGAATATACCCTTGCAGAAGCATCTGTACGGCCTTCAGCGGCTGATCAGATCATCCAGCTGTCTGTTGAAGAACTTCAGAAAAGAAAACTGGAAAAATTCCTCCCTTCCTTTTATCAGTCGCTGGCTGCCTATTTTGAAAAAGCAGGAGACTATTTCCGGGCTATTGACCTGCTGGGTCAGGCTGATGAAGCCGCTATGAAACAAAACGACCTGCCGTCCCGAAGCAGTATCCTTAATAAAACCGGTAACATCTATCTGTTTCTGGGCGATTTTACCAAGGCTCTCGAAAACCACTTCAAAAGCCTCACCATCAAGGAAGACCTTAAGGATGAAAAAGGAATTGCAGCTTCCCTCAGCAATATCGGAAATATCTATTTCCGCCTTGATTCGTTTGTTCAGGCCCATAATTATTACATGCGAAGCCTTCAGCTGGAAGAAAAAATCAGAAACGACAAAGGCATTGCCAGCTGTTATATTAACCTTGGCGCTGTTTTTGATAAACTGGCTCTCTACGATTCCGCCCTCGTATACCTCAGAAAAAGTATTGAAATCAACAGCCGTTTTGATAACAAAGCCGATATTGCCTCCTCCTACATTAATATTGCCAATATTTATGACAAGCTGAACTATCCTCCCGACAGCATTATTACCTATTTCAGAAAGGCAGAAGATCTGTATTCCGGCATCGGTCTGAAATCTGGTCTTGCCGAGACCTGGCTCTCAGCCGGGGTATATTACAATGCTACACTGGAATTCAGGAAAGCCATAGAATATCTTGAAAAAGCACTTGACGCAGGACGTGAACTCCGTTCAGCCGAAATTGTGCGCAGGGCAGCTAAAGAGCTGAGCGATGCGTATGCTCACATCCGCGATTTTGAAAAGGCATATACCTATTACAAACTTTATAAACAGGCTGAAGACCGCATCAGCAGTGATGAAAACATCAAAAAGCTTACCCAGCTTGAGATGCAGCATACATTCGACCGCAAACAGCGAGAACAGGAATTCCTCCGTCAGCAGGAACGACGCAAACAAATGATCCGCACAGGGTTTATTCTTATCGCCCTGCTGTTCGTTACCATCCTGGCGCTTGTCATTTACCGCAGTTACCGTATCAAGCAGAAAGACAACATCCTGCTGGCCCAGCAGAAGGAGGAAATTGCAGCTCAGCGCGACCTGGTGATGCAGCAGCGCGACCAGATACAGCGGCAGAAAGAAGAAATTACCGCCAGCATTCACTATGCCAGCCGCATTCAGCATGCCATACTTCCTCCTGAAGAGATCCGGCAACAGATTCTCCCTGAACATTTCATCCTTTTTAAACCCCGCGATATTGTGAGCGGTGATTTTTACTGGATGACGCGTCGAAACGGAAAAACAGTAGTTACCGCCGCCGATTGTACCGGACACGGCGTACCTGGCGCTTTTATGAGCATGCTCGGGGTCTCCTTCCTCAATGAAATTGTTAATAAGGAACACATACTCCACGCCGATCAGATTCTGAACCGCCTGCGTGAACAGGTTATCCGCTCCATGCACCAGACTGGCCGCGAAGGCGAAAGCAAAGACGGCATGGACATCTCCCTTCTGGTAGTGGACGACACCTCCGGAATGCTTGAATTCGCCGGAGCATATAACCCCTGCTACATCGTGCGCAACGGAGAGATTACCGAACTCAAAGCCGACCGGATGCCGATTGGTATTTATTCTGAGCGTGGCAATGTCCCCTTCTCCTGCCAGACCTTCCAGCTTCAGAAGGGTGACGGTATCTATATGTCATCCGACGGTTATGAAGATCAGTTCGGAGGCCCCGAAGGAAAAAAACTGAAAGCCAAGGCCTTTAAGGACATCCTTCTGAAAATACATCCTCTTCCGGCTGGCGAACAACTGGCTTATCTCGATAAATTTTTCGAGGAATGGAAAAACGGTTACGATCAGGTGGATGATGTACTGGTAATCGGAATTAAAATCATCTGAACATTACCTGCCGGCATTCTGCTTCATCCATTGCTTCGGGGTAGTCCCCTCTATGTCCTTGAAGGCTCTTATTAACGTACTTACCGATCCGAAACCTGAAGATTGGGCGGTTTCTTCCAGATTCATCCTTCCCTCCCGAAGCAGATTCTTACTGTGCTCGACCCGGTATCGATTAACATACTGACTGAAATTGCATTTGTATACCTGATTAATCATGCGTGACAGGTAAGTTCTGTTCGTATGAAGAGCCAGACTTACATCCCATATTTTCAGCTCCGGATTTAGATAGGGTTTTTTCTGCTCCATCCATGCCACTAATGCATTACTTAATTTCTCAAACTCTTGTTGTTCTGTCCCAATAAAACTGCTGTTTTCTTCATCTTGCTTTTCCGGAAATAATTCCTTCTGGTTGTTTCCGAGAATTCCCAGAATCCAGATAATGGCCGCAAACAGATACAGCGGAATAATCAGGTATCGTTCATCGCCGAAAAGCTTTACCGGATTGATGGAATAAAAGAAAATACTGAGAAATGCTGCCAGAACAAAGGTAGCATTAAAAATCCGTATCCAGCCCAGACTTACTCCGGACGAATTGGAAAACCAATCTGGAAGTTGTTTTTTGTGTACTGCCAGAACCTTGTATATCAATATGGCATACAGGGCAATTTGAATAAACAAAACTGCAATATTGAAGAATCTCACCCAAAAAAGAAAACGAAGAGCAAAGTTGTCATAAGTAGGATTCAACCGATATGTGGATAGAAAATAAACCCTCTGATCGGGCGTAAGAAAAAAATAAAAACCTGTTGCCGAAAAAATAAAAAAAATCAATCCCGGAATAAAATGCCTAAGTGCACTTCTTAAATGGAAATCAGGATGTGTGAGCAATAAAACATATACATATATAGAAGGATATATTGCCAGAACAGTAAATATATGAAAACTATGCAGAAAGCTGTATGTGTGATAGTTATGCGAAAAATACAGGTAGTTGCCAAGAAAGACCAATGACGCATTGAACATAGCCGCTGACAGCCACATCTTGGCCCTTTCACGCAACCTGCTACTGGCCAGAAGAATAACCGATAAAATCAAAGGAACATAGACAGGACTGAGTAAAGCAAGTTGTTTCGCCAGCGACATGCTACTGATAAATTTACTTTCTGCAAATTTATTTATACGATTTGCAAATGCCACTCATTAAAGGTTCTTTATTTTGGCAATTCCAATTTTCAACCACACGGTTATGTCAAGAAAAGTCTCTTTCGTGTTCCTGATGACTTTGTATATGTTAAGCTGTCTGGTATCAGCACAGGAATTATATTATGTTTCTAAACCATCCGGCGGATACTGGGAAGATACTGCTACCTGGGAGGGAGGACTTAAACCGGTGCCCGGATCGAGGGTTCTTCTCACAGGACCGGTAACCATTCAGGGTGAAATTACCTGCCATACTTTGCGACTGGCTCCAGGAGGGAGCCTTGCCAATCACATGGGCACCTGTGGTTCAGTTACTATAACCGATACTTTGTATAATGAAGGCCTTATTACAACCAATGTTCCTGATTACTGGTGCTACGGCGAACGGCTTACTATAGTATTGAAAGGACATATTCTCAGGCTAGGGCAGTTTAAACCAACCAGATTATACCTTGATGAATCAAAAACCCATACTTTTTATAATCCCGGAAATGACACCATATGGTCGTATGTAGAATTCAGGGATTCCTCCGTTCTTGCCTGTTATGATCCTCTCATTCTGGGGAACAGAGTAATCAACGCTATAGTGGACCTGAACAAAAATCCTCTGACAGCCATTGTAGGCTGTTCTCTTGAATATGATTTCACTAAAAGACCTTATTGTTCCATTTTCCGGAATGCACAGCAAATCGTTGCTGAAAAAGGTTCTCTGATTGGAAATAACGAAACAGAAAAATTCAGGATTTATGGTGATTCAATAAGTATTCACGGATATTTTACTTCTGCTGGTATTTCTTTCTATGGTAATGTATTTAATTACGATACCATGGCAAATGAAGGCGAGCGATGGAAAGCTGTTTATGGAAATCTGACCAACACAGGTGCAATTATTAACAACACCGGATGGCATGTTTCTCATACCATCATGGTTTCTGGTAATATTCTCAATACAGGTAGCTGGTTTACAGCATGGCTGATTCTTTCCGGCAAAAATCCACGAAATGTTCAGCTGAACAGTGGTGTTTCCGAAGCGGTTTATTTTCTCGACTCAATGACTCTAACAGGATACAATACCTTGCCGAGTCTCCGCCAATATCCATGGTCCACCCAACCAGTCTGCACCATTGCGCCAAATGCTACCCTTGTCATATCAAATCCCGAAATTGATCCGGCCATTGTCAGCTACGGACATATCCGGAGTTACAATTCTGATAACGCCACCTGGTATGATCTGCCCTTGCCTCATGCTTCCATCCGCAGGAAAAACGGTTCAAATGTTACAAGCATTCAGGGGGATTCGTACAGCAGGCAACATCATCCGTTTTTAAAATCAGGCCTTAAGCACTGGTGGATTTTTAAAAATTCTCCGAAGGATTATAACGACCTGCTTGAAAACGCCTATTTTGTTTATGCCGATGATGAGGCAGAGGGGCTTGATGAATCGCTTCTAAAAGTTTTTTATTCTACCGATGGAGGGCTAACCTGGAAATGGTGCTCTTCGTATTATGTCAATCCCGCGGGAAACTGGATCCGGGCGGATAATATTCCGTCTGCCGCTCAGATAGTATTAAGCATTGACAGGATCGATACGCTTCTTTCGAAAACAGCCGCAGTTTTTTCAGTATCTCCGAAAAAAATTGCCTCAGCAAACAACAATCCTTCCCTTATTACGATCAATGGAAAAGGGTTTAACAATTCAACCAGGGTTCTTTTCAGAAATAAGGAAAAAACACTTTCGCCTGATACGGTGATGCTTTCCGGAATACACGGCTCCTCAATGCTGGCCGTTCTACGTCCGGAACAACCAAGCAAACCGGAAATCTATGATCTGATTATTCAGAATCCCGGTCAGCCCGATGTGGTTTTTCCATCCGCCATCGAAGTAAATCCACTGGCTTTTTCGTTCCCCTGGTTTGTACTGGGCGGCCGTGACAGAACACTGGCAAATCGCTGGCAAACATTTGAATTTAGCTATGGTAATGCAGGAACTGCCGATGCCTGGGGGGTACCTGTTTTTTTTGCCATGAAAGACCAACCTGGCATGGAGGTAGTATTCCCCGATTTCAAGCCCAAAATGCCTGCCTATGCATATGAAATGGAACATGCTTTCCTGGAAGATTCCTCACTGTTTTTCCTGGTAGATTCGTTGTTCGAAGAAGTTGGTCCCTGGCGTATTTATGGCTTCTATATCCCCAACATTCCCGCTGCAACATCAGAAATATCGCGCATTAAAATCAAAGCCCCCTATGATATTGACATGCAGGCCTGGATGATACAACCCTATAATCCAGCTGTTTCCTTTATTGGAGGGGTGGAGGGATTTAAAGACGGTTCGCAGCTCAACGCCTGCCTAACAGCTTTTGCAATGAAATCTTTCGCTATGAACATCGTGGGGCAAATTCCCGGTGTGGGTTGCGTTTCAAATCTCGCCGACAAGTACTTCGACCCAGCGGGATATATTACCGGAACTAACCAGAACGATGATAACAGCTGGGGAAGCATCCTCTGGTCTGCCTCAAGTTGGGCTCTTGCCATTGGCAATTGTGCGGCTGATATTGTTCCTGTTGCAAAAGCAATAAAAATTGCAGCGGGTATTGCCTCCTTTGTGGCCGATATTAAAGAAAATTACGATGCTGACCAGAAGTGTCGCAACAAATACAAAACAAAAAGACTCCGCACCCGTACCGTATTTTCCGTTGACCCTAACGAAAAAACCGGAAACCCGGGAGCAGGAGATGCCCGATTCATTAACAGCAACATAATGAGTTATACAATTCATTTTGAAAACCTTGCATCGGCAACTTCCTCAGCTCTTGAAGTATTTATAACAGATACCATTAACAAAGCTTTATTCGACCTGCCAAAACTGCGCTTTACCGGTTTTTCCTTTGGTGATACTCTCATAAGCCTGAACGAAGACACCCTGCATGTCTCCAGATTACTTGATCTGTCTCCGGAAAAGGATATCCTTCTTTCATTCCTGGCCGAATTAGATACAAGTACAGGGATTGCCCGCTGGACATTCCGTTCGCTCGACAGAATTACCGGCGAACTTACTGAAGATCCTGACGCCGGATTTCTGCCTCCCAACGTTAGCAGCCCGGAAGGAGAAGGATATGTTTCCTTCACAGTTCCTCTTCGCCATGGACTTCCTGACAATACAGTCATTTCCAACAAGGCCACTATCATTTTCGACCTGAATCAGCCTATCAGTACTAATATTTTTTCCAATGTGCTTGACAACACTCCGCCTGTAAGCAATATTCATGCAGAATATTCACCCAACGATACCTCTATTCTGATTACTGTTGAAGGAGAGGATGCCGCCTCAGGAATTGCTTCATTTATCATTACTGTTTCCCATAACGATGGTGAACCAATTCCCTGGACTACATTATACTTTAGTCGCGAAGCCCGTTTTGTTCCACCTGATAACGGAAACTGGAAGTTTTTCTGCCGGGCAGTTGACTTCGCCGACAACTATGAACCTGCCGGTGAAATTTCTTCTGCAGAAGTAACTGTCAGTAATCTTTCCATCCCATCCACCTCCTCCGGATTTTTTACCATTTACCCAAATCCTGCCCGGTCTAAACTGTACATTCATCATCAAACCACTGGAAATATGCAGTACGAAATTATCAGCAGCGAAGGTCATTGCATGAGAAAAGGCTATATGAAACAGGGACAGGAAGAAATTGATATTTCCTCTTTACCCCACGGAATTTACCTTGTGAAAATTTTTCATAAAAATTCTGTTATCACCCGGAAATTTATTGTTCAGTAAAACCGGAGCAATGTTCCGGATTCATTGCCAGCGGGAGAAGATAACCCCAAAGGCAGTACACCACAACATAATGCTTCCGGTAACAACATAACAGCAAGGAAGAAATCTTTCCTTAATAACCTGCCTGACCTGAAGGGAAAAATTTTCATCCTGCGGAAATTTTACGGATATTTGATACACTTTTTTATTTCATTCTGCAAAATCCTTTTATATGCATTATAAAATGAAAATGCTGTTTTATTCGCTGGTTATTCTTGGAATCCTTTGTTTCGCACCGGGGTGCCGTAAACCACTTCCAAAGACAACCGGTTTATCATCACCTTCTTTCTGGTATCTTCTTGCCGGAACCTACACCGGAACAGGCTATACTCTGAACGGAGCCGACAGCGGCATCTACATCCTCAGAATGAACACTTCAACGGGGGAGTTATCTCTGGTAAATGCCTCTCCTGCAACGGAAAATCCCTCATTCCTTGTCTTTGATCCTGCTCGTTTGCAGTTATTTGCAGTCAACGAAAACGAGACCGGAGGTATCAGCAGCTTTGCTCTTGACACGGCTTCCATGACGCTTTTGTTTCGCAACAAGGTGTCTTCCGAAGGAAAATACCCCTGCTATATCAGCCTCGATCCGAAAGGAAAATTTGTCCTTGCAGCTAATTATGGCAGTGGCAACGTGGCCTCATTCCCCATACTTCCCGGCGGGGAAATCGTGAAAGCTGTCTCCAACCATCAGCATTCCGGCAATGGTCCTGTGACAGACCGTCAGGAAGGCCCTCACGCCCATATGATTCTCCCTTCCCCCGACGGGAAATACATATACAGCACTGATCTCGGAACAGATGAAATTTATGTTTACACTCTGAACACTGAAAACGGATCTCTTGTTCCGACAGGATTTACAGTAAAGACCAGCTCAGGTGCCGGCCCCCGCCATATTGCATTCCATAATTCAAAACCCTGGGTTTACATAGTTAATGAACTGAATGGTACAATTGAATCATTTCTTTATGAAGAAGCAACAGGAAACCTGAAACGGTTTCAGATCACTGCCACGCGCCGGCAAGACGATGATCGGTTTGCCGGTTGTGCCGATATCCATGTCCATCCCTCCGGGAAATTTCTTTATGCAACCAACAGAGGAGAAATCAACGAAATTGTTCTTTTCGATATCGAGCAATCGACTGGTAAACTCAGCCGCCGGGAAAGTTACTCCTCCGGAGGAAGAACCCCCCGGAATTTTGTTGTCTCACCTGACGGTCAATTCTTACTCTGCGCCAACCAGAATACAAACAACATTGTTCTGTTCCGCATTGACACGGCCACGGGAAAACTCACTTCAACCGGAACTACTTTCTCTCTCCCTGCACCCGTCTGCCTCAGGTTTATACCCCGATGAGCTACTTCATATCCCGTATCCTCAACTCCACTCCTTTCATATCCTTCATCAGGCTTTTCAGGCGTGATACGTCTGTTTCGCCATAATGATAGGGGTAAAGTATTTTGGGGTGAAGTACTTTGACGGCATCAACCACCTGCTCAGGGGTCATTGTAAAAGGCTGGTTCATAGGAAGAAAAGCAACATCTACTCCCCGTATGGCTGACATTTCCGGTATATTCTCCGTGTCGCCCGCAATATAAACCCGCTTCCCTCCCAGCCATAGAATGTAACCATTGTCCCTCCCTTTCGGGTGAAAATTCTCCCGTCCCGGAGTAATATTGTAGGCCGGTACTGCATCAATCACAATACCTGATACTTCCTTGCGGTCACCGTTTTCCATAACAATACCTTTGCCCAGAATGGCATAGATTTCAGGTGTTAAAACCACCTGGGTTTCCGGTTTACGAATCGCCGCAATGGCAGTGGTATCAAAATGATCCCGATGCCCGTGGGTTAAAAGCACAATGTCCGCTTTGGGCAAAGTCGAATAATCAGCCAGCCGCGACCAGGGATCAATATGAATGATCGTTTTATTATACTCCAGCATCAGCGTTCCATGTCCAATAAACGTAATAATGATATCACCTTTTTCTGTCGGAATACGATCTCTGGTGAAATTTTTCTGGGCCATGACAGTGAAATTTGTTAAAAAAAACAAACTAATAATGACAGATATATTATTCATAACTATATGGTTTCAAAATGGTTATTAAATATACCATTTTTTATGATACTTTCATCATATAACCAGGCAAAAAAGTGATTACAGTATTTTCTGGCCAGTGAATGGCAGATTGAGTATGGCAAATGGCGGACAGTGTATTATTTCTTCAGAGTAAAATCCTTGTCCATTGATGAAAATACAATTATAATCCACCGCAAATTGCAAAGATGACCACAGATAAAGCACTGATAGGAACACAGAAAATTCTGTGCAAAATCCGTAGTAATCTGTGACCATCCGCGGTATAAATGGAACACCCTTTGCTCCTGCTCACAAACAAATTAAATAACTGACACCGATTGTGAAAAAGGACTTTTTGCTTCCCCGCAGGGGATGAAGGCCAATAGCACCATAGACATTAATTCTCCTTCCCCGTAGGGGATGAAAGTCAATAGCCTAATAGACAATAAAATAAATCCCATTTCCCCGTAGGGGATTAAGGACA
>CAZJQN010000097.1:0-12777 GCA_964548125.1 uncultured Bacteroidales bacterium | reverse complement strand
ATTATTCCTTTCAGCCGTGGCTTTTTTAATTTTACAGAAACAAAGTTACATTACCTAGTTTTCAACCATTTGTTGTTCATAATATTGATGCATGTGCTTCTGCTGTAACCATTGAAATATTTTATTTTTGGGCGTAATATACTGGTAACTAACATTAGTGCGCATGAAGAGAAAGCAAAAAGATCCTGAATTGCTCCGGAAATACAGACAATCTGTTTTGTTTAACAAACGTGAAATAGCTGCCATCAATAAATACTGTTCCCGGTATAAAATAAACAACAGGTCTCGTTTCATGCGGGAAGCAATAATCACTGAGGTACTTCGCCGTTTTGACCGTGATTATCCATCGTTATTTGATCAGCCGGGGATGCAAGCCGGCAATTCATAGATAGAAAGGTTAGTATGTTTTTACCTGTTTGGCCTGGATTATTCCAAAACAACGTGTAAATGAATTTTTATAGAAGTTCAACTATCCCGGGTGTTTATAAAATTGCTATTTGCGGTTCAAAAAAAATACATAAAAACTTATCGTGTAAACTCAAATTTTATATTTTCGCGCTGAAAACGTCGATAGGACGTTAGCATGAAAACCTCTTCTCCCTTTATAAAAAGAAGGTGATGAAGAAAGTTTGGATTTTTAATTAGAATGAGATGAGTAATTCCAGTTTCATGCTCTGCCGGAGTGTTCACCAAACCGGTAACTCTATTACCCTTTCCCAGGTTCTAGCTTATCGCTTGCCCACTCATCTCATGATTGTTCATTCCAGAGGCTATAGGGCGAGAAAGAGACCTTGGGGAAATGTCAGGGGAGATTTCAACTGATACGGTAATGGAAAAGAATTTCTCCATCTTTCTGGCCTTTTGCAGTTTAGAGGAAATGCTACGCGGGCCGGAAGGGTCATTTTTTTTCGGAAATGAATATGTGCAATTAAAATATGATTTATATTTGCCGGCTTTTTAGTATTAACCAATTAATTTTTTATGAGTAAGGATGATAACTCAGACATCAACTTTAAATCTTGTTCGGGAGCAACAAGGTTTAAATGGAATTCTGGTGGGTAACCGGATTCCACGGGACTACTTTGTTACTAAAGGTACTGGTGAAAGTGATATTACCGTTCATGCCGGGTCGTATCATTTGGCTTTAAAATCGGCAGGAATTGAAATGTGTAATATCATGACGTACTCATCCATTTTACCCGGAATTGCGCGTAAGGTCGAAAGACCTCAGCACCTTGAGCATGGCGCTGTCATGGAGAGTATTATGTCAGTATGTACCGCTTCAAAGGGTGAACAGGCCACAGCAGGAATTATTTACGGATGGTTGCATGACAGAAAGACAAACGAAAAATTCGGAGGTCTTGTGTGTGAACATTATGGAAATTACGGACTGAACGAACTGAACGCCCGCCTTGAAGCCAGTCTTGAAGAATTGTACCTGAATGGCTTTTCCGAGAGATTTACTTTGTCAGGCATAGAAAAAATTACGGAAAGTTTTGTGCCTGAAAAGGCTTTTGGCACTGCTTTGGTAGCATTGTGTTTCGTCAATTATGTCTACCCAGTTATCGGAATGAATGCTTAAAACAGATTCCTGGTTCGTCTGCTGAAGAACTTATTAGTCTGTTTTATGATACATATTGCCCGGAGGTTATCTGATCTCCGGGCAAGTTTACAAAAAGGATGAGTCCTTTGCATGCGGGGATAAATGGCTCATCAAAATTCTCTGAACATTAAATGTAAATACCATGAAAAAGAAGGATCTTTTGAAATTTCCAGTAAAACATATAGATATAGCATCATTTGACGCAACTCCCATTATCAATTCTATGCGTGATATGTCCTTTACATCACGCGATACTGCGTCTGCTGCTGATATTTTCGACCGGATGCTGAACGATAAAAAATGCACCGTCATTCTGACACTTGCTGGCAGTACAAGTGCTGCCGGATGTATGCAGGTTTACAGTGATATGGTTCGTTATAATATGGTTGATGTTATTGTGGCAACCGGTGCCTCAATTGTTGATATGGATTTCTTTGAAGCGCTTGGTTTTAAGCATTATAAGGGTACTCCGAATATTGATGATGGTTTGCTGAGAAGCTTGTACATTGATCGTATTTATGATACGTATATTGACGAGGAGCAATTGCAGGAATGTGATAATACCATTGCAAAAATTGCTGACTCACTTAAACCTGGCGTGTATTCATCGCGGGAGTTTATAAAGGAAATGGGTCGATATCTGACAAAACATGCGAAGAAGAAAGGTTCATTGGTACAGACGGCTTTTGAACATAATGTCCCTATTTTCTGCCCTGCTTTCAGCGATAGCAGTGCTGGTTTTGGTCTGGTTAAACACCAATGGAACCACCCCGAAAAGCATGTCTCCATAGATTCGGTTAAGGATTTCAGGGAGCTGACCCAGATTAAGATTGCAGCCAAAACTACAGGCTTGTTCATGATTGGAGGAGGTGTTCCTAAAAATTTTGCCCAGGATACAGTAGTATGTGCCGAGGTGCTGGGCTATGAAGCTGAAATGCATAAGTATGCCATTCAGATTACTGTGGCGGATGTGCGTGATGGCGCTTGCTCCAGTTCAACTTTGAAAGAAGCTTCTTCCTGGGGAAAAGTCTCAACCAACTTTGAACAGATGGTATATGCCGAAGCTACTACCGTTCTGCCTCTCATAACCAGTTACCTCTATCATAAAGGTGACTGGAAAAATCGCAAAAAAAAGGAGTGGGCCAAATTATTTGAAAAAACTCAGTCAGGAAAATCGGTAAAAAAATAAAACCCAAGATCATGAACCGTTGTAAATGTATAGAATCTCTATCTTCTCCGGAGGAAGGGATTCGTTTTGATGAAGGTGAGTTTTATTACTTTGATTACGTGCCCCCAATGGGTGACAGACTCCCTTTTTACAAGGTATTTACCAACGGAACAGAACATCACCGGGTTTTTGATATCAGGACATTTAATAAACATTTTAAGCGATACTGATCAATATACAACCGCATAACCTCATTTTTTTCCGGCGGTTATCATTTTCCAGTTATCAGTGCGGAAAGGCACAGCGGGCAATCCTTCTTTATTATAAAGATTGGCGTCGTCGGGATTATTACCCCAGGCATAACGCACAGCCAGCGGCTTTTTCACAGCCGGGCTGTACACTATGACTGTATTTCCATCAATGTATGCCTTTGCCCATACGAACTTTTTATCTTCACCAGCAATGGCAAATCCTTTAACGTAACCAAATTTATCTTTTGCCATAAGTCCGGAACCAATGTTGGTGAAGGATATTCTTATTTTATCTCCTTCAATCTGGTAGGAATTATAAAGAGGACCAGAGTATACAACATCTTTGTTATAGGCAACCTTAAGTCCTGCAAGAGCCAGTCTTTTGCCAACGTCCTGCTTATTTTTCGGGTGAATATCATTGGCTTCTCCTATGTCAATAATACAGGCCATACCGGTATTTGGTACCGCAAGGGTCATAGTCTGAGCCTCTCTGAGTTCTGCCCAGGAACTTTCGGATGGTTCTTTATCGGGTGCCATAAAATTGGCAAGTTGTACATAAAGGAAAGGGAAATTGCCTTCGTTCCATTTGTTACGCCAGTCGGCGATCAGTGCCGGAAACAGACGCCGGTACTGTTCAGCTCTTTCAGCATTGCTTTCACCCTGGTACCAGATAGCTCCTTTGATAGCGTAAGGTATAATGGGGTGAATCATTCCATTGTATAAAAGCGTGGGGTAGCTGTTGGGTCCCGAAAATGCCTGCTGAGGTGGCCTTCCTTCAAAAGAGGGAGTAAATTTCCAGACTCCTGAAAGATCAATCTTCTTTCCGCTGGGAAGTTGCAGAAACATCTGATTCTTTTCACCCCATATTCCGCCACCGCCTCCGGTATCAATAACTCTTACGGTAACAACATTTTTCCCTTTACGAAGAACTCCTGAGGAAACTTTGTAAATACGCGGAACATTGTATTTGTTAGTGGTGGAACCGACATTAATTCCGTTAATGAATGAAAAATCGCTGTCGTCTATTGGTCCCAGTTCAAGGGTGCTTTCTCCCTGGAAATCTTCTTCAGAAATAGTGAATTCTTTGCGAAACCATACCACTCCATCATAGTCGGGAAGGTAATTTGTTTCCCACAGGCATGGCAGATTCATTTCTTTCCATGAGGCATCATTGAATTCGGCGGCAAACCATCTTTCATTAAGGCCTTTATCATTCCTATCAAGATTTTCATACCACTCTGTAATTTTCTTTGCTGATTCGGCTTCTGCTTTTTCCAGATCTAATGTTCCGACACTGCCCAGCCATTCCGAAAGATCGGGATCGGCCATGGCTGCTTCTCTGCTCATCCATGTTTCAACTATAGTGCCGCCCCAGGAACTGTTAATTAATCCCACTGGCACATTGAGTTCTTGATGAAGATGGCGCCCGAAGAAATATCCAACGGCTGAAAAACTGGCTGCTGTCTGAGGAGTGCAGAGATCCCATTTCCCGTCGTCCAGATCCATTCGGGGAACAGTACTCATTTTTTTAGGTACTGTAAAAAGCCTGATCCGGGGATAATCTGCCGAAGCAACTTCGTTGGGTCCGTCTTTTACCTGCGATAGCGGCCATTCCATGTTGGACTGTCCGCTGCAGATCCATACTTCCCCAATCAGAATGTCGTGCAGGATAAGCGTATTTTTTCCCCTGATTGTCATTTCGTAAGGTCCTCCAGCCTTCATGGGAGCAAGAGTAATTTTCCACCGGCCGCTATTGTCAGCTCTGGTAGAAACAGTTTGTCCATTAAATGTAACCTGTATTTTTTCTCCTCTGGTTGCCCAACCCCATACCGGAGTTGGAATTTCCTGCTGGAGTACCATATGGTCGCTAAAAATACGGGGCAAAGTAACCTGGGCATCGGTAAGTCCGCATATCAATAAAAAAATAAAAAAACACCTGATGAAAGCAAAAGATTTCATAAGAACAGATTTTGAAGGCAATTTATAAATTTATCCTTACTTTATCAGAAAATTTTGAGAGAGCAGGTGGAGGCGAAATCAGATAACATTAAGTTCTTTCCCGACCTTTATAAATGCCTTGATGGCTATGTCAAGGTGTTCTTTTTCGTGAGCAGCTGAAAGCTGAACTCTTATGCGTGCCAGTCCCTTCGGAACAACAGGATAGTAGAATCCGATGACATAAATGCCCTCTTCCAGGAGCCGGGAAGCGAAATCCTGCGATAATTTGGCATCGTATAACATAATGGGTATTATGGCACTTTGGGTTGGTTTGATATCGAAACCTGCCTGTTTCATCTGTGTGTAGAAATATTCAGTATTGCGGTGAAGTTTGTCCTGAAGTATGTTTGTTTTGCTCATTATTTCGAACATACGAATGCCAGCATTGACGACCATAGGAGGCAGGGAGTTGGAGAAAAGATATGGTCTCGAACGCTGGCGCAACATTTCAATAATTTCCTTTCTTCCTGTGGTAAATCCTCCAATAGCTCCGCCAAAAGCTTTTCCCAGGGTTCCTGTTATAATGTCAACCTTTCCTTTTACATTGAATAATTCGGTAACGCCTCTTCCAGTCTT
Organism: uncultured Bacteroidales bacterium; assembly: GCA_964548125.1. GTDB lineage: Bacteria > Bacteroidota > Bacteroidia > Bacteroidales > JAAYUG01 > JAAYUG01. Next base: position 7,181 of record CAZJQN010000097.1, on the reverse strand, counting down.
GCCAACAACACCGGCTGAATGTGACTCGTCAACCATTACCATGGCATCATATTTTTCGGCCAGTTCAATAATTGCATCGAGCGGTGCTACATTTCCGTCCATAGAAAATACCCCGTCAGTAACAATAAGCCGAAAACGTTGTGCCTGTGCTTTCTTCAACTGCTCTTCCAGATCGTTCATGTCGGCATTGGCGTACCGATAACGTTGGGCTTTGCAAAGCCTTACTCCGTCTATAATAGAAGCATGATTCAAAGCATCGGATATAATGGCATCTTCTTCTCCAAGCAAAGGTTCAAAAACTCCCCCGTTTGCATCAAAACAGGCGGCGTACAGAATGGAATCTTCCGTACCAAAAAAATCAGCCACTTTTGTCTCCAGTTCTTTATGTAGATCCGTGGTTCCGCAAATAAAACGAACAGAAGACATCCCATAACCATGGGAATCCAGAGCCTCTTTTGCTGCAGCAATAAGGTCCCGGTCAGACGACAAACCAAGATAATTATTGGCGCAAAAATTCAGTACTTCCTTCCCTGTATTGAGTTTAATAACAGGTCCCTGGGGAGAAACAATGATGCGTTCTCTTTTGAACAAACCTGCTTCCTCTATGGATGCAAGTTCTTTCTGAAGATATTGCTGAAAACGTGTATACATGGTTTGGTCAATTTAAAGTGATAGGACAGTCTATTTGCAGATTTACCTGCTGCCTTATGGTTTTTAAAACCGGTTTATTGAAAATTACAACTATTCTTTCAACTGATTTACAAAACGTGGATCATTTCTTTTGAAATTTTTTACGGATTTCATTCAGCATAACTTCTGTCAGACGTGGCAGGTCATATTCATGTTTCCATCCATTATTTTGCCGGGCAATACTGTCATCAATGCTATGAGGCCATGAATCGGCAATAGCCTGACGAAAATCGGGTTTATAGGTCACGGTAAATCCGGGGATATGTTTTTTTATTTCATTGGCAAGCTCTTCCGGCGTAAAGCTGATACCTGCCACATTGTAAGAAGAATGAATGGAAAGGTTTTCGAGGGGTTGCTCCATGAGTTCAATGGTGGCACGGATTGCATCGGCCATGAACATCATCGGCAATTTAGTGTCCTTGTTCAAGAAACATGTGTAATTACCGTTTTTAACCGCTGAATAAAAAATTTCCACTGCATAATCGGTTGTGCCGCCGCCTGCTTCAGTTTTATAACTTATCAGGCCCGGATAACGGATACTGCGCACGTCCACCCCATATCGCCTGTAGTAGTATTCACACCAGCGTTCACCGGCCAATTTACTGATTCCATAAACGGTGGTTGGTTCCATTACGGTAAGTTGAGGAGTGTTTTCCTTTGGTGTTGTAGGTCCAAATACAGCAATGGAACTTGGCCAGAAAACTTTATGCACCTCTTCAAACATTCGTGCTACCTCAAGCACTTTGATCAGGCTTTCCATGTTTATATTCCATGCCTGGATAGGAAGCCGTTCAGCATTTCCCGATAACACAGCTGCCAGATGATAGATCTGGCTGATTTTATTGCGCACGACAAAATGAATCAAATGTTTGTCGTCCATTACGTCAAGAAACTGAAATGGTCCGCTCTCCATAACATCCGATGGAGGTTGCTTGATATCGGTGGCAAAAACATGCTCGTTTCCGTAAATCCGACGTAATTCAATTACCAGTTCTGATCCAATCTGACCAGCAGCCCCGATCACAAGAATATTTTCTGCCATAGTTGTATAAAAAGTGCCGAAAAGTACACTTTTTCCATGGTCTAAAAAATGATATTTAACATGATCTGGTGTTAAGAGATACCTTCAAGTTGCTCAAGGTCAGAAAGATCGGAAAGTCGTCCGGCGGCTTTTTTGTTTTGTTTCAGATCATTAAGACTGATACAGCTGATTTCTATATCTCCTGCTTGCACTGAAATTCTTCTTTCGAAAGCTTCATCAAAAGAAACTCCGGAGATAGAATTCATAAGATCAATTCTTACAGGGGGATATCCAAGCTGTATAACAATCTCAGGTTCTGAAAGGTCTTTTGTTGTTAATCCGGTAGATGTAAAACCGAAATCTCTGAGAACATATAGAAGCCTGTTGATATTATCTGGATCTCTTTGGTACCATATGTCCATATCGCCTGTGTTTCTCGGGTATCCGTGAATGGCCAGGGCATACCCTCCGACCAGAAGATACTTAACTTGATGTGCGTTTAACAATTGTAAAAACTCTTTGAAATCTGGGTGGAGTTTCATTATAATAAAATTGCATCCTGAGAAATTCTACCGCATCCAAACGTTCTTCAAACGTTCTGGTTTTCCAGAAAGCACCTTCCGGAGGAACATTTTTCAATGAGTATTTCCGCAAAACTTTTTTCAATAGCCCTCCTTTTCTCTGGATACAAATTTAAATGAATTCAGGATGCAAACCCAAAATAAAATGGTATGAATGGTTGAATTCAATAACATCGGCTAACAAAATCTAATCATTCCGGAAATTCGGAATGAAAGATTTTGATAAGTCGGGATTACCTCGATAAGTCAATAGAAACATGTTGTTTAAATATTCGGATGAACCAAAGTCGGATGAATAATTCTGTTAACCGAAGTATTAGAAAAAAGGGGGATGGATGTTATTGACTAAAACCAGATATTTCTGTGCCTTTTTGTTTCCCGGCTTTCATCCTGCATGCGAAAGTTCCTGATTTTTTAACTGAAACCACTTACTTTTGTGCGCTGTAAAAATGTTGCCGAGATGCACACAGAACTTTACCTTGTAAGGCATGGAGAAACACAGTGGAATGTGGAAAAGAGGTTTCAGGGACAAACCGATAGTCCTTTAACTGAGAATGGCAAAGAACAGGCACTCATACTGGGAAGATTTCTGCAGGGAATCTCTTTTGATGCGCTCATAACAAGCGATCTCGGCAGAGCGGAAGAAACGGCCCGACTCATCAATTCTTTCCTGAACATATCGGCTTTTACTCTGGAACCACTGCTTCGCGAAAGAAACTTTGGAATTTTTCATGGACTTAGCAGGGAGGAAGCAGAGAAGAATTATCCACAGGAGGCCGCAATGATCTGGTCGGGGAATGCCGATGCTGCTGTACCCGGAGGTGAGAGTAAAAATCAGTTACGGCAAAGGGTTCAGCATTTTCTGGATGAAATACCGGTAAAATATCCGGGCAAACGCATACTGGCTGTAACCCATGGTGGAGTTGTCAATACAATAGTGAGGCTCATATTAAGAATTCCTTTTGAGGAGCCGCGTCGTTTCAAACTTCCGAATACCGGACTGAGCATCTTTGTATATGAAAAAAATGAATGGTTTATGAGGGCTATGAATGTAATTTCTTATTCTAACGATCGTCACATTTATGACGATACCATTTAAAAACCGCTGACAAAAAGCGTATTTTTACCATAAAACATGAAAAAATGAATGACAGGAATGTACGAGTACGATTTGCTCCGAGTCCGACTGGCCCTCTGCACATGGGCGGAGTCAGGACGGCCTTATTTAACTTTCTCTTTGCCCGAAAGCACAACGGATCCTTTATTTTACGAATTGAAGATACAGATCAGGTAAGGTACGTCCCCGGTGCGGAGGAATACATTATTGAATCATTGCAATGGTGTGGGTTATATTATGATGAAGGACCTGGAATCGGAGGTCCGCATGCCCCTTACCGGCAATCGGAACGGAGCGCAATATACAGGCAGTATGCCGAACGACTGGTTAATGCTGGTTGGGCATACTATGCCTTCGATGCTCCCGAGGAACTTGATCAGAAACGGAAAGAGGCCGAAGCTCAGGGGAAAACTTTTGCCTATGATGCCGTTACAAGGCAATATATGAAAAATTCCCTGAGTCTGCCTGAAAACAGAGTACACGAATTGCTTGCATCCGGAGCCCCCCATGTGATTCGTTTTAAAATGCCTTCCGATGAAGAAATTGTGATGTACGACCTGATCAGAGGCGAAATCAGTGTGAAAACCTCCACCCTCGATGATAAAGTTCTTTTTAAGGCTGACGGACTTCCAACTTACCATTTGGCTAATGTGGTGGACGATTTTCTTATGCAAATTACTCATGTCATCCGCGGTGAAGAATGGCTTCCTTCCTTACCCCTGCATGTAATGCTTTATCGCGGTCTGGGATGGGAAGACAAAATGCCGGAATTTGCTCACTTACCCCTCATTCTGAAACCAAACGGACAGGGGAAGCTTAGCAAACGAGATGGCGATAAAATGGGTTTTCCTGTTTTTCCTCTGCAATGGAAAGATCCCGAAACCGGAGAAATTTCAATGGGTTACCGTGAACAGGGCTACTTCCCTGAAGCTTTTATTAATATGCTGGCTTTGCTTGGGTGGAACCCAGGTACGGAACAGGAATTATTTACTATGGATGAACTGATACAGGCATTTTCTCTTGAACGGGTAAATAAATCTGGTGCAAGGTTTGATCCCGAAAAGGCACGCTGGTTTAATCAGCAGTACCTTCGAAAAGTACCGGCACCTGAACTTGTAAAACTTTTCCTTCCGGTTCTTCAGAGTAAAGGTATACGTAGCGATGAAAACACTGTTAAACGAATAGTCGAAACAGTCAGAGAACGTGCTGTTTTTATTACTGATTTCTGGGATCAAAGCTGGTTTTTCTTTCAAAGGCCAGAAACATATGATCTGGCTATTGTGAAAAAACGATGGAGCGAAAAGATGCCTGAATGGCTTTCTTTATTAGCAACACATCTCGAGAATTTGTCTTCCTTTACGGCGCCTGAAATTAAACAGGCTATCCATGATTTTGCCGAAGCAAGATCAATTCCTGCAGGGAATCTGATGAACTGCCTCAGGTTATGCTTAGTAGGAAGCAGTATGGGGCCCGACCTGGCCCTGATTTGCGAAATACTTGGAACCGGGGAAATAAAACAACGGATCGAAAAGGCTATTGCGTTTATCCAAAATGGAGTACATTGACGTTCACACGCATTCCCTGAGAAAAAATGGGATTTTTGTGCAAAATATTTTTGCTCAGGAACTTACTGATCATTTTCAGCCTGAGGTTTTTTGCTCCATTGGTTTTCATCCATGGCACATTGAACAGTATCCGGCCGGCAAAATGATGGACGCACTCCGGTCACATGCCGGAAATAAGAAGGTACTGGCAATCGGAGAATGCGGATTGGATAAAAATATACAGACAGCTTTGTTGGATCAGGAAAAAATTTTTGTTACACAGCTTGAAATTGCCGAATCTGTAAATAAACCGGTGATAATCCATTGTGTTAAGGCCTATACCGAAATAATAAAACTTCGCAAATCAAATAAATGGAAGGTTCCCTGGCTTTTTCACTGGTTTCATTCAAGTTATGAGGTTGCAACGGACCTAATTGAAACAGGTTGTTATCTGTCGTTCGGACGTAGTTTACTGAAACCCGATGGAAAAAATGCTGACATATTTGCTAAGCTTCCGATTGACCACTTGTTTTTAGAAACTGACGATGCTGATATTACCATTGAAGAATTATATCAGAAGGCTGCTCAATTAAAAAAAATTAGTCAGGATGAATTAAGTCATTCCATACGGATGAATTTTTCAAAGCTATTCGGAGTTTGAAGTTGTTTGTCAAAATGTTTACCAATGAATGATTGGTTGAAACGAACCCGGCTATTGCTTGGCGATGAAAAAACTGCAAAACTTCAACGGTCGCATGTTCTAATTGCCGGTCTGGGGGGTGTAGGATCCTGGGCTGCCGAACTTATTGTGAGGGGGGGAATTGGAAATTTGACCATTGCTGATCACGATCGCATTACAGCTTCCAACCGTAACCGCCAGTTACCAGCTCTTGTAAGCACAGAAGGAATGTCAAAGGCTGATGTTATGGCTGCAAGGTTAAAAGATATCAATCCGGATCTGAACCTAACGATAGTTAAAATCTTCCTGAAAGACGAGGCTATACCTGCCTTGCTCGATCAGGCTACTTTCGATTATGTGATTGATGCCATCGATACGCTTTCCCCCAAAGTGTTTTTTCTCTACCATTGTTGCAAAAGAAAGTATCGTGTCGTCAGTTCCATGGGATCGGGGAATAAATTTAACCCGGGACTTATTCAGGTTGCTGATATATCAGAAACTTACAATTGCCGGCTGGCGCATTATGTACGAAAGCATTTACACAAACTTGGCATAAGGGAAGGAATCAAAGCGGTATTCTCTCCGGAAACATTGCCGCAGAAAGTGCTTGACTGGGTAAGCGGCGAACAGAACAAGCGAACGGTGGCCGGAACCGTCTCTTATATGCCTGCTATGTTCGGGGCATGGTGTGCTTCCGTCGTGATCAGAGACCTGACAGGAATTGGAGAATATGAGATTATTATATAAATATATAGATATTTGCATATAATATTTTTTCTTGCTACTTTTGTGTCATCTTAAATGATGAACAAAAACATGAAATATATGAAATCAAGGACGCAACTGTTGAAACATATTTTGGTAGCAGGGATGCTTGGAATACTTACTCTTGGAACATCATGCGGCAATGGCAAGGCAGTTCCGGGTAAGGATATTTCGGCAGAAAAAGAATCTTTGGTAAAGGATTCTGTTTCGGTTGGTGTACCCATTCATTTAACCAGGGCTCAGTTTCTGGCAAAGGTCATTAATTACATTGATGATCCAAATGGACTGAAATATCTGGGAGACAAACCCTGTATTGTTGATTTTTATGCTGACTGGTGCGGACCCTGCCGCATGGCAGCTCCGATTATGGAAGAACTGGCAAAAGAATATGCCGGTAAGATCTATATATACAAGGTTGACACACAGAAGGAGCATCAACTGGCTGCTGAAATTGGTATTCAGGGCATACCAGCTTTCCTTTTCTGCCCGGTAAGCGGACAGGTCTTTGGCTCTTCCGGGATAGCTCGTACCCGTGAAGAAACTAAAGCAATGTTTAAGAAAATCATTGAGGAGCAACTGCTAAAAACAGGTGCATCATCCAAATTGTAAAAACAGTTTCAGGGGATTAATTGGGGCAGGGAAGAATAATATTCGTTCACGAACGTTTGCTGACCTTCTTTGAACCCAGATCCGTCAATTGAAAAAATCAATTGACGAATCGACTAACAAAATGAAAGATTTTGATAAGTCGGGGTTACCTCGATAAGTCAATAGAAACAAGTTG
>CAZJQN010000096.1:5597-13019 GCA_964548125.1 uncultured Bacteroidales bacterium | reverse complement strand
TGACCTTTGGTGCTGGCATCCGGGCAAATCCCGCTGGAACGGAGTGGAAGCGGCCCGCAGGGCACATTGCGTATTTTGGATTGCGCAATGTGGGTTAAACCCGGATTATGTATTTAGGAGCTTAAGTGAACTCATGCATAGTGGGTAGGCTTAAGTCCTGGCATCCGGGTTAACCCCGGTGGAACAAAGTGAAATCGGCCTAACAGGCACAATAGGCATCTTATAATGCATATTGTGGGTTAAAACCTACATGATTAGAACAAAATTAATTGGGTTAAAAAGTATCTCAAGCAGTGATTACCTTAACTGAGAGGATATTGATCAGCCAGTGAAACTTCGTGCGTGGTTCCCTGAACCCTTTCAATGTGGAACGTTCCGGTAAGCTGCATCAGGTCAATCAGGTCCCAAATTTCATCCGATACATTTCGCAGGAAAAGCCTTATCCCTCTTTCTTCGAGAACATGATGAAGTTTGACAAGAATATCAAAACTTCTTGCATCGATGAAATGGATGCCTTCCATATCAAGATTAAGGCAGCGACAGGGATTTTCAATGTATCCGGCAATATCTTCGCTGAGCATGGAAGCTTTATCGGCAGTGAGCCGGGTAAGATTTTTGAACCGGACTTTCAGGTCATCGTGACTGGTCTTTTCAATCAGCAACATATCATTATCCTCTCTCCGCAGTAAAAATCAGATCCACTAAAATAAACAAGTAATTGGCAACAAATGTAATTTTTGAAATATAATTTTCAACATCAAAGGATGAATTTTTTTACAAAAAAATATTCTTCAGGTTATCAGTGATTTTCAGAAAAACAAATTTCCGATGACATCTTTAAACAAAAGATGCCATTACAAGCATCTGTCAAAAGAAAATAGGGCAAAGGAATCCCCGTCAGAATGCGTATCCGAAATTCAGACCAAAAGCCAGAGATGGCTTGTATTTTTTTCCCAGAACATCATTCAGGTTATCAATGTCAAGAAACCCTTCGTCCGTTGAATGAAGTTTATAGTCACGACTCTTAAGGCCAAGGCCTGTAAAGATATCAAGAGCAAAGCCTCCCTTTGAGATAATCTGGTAACCGAGGATAGCATTGAGATTGAGTTTGGATGCCTGGAGATAGTCGTTTTCGTTAATAGAGCTTTTGATTTTTGCTGTTGCATACGACACGTGAGGTGCGATGTAGAATCCCTCAGGCGCTTTTTCCCCTGTAATGAAAAACTTGTACATAAGTTGTACTCTATATCCTCCGAAGTTCAGTCCGGTATCTCCTTTTGTCCATGTATCCGGATTGATTAACAAAGGAGCACCCAGGTAACTGGCACCAATCTGGACGGATTGTTTTTGCATGGTCCTGCTTTCGAATAAGAGCCGGTATTCGCCTGTAATAGGAATTACTATAACCCACAAAGGACCTGCAGCAGCAGCGAGAGGATTGGTCTTAATGGTGAACCGGAAATCCTTTTCCTGCTCCTGGGCTGAAATCCTGGGAGAAAAAAACGGACACAGAATAATAATTCCCAACAATAAAACAGTAAGTTTTTTCATGGCAGTAGGAATAAGGTTTTGAATTTGGGTAAATTTAATACTTATTTATAAAAATGCCAAATCAGGGGTCTAAAGCCTTTTTACTGGTGACTACCCTGATATGGAGTTCGTCAAGTTGCTCGGGCATCAGTTCAGATGGAGTATCCAGCATTACATCCCTGCCGGAGTTGTTTTTGGGGAAGGCTATGATATCGCGGATGGAATCAAGTCCGGCAAAGAGAGCACACCATCGATCAAATCCGAAAGCAATTCCTCCATGAGGAGGTGCTCCGTATTTAAAAGCGTTCATAAGAAAACCGAATTTATTTTCAGCTTCCTCAGGCTTAAATCCGAGGCTTTTGAACATAAGCTGCTGGATATCTGCGCGGTGAATACGGATTGAACCTCCGCCGATTTCCACTCCGTTAATTACAAAATCATAAGCTTTGGCACGGACTTTTCCCGGGTCAGTTTCTAGCAGGGGAATGTCTTCATCCCGGGGTGAAGTAAACGGATGGTGCATGGCAAAAAATCTTTTCTCTTCTTCATCCCATTCAAGCAGTGGGAAGTCAATAACCCACAGAGGTTTAAAAGTATCCCTGTCGCGTAATCCCAACCGGTTGCCCATTTCGATCCTTAGCTCGCCAAGAGCTTTTAGGGTTTTTTCTTTCGGTCCGGCCATAACAAGAAGCAGGTCGCCGGTAACAGCGTTCGCTGCCTTCATCCAGTTCTGAAGGTCAGAAAAGGTGAAAAATTTATCGATGGAAGATTTTATTTGCCCTTCAGCTTCTGACTTAATGTAGATTAACCCTTTGGCTCCTACCTGCGGTCGTTTAACCCACTCGGTAAGAGCATCAATTTCCTTCCGCGAATAACTTCCGCAGCCGGGAACGCATATCCCACCAACAAATTCAGCTGTATCAAACACCTGAAAACCTTTTCCTCTAGAAAGAGCAGTAAAATCGATAATCTCCATACCAAACCTCAGATCAGGCTTATCACTGCCATATTTGTCCATGGCTTCGCGATAAGTCATCCGCAGAAAAGGTTCATCGAACCGGATGCCTTTTACCGCATGGAAAAGATGACGGGCAAGCCCTTCAAAGGTTTCAATAATATCAGGTACATCCACAAATGACATTTCGCAGTCGATCTGGGTAAATTCCGGCTGGCGGTCGGCTCTTAGGTCTTCGTCTCGAAAACATTTAACGATCTGGAAATACCGGTCATAACCAGCTACCATCAGCAGTTGTTTCAGGGTCTGTGGTGACTGGGGAAGGGCGTAGAACTGTCCCGGGTTCATGCGTGAGGGGACAACAAAGTCACGGGCCCCTTCGGGAGTTGAATTCACCAGAATCGGGGTTTCGATTTCAATAAAACCCTGTTGGTCAAGATATTTGCGTACTTCCTGAGCCATTCGGTGACGCAATTCCAGATTCCTTTTCAGCGGAGGCCGACGCAGGTCGAGATAACGGTATTTCATGCGCAGGTCATCCCCTCCGTCTGAAACTTCTTCAATCGTGAAGGGAGGAACTTCCGATGGATTCAGAATGATAAGCTCTTCAACTTCAATTTCAATGTCACCAGTTGGTAATTTCGGGTTTTTACTGTCCCGTTCCTTAACCTTGCCAGTCACAGAAATGACATATTCCCTGCCCAGTCGGCGGGCCTGGTCACACAAATCAGGCAGGGTATCCATATTGAAAACGAGCTGGGTTATGCCATATCGGTCGCGCAGGTCTATAAATGTCATACCTCCAAGATCCCGGCTTCGTTGCACCCATCCGGCCAGGGTCACTTTTTTGCCGGTATCGCTCATTCTCAGTTCTCCGCAGGTGTGGGTTCTGTACATATTTTATGATTTACAACGGTTGCGAAAATAGGAAAAAAAGCGAACTTTGACGGAAATATCCTTATTTCATGAATTGGCCTTTATTCTCGGATGAGTACTTCATGAACGAAGCCCTGAAAGAAGCACAGAAAGCCCTGGAAAAAGATGAGGTTCCGGTAGGTGCAGTCATCGTGGCTGAAAATCGTATTCTGGCCCGTGCCCACAATCTGACAGAGACCCTGAATGATGTAACTGCCCATGCGGAGATGATGGCACTAACGGCTGCTACCAATGCCATGGGAGGCAAATACCTTCCCGATTGTACCCTGTTTGTCACGGTAGAGCCATGCGTTATGTGTGCAGGTGCTTTGTTCTGGGTACAAATTGGACGAATCGTTTACGGTGCACCTGACCCAAAAAGAGGATATAGCCTCCTTCGGGGCGAAATCCTGCATCCGTCAACACAGGTAAAACCGGGTGTGCTGGAAAATGAATGCGCCCAATTGATGCGGGATTTTTTCCGAAAAAAACGAAACATTAAAGAATAGAAAAAGGTAATTTTATCCTGAATTTATTGTACATTTGCAGTGAAATTAAACATCATCAGTGATATTTCAGGACTCAGTTCAGTAATACATCATATAAAGAATAAAATATCAACAAGTAAACTTTTTTAGAAATGGCTATCAGTAAAGTTTGGATCGAAGAGGGCTGCACTGCCTGCGGGCTTTGCCAGGATACATGCCCTGAAGTTTTTGTCGTTGAAGACCAGGCCAGGGTTATTGAAGGTGTCAATTACACTGATTTTGAGGCACAGATTAAAGAGGCTGCGGAAAGTTGTCCGGTTGAGGTGATCAAGTATGAGGAGTAAACTCAGAATGAGTCATGAGAAATGATACAACCTTAATTGATAAAATCAATCAGCTCAGGAAGGAGAAAAATGCGGTTATTCTTGCCCATTTTTATCAGATCCCTGAAATTCAGGATATTGCCGATTTTGTGGGTGACAGCCTTGATTTGTCCAGGAAATCGGCTGCAACGGATGCTGAAATCATTGTCTTCGCCGGTGTCCACTTTATGGCCGAAACAGCCAAGATTTTATCGCCCCGGAAAAAGGTGCTGATTCCTGACCCCAATGCAGGATGTTCTCTGGCCGATTCCTGTCCTCCCGATGCCTTCAGGGAGTTCAGGGCAAAATATCCCGATCACCTGGTTGTGTCTTATGTCAATACATCGGCTGAGATCAAGGCAATGACCGATATTACCTGTACTTCTTCCAATGCCTTGCAAATAATAGAAAGCATTCCGAAAGACCGGAAAATAATATTTGCTCCTGACAAAAATCTGGGCAATTTCCTGAACAGCATTACAGGCCGGGAAATGGTACTCTGGGATGGTGCCTGTCATGTGCATGAAGAATTTTCTTTGGAGAAAATACTGGCCCTGAAGCAACAATATCCGGAAGCCAAACTGATTGCCCATCCTGAGTGTCAAAAGCCGGTTCTGCTGGCTGCCGATTACGTAGGCTCAACGTCTGCATTGCTGCGGTTTGCTGAAACGGATTCAGGCAATGAATACATAGTAGCTACTGAGTCAGGTATATTGCACCAGATGAGGAAACGTAATCCTCACAAGACTTTTATTCCTGCACCTCCTCTTGATTCAACTTGCGGATGCAGTGAATGTATCTTCATGAAACTGAATACTCTGCAGAAAATATACGATAGCCTGAAGGAAGAAAAGTATGAAATTACCCTCGATCCTGAAATAATCGAGAAGGCCGGAAAACCGATCAGAAGGATGCTGGAGATATCTGAAATGGCCGGTTCAGGGGAAAAAAACCTTAATGCAGTTTAATAAAGGGTTCGTGACAAGATTTCGCGTTGCGTTTCCGGTGGGAGATTGACAAACCTTTCGCTGAATCCTCCTACTCTGACAATCAGATTCTGGTATTTTTCAGGATGCTTCATGGCATCTTCAAGTTCGCCACGGCTCACTACCGTAATCATCGCCTGTGTTCCCCCTTTTATGAAATATGTGGTAAGGAGGGCTTCCAGTTGTTTTCGATTATTTTTAAAGAGTTCCTTCGAAAATTTCATATTTTGAACAGCCCCTGCATGAATTGATGGGTCTGGTTTCACGAGGGAATTAAGAAAAGCAGTCAGACCGTTTTTATCAGACCCTCCTGAAGGATTATTTCCGGGATTCATGTACGTATAGGCAAGTCTCCCGTCGGGTGAAGCCGGCGTCTGCAGGCCCATTACAGTATTGGCATCATTATTTATTATTACCACGAGGTAAGAATGCAGGCCTGTTGATTCTCTTTGTTTCCTGGTAAAATTGCAAACATGATTGTGAACCCGAAGGTACATTTCATCGGCCACCGGATCATCATTTCCATATTTTGGACAGGAAAGCATTAATTTTCTTTCTTTTTCGAATCCGGTGAAGTTAACTTTAAGCATTTCATTGAGTTGTTCCAGGGTAAAAATCTTTTTCTCGTAGACCAATTCCTTTATAGCTGTAAGACTATCGGCACAATTTGTGTTTCCGTATGTTTCAAGAGTGCCTCCCAGGTATCTTATTCCTCCGTCAAATATTGCCTTTCCTCTTGATAAACAATCATCCATGAGCATGCTGGAGTAAAGGTAGGGATTATCCTTTCCGGCATAGATATATTCCAGTTCTTCGTGCTTGGCCAGGGCAACAATGTGATATTCGACCTGCTCTTTGTAAGCATTGAACAAGTCATCAAAAGATCTGAAATTATTATACTTATCATAGTGCGACGAAGGCATTCCCATGGGTTGCCCGGTTTTAGGGTCATATCCTTTGTTTATAGTAACGAGCAATGCCTGAAGAAGATTGATAACAGCACTTGGGGTTCCTACACTGCGATGATCCAGAACATATTCACCGCAACCGAACTGTATGGCATGTATGGCTTCTTCATAGGGAACATCAAATGCTTTCTGTACAGCCGGGATATTGACATCGTCATTATAAAGCATCGGATACGTATAACCGCTGCCAATCACATCCAGTGCTTTTTCATATAAAGCCGGATTCTGACCTTCATAAAAACGTAATGCGAGTTGGGGTACAATATCCCTCACCCGGTTTGATGTTTCAATTATAGCCAGGGCCAGTTTGTCAGCATTTTCCTCATTCACTCTTCCCTTTCCGCCGATAACTATACGCGTGTCATATCTGTAATTACGATCGGCCATGAGTCTCCAGACTGAAGTTAAAAGCCGAATGGCTTCTTCTTCCGTTATCCGGCCTGCATTCAGGTCTGAGGCATAAAGGTCTCCCAGTACATCATCCATTCGTCCGTAGTTCCTCGCTCCATCAATGGCATTATACAGAAACATTAGCTGTAGTCCCTCCCGAAAACTTTCCGGTTTTGTCATCGTAATCTTGTCAAGAATAACCGACATATCTTCTAAATCCTTTCGGTAGGAAGGGTCTGATTCTTTTCCGGCCTTTTCCTTTGCCATTTCCGAATAGAAACGGCAAACATCACAAAAAATGTCAAGAGCAGAAAGCATCGCCTGATACAACTTTTGCTTCTTGGATTCTGGCTCAGAACGGGAATGATATTCCGTAATTTCTTCCCGGAGGCCGGGAATGCCTTTCGATACAAGTTTCCTGTAATCGAGCTGTATACCTGACATCCTCCAGAGAGTAAAAGCAATTCCTGATTCACCCGGGTAATTATCGCTGGGAAGAATATCTTTCATTCCTTCCGGATAGGCTTTTTTGGTTTTATATACTGTATTTGCAGTTTTCCAGAATTCAGTAAATTCTTCGAGTTTTTTCCTTTTTTCCTCTTTTAATGAAGGAGAATTGATAAGTTGTTCAATGGCATGAGTATGAACATAGTATCCGAGCATGTTTTCGTCAGATTGAGGTCTCCATCCGATGGGTAACTGCTTAACCCTACCGGCAAACAAGTCGCCCTGCCGGATGGGCTGGAACATTCCTTTCCATTGAACACCCATGCAGGCAGCTTCCCGAAGTTCAATCTCTTCTTCAGGGTATTTTTTGTACGTTTCAGT
>CAZJQN010000096.1:0-5497 GCA_964548125.1 uncultured Bacteroidales bacterium | reverse complement strand
ATCATTTCAAGCCATAAAACAGCAGATTTTTCTGCCGGTGTATCATAGATGATATTGGGCTTCTTCATTCCAATCTGTTCGTACTTATGAAATCCCCAGTCATGAAAAGGTAAAATTTCAACTGCCTGGATAGCTTTGTATTTGTTACTGATTGAGGCAATTGCCCTGAAATGTTCCCTGGTATTGTTGATTCCAGGTATAATTGGACAGCGGAGAATGACCTGATGGTTTGTCTGGCAGAGAGTATCGAGGTTCTTTAATATATTCCTATTCGAAACATTGGTATAAGCAAGATGCTCATTGTCGTTATAATGCTTAAAATCAAAAAGAAATAAATCGGTATACCTGACAATTTTTTGCAGGTTTTCAGGGGAACTGTAGCCTGACGTTTCAATGCAGGTATGGATATTGTTTTCTTTTGCCAGTCGGAGAATTTCTGTTGCGAAATCAATCTGAAACAGTGGTTCTCCTCCTGTAAGCGTAAGCCCGCCCCCGGAATTCAGAAAATAATCCTTGTCCTTAATCACCTCATTCAGAACTTTTTGTGGTGTGGTTTCCCATCCGTAAATTTTCAGGGCGTCTGGTATACAGACTGGCAGACAGTCCTGGCATGCATTGCAACGGCCAAAATCAACGGTAAACTTTCCTCCTTTATTCTGAAGGGCAGAACGGGTACACAAAGGAACGCACTGAAGACACTCTGTACATCGTGCTTTATTGAACGAGAGCTGGGGGCCGGGAAACCATGATTCCGGATTACAGCACCACTGGCATCTGAGGGGACAGCCCTTTAAAAAGACAGCTGTTCGGATTCCGGGACCGTCGTGAAGAGCAAATTTCTGAATGTCAAAAATAATTCCTTTTGTCATTTTAAATAAATTCAATGCCAAAACCAGCATTTTTCAAATCTTCCCAAAAACCCGGATACGATTTAATTACTACCTTGGGATCTTCAATGGCAACAGGTTGTCCGGATAAGCAAGCCGGAGCAAACGACATGGCCATGCGATGGTCGTCGTAGGTTGAAAAACGATACGAATCGGATATTGGTTTTTCCTTGCGGCCATTCCATTCAAGAACTCCGTTCTCCGGCTCAGTGAGCATTATTCCCAGTTTTTTCATTTCGTTACAAAGAGCAGCGATACGGTCAGTTTCCTTTATTCGAAGGCTTTGAGCGCCGGAAATCCGGAAAGGAATACCCAGCAGGCCCAGACATACGACAAAAGTCTGCACCATGTCAGGCGTGTCTTCGAAATTTTCCTCAAACCGTGAGCTGGTTACTGATATGCGGGAAAGTGTGGCTCCCTGCGGATTGAATTCAGTTTTAACTCCAAGTGTGGCAAAATGCCTTGCAATTACTGCATCGCCCTGCAGGCTGACTTCGGGAAGATCACTAATCGTAATGTGGCATTCAGGTGAGAGGGCTGCTATGGAGTACCAGTAGGAAGCAGAACTCCAATCGGGTTCAACGGTGATTTCAGTTTCCCGGTATTGCTGGTGTTCTATGTGAATCAAGTCACCGGAATAAATGCTTTCTATTCCCGCCATTTTCATTAGTTTCAGGGTTAAATTTATATAAGGGTGGGATATGATTTTTCCGGTTAGCCTCAAGGTTAGTCCATTGGGGAGAACGGGTGCAATCATCAGCAGGGCACTGATAAACTGGCTACTTGTACTTCCATCGATCTCTGTTTCTTGTTTCTGAAGTTTTTTTCCCCTGATTCTAAGGGGCGGAAATCCTTCCTTCTGAAGATATTCAATATCAGCACCTAACTGACGCAAAGCTTGCACCAGTTTCCCTATGGGCCGCTGGCACATTCTTTCCGAACCAGTCAGGACATACTCTCCTTCGGTTACCGCAAGGTAGGATGTAAGGAAGCGCATGGCCGTACCGGCATTTCCGGCGTTGATTTCCTTCTTTCCCGGCTGGAGGGCTTCCAGTAGAATAGTTGTATCGTTGCTGGAAGAGAGATTCCTGATGCGGATTTTATTTCCGCTCAGGGCATTCATGATCAGCAAACGGTTGCTAATACTCTTGGAAGAGGGAAGACTGATGCAGGCTGTAATTCTTCCTTCCGGAGCTGATACTCTTACATATTCTGTTTTCAAGGCCGCAGGTATTTATATTTTAGGGGATGTTACAAAGATAATGTTTCCTGTTTCGGATAATAATAAAAAAGATTATTTTAGAGTCTTAAATTTTCAGTATGACTATCGACCTTCAGCGCACTGCTATTAAAATTCGATTACGTGGTCTTTTTATGGCGGTGTTGTTTGTTAGCCTGGTTTGTGTGGTATTGTTTCTTGATGTATTCAGGAATCCTGTGCTGGGGCTTTCGAGGGCTCATTACATTCTGATTATTTCAGTTCTGTACGTATTGTATTCCCTTTATACTTTTCTTCTGGATCTGAATTATATATACTTCAATGATGATGGCCAGAAGATTATATTTCGTTACTTCTCCATGCGACCACTCAGCCAGGTAAAAAGTTCGGTGGAGATACCCAAGGAATCATTTGCCGGTTTTGAGATCAGAAAGAGTTTTCTGGGTCTGGTACCTAAAATTGTACTTTACCAGAAAGACAAGGCAGGTTTGTTCCGGTATCCTCCTGTTAGTATTTCTTCCCTTTCGGAGAAAGAGAAGAATTTGCTGCTGAGATCGTTGCAAAAATATGGAGGAAAATAGTTTATTGTACGACATAGCCCTGAGTCTTATTCCGGGGGTTGGCAGTATTACTGCGCGTCAGCTGATTGCCTATGCAGGCAACAGCAAGGCAGTTATGTCTATGCGGCGCAAAGATCTTCTGCAGATACCCGGAATAGGAGATACTATGGCCGATCGTATTCTTCAGTCCAATTTCCTTTCCCGCGCTGAAGAGGAACTTCGCTTTATTGACAGGTACAGGATAAAAGCGTTGACATTTCGCGACAATGCTTATCCTGAACGCCTGCGACAATGTCCTGACGCTCCTCTGGTACTATATGTTAAAGGAGAAGCTGACCTGAATGCGGAGCATATGATAGCAATAGTCGGAACACGCTCGGCTACAAGTTACGGGAAGAAAATGTGCTACGAACTGATTGACCACCTGTCGGCAAAAGGTTACTGTTTCACTGTTGTAAGCGGGCTAGCCTATGGTATAGATGTGGCAGCCCACAAAGCTTCGCTGAAGGCCAAACAGCCAACCATTGCAGTGTTAGGACATGGACTCAGTACTATTTACCCCCCTCTGCATGCTCAGGTAGCCAGAGAAATTTGCAGGGAAGGTGCTCTGGTAACGGATTTCATAAGCGATGTAAAAGCAGAACGGAAAAATTTTCTGCGCCGTAACAGAATCATTGCTGGTCTTTCAGAAGCTACCATCGTAGTAGAATCAGCTGAGAAAGGTGGAGCACTTGTTACTGCCGATATTGCTTTATCGTACAACCGGGATATTCTGGCTTTTCCTGGCAAGGCCACCGATACCTATTCAGCCGGATGTAACCGCCTGATACGATTGAACAAGGCAGCACTTATTACCTCAGCTGCTGATCTCGAGTACGCCCTGGGATGGATTTCTGAGAAAAGAGATTATGCACGACAGCAGGCCTTGTTTGATGAACCGCAGGGTATCGAAAAGAATATTCTTGATATGCTGCGTATCCGGGGGCCAATGCTGGTGGATGAAATGGCATTAGCCGCCGATATCCCGGTTAATAAATTGGCTGGAATCCTCCTGAACCTCGAGTTATCGGGCAGAGTGGAATGCTTGCCGGGAAAGGTTTACCAACTGAGCTAGGAGTGCGCTGCATTAAAATGTCGGAAGTCTTTTCTGATGAGGACTGCGCACATTGTTAAGGGTACTTCTTTTACTCGAACGATTACTATTCCATGTTTTGAGTAATCAAACCCAGGCAATAACCCTGCTTTGTTTCTGCTTTGCTCAAATCGCTTCATAGGATATTCTAATTTAGGATATGTTTTTAAATATATTGTAATAATTTCTGATTCCAGAATCAAATTGATAAGTTTGGTCATCTTTAAAAATATCTGTATATGGATATCCGAATTGAGCAGTTCATGACCCGCATCAAAGCCCGTAATCCGGGGGAACCGGAATTCCACCAGGCGGTGATGGAGGTAGCTGAATCATTAATTCCTTTTATTGAGGAACACCCGAAGTACAAGTATTCCCGTATTCTTGAACGAATTGCAGAGCCTGAGAGGGTGATTATTTTCAGAGTGCCGTGGCTCAACGACAAGGGGGAAATTGAAATCAACCGGGGTTACCGAATTGAGATGAATTCAGCTATCGGCCCATACAAGGGAGGTTTACGTTTCCATCCTACAGTAAACCTCAGCATTTTGAAGTTTCTCGCATTTGAGCAGGTCTTTAAAAACAGCCTTACAACCTTGCCCATGGGGGGTGGTAAAGGCGGATCGGATTTTGATCCCAAAGGAAAGACTGACAATGAAGTTATGAAATTCTGCCAGAGTTTTATGTGTGAACTCTTCCGGCATATCGGACCTGATACGGATGTGCCTGCAGGAGATATAGGAGTTGGTGGAAGGGAAATAGGTTACCTGTTTGGCATGTATAAACGCCTGAGGAATGAATTTACGGGAGTCCTCACCGGAAAAGGAATAGAATATGGTGGAAGTCTGATACGACCTGAAGCAACTGGTTACGGCGTAGTCTACTTTGCTCAGGAAATGTTGAAAACCCGGGGTCAGGAAATCAAAGGTAAAACCGTTGCTATTTCGGGTGCAGGTAATGTTGCCCAGTATGCTGCCCAAAAATGTATTGAACTGGGGGCCAAGGTTGTAACCATGTCCGATTCCAACGGATACATTTATGACCCCAGAGGCATTGATGACGAAAAACTCGCATTCATTTTCGAACTGAAGAACATTCGGAGAGGCAGAATAAGCGAGTATGCGGAGAAATTCGGATGTGAGTATTACGAGAACGAGCGCCCATGGAAAGTTAAGTGTGATATTGCTTTTCCGAATGCCACCCAAAACGAAATAACCGGTGATGATGCCAGGGAACTGGTGAAAAACGGGTGTATCTGTGTTGCTGAGGGAGCCAATATGCCCTCCACTCCTGAAGCCGTGGAAGTTTTCCTGAAAGCCGGAATATTATACGCTCCCGGAAAAGCAGCCAATGCAGGAGGTGTAGCTGTCTCAGGTCTTGAAATGACGCAAAACAGTATGCGCCTTCCCTGGCAGCGCGAAGAGGTTGATAACAGGCTTCGTACCATTATGCACAATATCCATGAAACCTGTGTGAAATATGGTAAGGAAGAGAGCGGTTACATCAACTATGTAAATGGAGCTAATATCGGCGGATTTGTAAAGGTTGCCGATGCCATGCTGGCCCAGGGTGTGGTATAGCCAAATGAAGGCATCTGAAAATTCATTTTTACTCAAAAATACTATTCCGGCCATATATTAAAAATGTAATTTTGGCCGGAATTTATTTTTTATGGTTCTGATTGATACTCATAGTCACA
>CAZJQN010000095.1:0-13262 GCA_964548125.1 uncultured Bacteroidales bacterium | reverse complement strand
AGGACGATCTGGGGAAATCTGCCTTTGCTCTTTCCGGTGGCCAGCAGCAGCGTCTATGCATAGCGCGTGCACTTGCCGTTGAACCTTCCGTTCTGTTAATGGATGAACCTGCTTCAGCCCTCGATCCGATCTCAACCGCAAAAATTGAGGAGCTGATCCATCACCTTAAACAGAAGTATACCATCATTATTGTAACACACAACATGCAACAGGCTTCCCGTGTAAGCGATTATACGGCCTTTTTCTATTTGGGCGAACTGGTTGAGTTCAATACCACGGTCAATATTTTCACTAACCCTAAAGATCCCAAAACACAAAATTATATCACAGGCCGCTTTGGATAAGAAAAACTTTTTTGGATTACCTATAAATTCAGCAAAAATGCCGATCAATCCCGAACAATACGTACCCGAACATCCGGAGGTTCCTACCCATCTCGACCTGGAACTCGGAAAGCTGAGACAAAACCTGCTTGGCATGTGGAACCTGGTTATCAGCCAGGTAAGCAAGGCAGAAGAAGCCCTGAATTATCATGACCGGAACCTGGCCATGGAAATCAAAGCGAACGAAAAAAGGGTTGATGCTTTTGAACTGAACATTACCCTGGGGTGCGAAAACATCCTGGCACTTTTTTCCCCGGTAGCCGCTGATCTGAGGTTTGTACTCTCCGTGCTTAAAATAGCTTACAACCTGGAACGAACCGGCGATTATGCCAAGACCATTGCCAATATTGTACTTGATCTCGAAAAACCACTCCCCCCGGAAGTTATAAAAAAATCAGGGGTTCCTGCCATGTTTGCCGTGACACTGACTATGTTGCATGATATTCAACGTGCTTTTGAAACCGGCGATTCAGCCCTTTCGCGGGTGGTTTTCTCGAAGGATGAAGAACTTGATACCATCAACAAAGGCGCTTACCGTACTTTTACCGAACTGATCCGTGAGAACCCGGAAGAGATTTCTGCCCTGCTCCACCTTCTATCGGTAGTAAGAAGGCTGGAACGCATCGGAGACCAGTCGAAAAATATTGCGGAAGAAATTATTTTCTACCTCGAAGCCGACCTTATCAAACACAATAAAAGCAAAAGAAAACCGCACCAGGAAATCTGAGTTCGCCGCATCCGCTATTTTTTCAGATTGGCTTTTGAAAAAATGTAATCCGGTATTTCCACATTGAAGCGGATGTCATCGATAATAAATTCGGTTCCTTTGCCTTCTTTCAGCATATCCCTGAATTCGATTTTTCGCGGGAACCACCTTCCTCCAATGTTTTCAACCTGAGAAAGAGTGGTTCGTTTAAGAAGTTTTCCCGATTTTGCAAATAACTCTTCTTTCAGGGGAATATAGCGGGACTTGTCAACCCACAATTTCCGCATCTGGTAGTTGATATCGGGAGAAAGTGCTCTTAATTCAAGCACCCAGCAAGGTCTGTCATCCAGTGTCTCTTCTCCTGCCAGAGTTGCTTCGTATTTTTCTGATAGTCTGGCGTCTTCCATCAGGTCTTCGTATGAGAGATCGGAACCCATTACCGACTGACGCAGCATGTGGCCTGATATTTGAATGATCCTATCGGTTGCAGGAGAGTATATCCATAACTGCTTGTCCAGTTTCAGCATCTTGGTTCCTTTTTCCCTGGGCGGAGATAGATATTCCGAAAACGATTTTGACTCTCCTGACGTCCAGGTTTTGAGTTCAAGAGTCCGGGAATTTCTGGCTCCATAAATAATCATCCTGGATGTAAAAACCCGGTTCTCCGAGGTCATATTTTTATCGATGCGATTAAGAATTTCACGGGCATCGGGCTGCTGTGCCGGCAAAATCCCAGCACCAAATCCGCTGATCAACAGAAAAATCAATTGTTTCTTCATATGCTATGATTCAAATTCTTTAAACAAAGTTGCTGTTTGCCTTCGATAAATTCCTATACCCGAAAGGGCTGTACCCAGCAGGGTGGAGAATATTCCGGGAATAAATCCAATATAATAAGCCGGCGGAGTAATTCGGGCATGAAAATTAGTACTCATCAGCATAGTCATTCCCTTCATTGACGAGGTCATATCAATTCCTTTTGTTTGCAGAATCCATGCAAAAAAAAGTCCGACAATGGTCCCGAAAAGTGATCCGGCCAGGCCAATAAAAAACGATTCTGTCAGCATGGAGGCATAAATATGCTTTTTTTCTTCACCCATGGCAAGGCGGATACCCACTTCACCATATCGGCGCAATCCGCCCAGTAATCCGGCATTCCAAAGCACCAGTGCCATGGCGAAAACAAAGACGGAAATAATTATGCCACTCATCATGGACGACATGGTAATCAATACGTTCATCATTGGCTGGTCATTCATAGTCAGCATAACCGGAAAAAACGGGTCCCCGGTTACAGGAGGATAGACTGACTCAAAGCGCTTTTTTACTGTCCTGGCGTACTCGGTTTCATAACCCGAACCGGAAAAGAAGCCAAGAATCGTACTGGCCGCATTCTCCATATCGAGCAAATACTGTGCATCGCGGATGTCAGTAATCATAAAACCTCTGTCAAGCGCCGGCGAGCCGAATGAAACCGTTCCGGCAAGGGTATAATTAACAAAGGACATTCCTCCGTTCATTGTTGTTGCAATGCAGGTTATCGCATCGCCGGGTTTAAGTCCGACTTTGGCGCAAAATTCATCACTCAGAAGAATTTCTCCCGGTTTCTCTGGTAACCCTCCCTGGCGAATGGCTGAACGAAGATTCAGTCGCTGCGGCTCCTCGGTTCCCGGAGAAAAGAAATCAATTCCCATTCCCGCCGCGGGTCCTTGTGCACGTGTTTCACCCAGACTGTCGGGCACGTCGATCAGCACACCGAACCGAATCCTTTGTACCCAGGTAATACCAGGAAATAATTGCTGTAATGTCTTCAGAATCGTATCAGTACCTGTAATCGCATATTCGTTGGGGGTCTGGTCCTGCTTATCAGCATAACCTTTTGTCATAACACTGACATGACCATACTCAAAACGGGCGTTCATTTCAATACCTTCTCCCATGATTCCGGTAATCCAGGCGTGCAGAATCACGGTAAGCATAGTTCCCAGAGCCACTACCAGTATTGGTATCAGACTTCTTTGCTTGTCTCTTAAAAGACCTTTGATCAGGAAACGAATCATTGTATTTTTCCTTTTAAAGCATCCGTAGGACTCATTTTAGCAATTTTCCGTGCCGGCAGGAAACTGACTACTGTGGTAACAATCACCACAATAAGAACGGTTCCTGCCACCAGCCCGGCACTGTATACAGGCACTATTTTGCTGGCCATGGAGATTCCGAAATCACCTGAAGAAACAGGAAGTGACAGGCCTTTTACAGCCTGAATGGTCAACAAAGGAATTCCGTAGGCTGCACCAACCAAAACTGCCAGAACAGCGTGCATGGCTCCTTCAACCGTAAAAAGACCAACCACCTGCCAGCGCGTCATACCAAGTGCAATGTATGTCCCAATCTCTTTTCTCCTGCGAAAAATTGACAGTACCTGTGTATCAAATATGGCCAGCATGGCAAGAAGCATGAGAATCAACCATAAGACCGCACCGCCAACGGATTTGGTCTTAATTATTTCATCAACACTTTTCAGAAGTTCTTCCCTTGGATGGAACACCCAGTTTCCAACAGAAGCAATCTTGTCTGAAGGGGTTGAAAGGACAAGACAGGTAGCCTCTTTCGGCAAAAGAAGCATTTTCTGAAGCTGGGAAAGTGGTATCCAAACCTGCCCGATATCAACAGAAGGAACAGTGGTTTGAAAAATTCCGACAATCTGAATTTCAGAGGCATCAAAAGTTCCGTTCACATCCCTCCATCGGAGTGTCAGTATATCTCCTTCTTTAAGATGCGCATTGCGGGCCATTTCACTGCCAATAAGCGCAGGAACAGCTGAAAGGGCGGTATCAAGCTTTTGTGAGGGAATAGACAAAATATGCTGACGAGGGTCTATACCCTTGATAAGAACCGGTACCATTCTGCCATCAGGATACAATGTTCCCTGAGAAATCAGTATAGGTGTCAGTTTACCCTCAGAGGTCAATCGTTCAAGCTCAGGAGTCAGCGAATCATGAGCATCAGTTAAAGTAAACGGATCATAAGGGTCATACTTTGTATGCCAGAATTGTCCTCCTCCGATTTCCCACATGACCATATCGGTTTTCGCCTGTTGTTCCCATCCGTCAAGGAAACCTTTATGCCAGATAATCACAACGTAGGAAAATGAAAGCACGATGACATTGAGCCAGGTTCGCAATCCAGCCCCTGTCAGATTTCTGTAAGCAAGTTTGAAGGCAAGCATACGTTTTCCTCCTTAGTTAGGGATTACGATTTCATTGGCAGCAAGCCGTCCGTCGTCAAGTCTCACCCTGCGTCGCACATAGCCAATTACCTTCTCATCGTGTGTAGCGAAGAGAAAAGAAGTACCCAGTTCACGGTTCAGCCGCTCCATCGTTTGAAGGATATGGTGCGAATTAGCAGCATCCAGGTTGGCCGTAGGTTCATCGGCTAATACCAGAACCGGTTTTTTTACCATAGCTCTTGCAATAGCCACACGCTGACATTCCCCACCCGACAATTGGGCCGGTCTTGAATCAGCCCTGTTAGCAAGTCCTACCCATTCAAGAGCCTCCATCACCATTTTGCGACGTTCCCGTTCCGGCAACCCCAGCAAAAGCAAAGGAAACTCGACATTTTCGTATACTGTATATACAGGAAGAAGATTGTACGTCTGGAAAATAAATCCGAGGCTTTTCTTCCGTATATCAGCCGCTTCCTTTGGAGTCAGTTTTCCAACCGATTTTCCCAGCACAAGCACTTCTCCCTCGGAAGGCACATCCAGGGTCCCTATTATGTTCAAAAGGGTGGTTTTGCCTGAACCGCTCGGACCTATGATCCCGGTGAATTCTCCTTTTGTAAAGGAAATGGTGATATCACGCAGAGCGGTAAACTGGTTGTTTCCCATGGGGTAGTGCTTTGTAAGCCCTTTGATGTCAATAAGTATATCCATACATTTCAGAAATTATAAACTACCATACATTGAATACCTTTTCCTGCCATTATATTTTGTTCAGTCTCGCTGCGAAATATTGTGAAGTTCTGTGGATTCCAGAATGCCATACAGTACAGTGACCATTTATCATACTGCCTGTTGAAGCTGATGAAACGGTAAAAGGATTCATTGGTCCAGTCGTAGAAAAAAATTCCTGCCACACGGTCCAGTACTCCTAATGGATAGGAAAGGGTAAGAGCAGTAAAAGACGTATTCCCGGACGAAGCAAACAATTGACCTGATGTTTGGATTAAAAGATGCTCCAGGACCAGCCCCAGACCGTTTCCCATAGAAAATGTATAATCCACACCAATGTTTACATATTTTTCCCATTCGGGAACCGACGGAGAGAATCTGCCCGTCTTCTTTATCACAACTTCTCCGCTGATACCTATACCAAGGTCCCATTTTCCGTCAAGAGCAAATCGGCTTTCAGGAACAAAAGACCTGATAACTGGTATGGTATCATAGGTCCACTGCGAACAATCGGCCAACCGATAATGCGATGTGAATGCAACTTCGCCGGGGCCTGCAGGCAGTTGAAGCCTTCCTCCTGCTTCAGCTGATTTATTCTTGCTCGGCAGATATTCCCACCCTTTGGTCTTCCCATTGCCGTAAATACCCCATAACCAAATACCTGTATTGTTTTTCAAATAAAACCGCCCCAGCAGGGCATAAACACCATCCGTTATTTGCAGTGGATCCCTTGGATCCATCCTGTCGAACCACATCAGAGGTCGCAGAACTGAGGCTGAACCGAAGTTGATTTTCTGAAGCCCCAGGCGCAGCTCCAATCCCGGAGCCGAATACCGAACCCATGCCCGGTAGGGTCTGATTCCGGCAACACCGTCCTGGTATGCATTTCCAGCAAAGGTAGAGCTAGCATAAAAATTCCCTGACACTTCCGCATCAAAACGATGAAGTGAATCATGACCAACAGAAAGTGACAGACCTGGAAGGGTACGTGCACCGAACTGATAACTTAGCGGCTTCCGGAAATTGACGATCCCCCATCCTGCCACTTGGCCGTTCATCTCGGCAGAAACCGTCTGGCCAGCGGCCGACAGCGAGACACATGCCATCCATATACCTGCCAGCTCCTTTCTCATTTCTTTCTAAGCTTACGCCTGGGCATTATTCCGTAAAAAAAGTATTCCGACAGATCCTGAATCATTTCGGATGGATGCCGGTAAAAGCCTGCAAATTTCGCATCAGTAACCAGGGAAGTCAAATGGTTAACAAGGTAAAGCAATACTTCAGAACGTATTTCATGCCGGATTTCCCCCTTTTTTCGGGCCGTTTCAAAATCGTTCCGCACCATTTCCATCGTTTTGTTTGTCCATTCCTTTACAAAATGAATAATTTCCGGGCTCCCCGACTGATAAAGCTCCTGTAAAAATTCTGCACTTAAATCCCTTGAGAATTCAATCTTCAAATTGATAATAGCACTGATCTTTCTGGCAAATGATCCCTTGCCATCCATTACGTTCCGGTATTTCAGAAGGGACTGACGAAAAATATCTTCCAGAATTACAATGGCGAGCTGGTTCTTGTTCGGAAAGTGCTTGTAAAAGGTCATACGGCTTACACCTGCGACTTTACAGATCTCTTCCACAGAAACCCTCCGGATGCCATATTTCCAGAAAAGTTCCCGGCCTGCCTGCATCAGCTTTGCCTTTTTATCATCAGAAACCGGAAGCATATTTACATTTTATCTGCAAATATACATTTTTTTTCATTTTATACATATTTTGTAAATTTTCTTTCAACTTATAGTACACTTTCTGGATTAATCTCTTTGATGAAAAAACAGGTGAAAAAAAGCTTGAGTGTGATGAAAATTACAATTGATACTAACCTTCGAAACATAATTCCATTATTTTTACTGCCTGATCAAACAGTGAAAAATGCGTAAAAAAATGCACCATCGGTTATTGATCGTTTTCCTGATAGCAGAAACCTTCCTTTTTGTTCCTCTCGTCCGTTCCCAGGATACAACAGGGTATTATAAACGGGTATATGAGACAAAGCGTATTCAATCGGCTCCACCTAAAATAGACGGAAAATACAATGATGAATGCTGGGATGAAGTTCCCTGGTCGCAGTGGTACGTTCAGCACATGCCTGTGGAAGGAGGTATTCCATCTGAAAAAACCCGGCTGAAAATACTGTATGACAACAGAAACATCTATGTGCTGATAAGGGCTTATGAAAAAGATCCTTCGAAAATCAGGCGGTTTATATGCCAGAGAGATGCGCTATTTGAAGGGGGTGATATTCTGGGGATCAATTTTGACAGTTACAATGACCATAAGACCGGTTTCGAATTTGATGTTACAGCCGGAGGAACCCAGGTAGACCTGTTGCTCAATAATGTAAACTACATGAATCCGGATTTTAACTGGAACGCCGTGTGGTACAGCGGTGTTTCAGTTGACGATTCCGGCTGGATTGCAGAAATGCGGATACCTCTCAGCCAGTTGCGGTACAGCTCTGATTCAGTGCAGGTTTGGGGAATGCATGCATGGAGATGGATTTCCAGAAATATGGAAGAGGATCAGTGGAGCCTTATTCCCAGGAATACCAATGCTTTTATACACAGTTTCGGCCAGCTTCATGGGATCAGCAACCTTCCCAGAAACAGAAGGGTAGAAATCATGCCCTATGCGCTCGGATCCCTCCGAACGAATCAGCCGGTGGAAGGAAATCCGTTTACAGGATCTTCCTGGTCAGGTACATTTGGCGCCGACGGGAGAATCGGTATCGGAAGTAACTTTACCTTCGACTATACATTTAATCCCGATTTCGGTCAGGTGGAAGCAGATCCTTCGGTAATGAACCTGACGGCATTTGAAACGTTTTACGAGGAAAAACGCCCTTTCTTCCTGGAAGGGAAGAACATTCTTTCATTCGAAACCGGGTCACATGAAGATCTTGTGTTTTATTCACGGCGAATCGGAAGTGCTCCTCCCTATGCTGTGCCTTCTGATTCGGGAATATTTACCAGTACTCCTGGCAATACCTCTATACTGAATGCTTTGAAAGTAAGCGGAAAAACGGCAAACGGACTGTCGCTTGGCATTCTTCAGAGTTTTACACCTCCTGAATACTCCAGTATTTATGCTGGCGGACAATATTCGCACAGGATGGCATCCCCTCCGACGAATTATTTTGTCGGACGTATTCAAAAAGATTTCCATAAGGGAAACACTTCGATAGGTGGTATTCTTACTTCGGTGAATCGTTTTTTCTCACAGGAGTATCTTGATTTTCTTTCCAAACAGGCATATACGGGAGGCCTTGATTTTATTCACTACTGGAAGGAAAGAGAATACTACGTAACGGCTAATATAATGGGAAGCTACATTAGTGGAAGCCAGGAAGCCATGCTTCGTTTGCAAAGATCTTCAGCAAGATATTTTCAGCGTCCGGATGCGAATCATCTGGCTGTCGATTCGTCTCTTTCTGTGCTGAGCGGCACGGGCGGCATGATCGGAATCGGAAAAGAAGGGAGCAGCAAACTGGTGGCTGGCCAGAGGATATATTGGCGGTCTCCGGGCCTCGACCTGAACGATATCGGGTATATGAGGGAAGCTGACGTGATTGGCAGTCAGAGTTTGATCGGATACCGGGAAACAAAACCGGGAAAAGTACTTCGGAGTTACAGTGCCATGCTGTCGCTTGAATACGTATGGGATTTTGCCGGGGTTCCGGTCAGGGGGAGATCGGAAATTGAGACTCAGTTCGTATTTAACAACAAATGGACAGGACAGGTGCATCTGAACCGCTTTTTTTCTGCCCGGGATAACCGTTTATTAAGGGGAGGTTATGCTCTTAAAACCGATCCTTACCATCTGATTTTTGCTACTTTACAAACCGATGATAGCAGGAACCTTGCGTTTTCTTTGCAATACAATGGGGCATGGTATACCGATGGATTCTCATCTATGCAGCGTCTTGCTCCCGGAATCAGAATCCGATTCTCTCCTCGATTTAACGTCTCATCCCAGGTGGATTATGAACAAAATCAGAACGCCATCCAGTATGTCACTTCGTTTGGAACAGAACAGCAACCTATTGCCATTCTGGGGGCCCTCAAACAAAGAACCCTTGGAATAACCTTCCGCACAGGTTTTTATTTTACACCCAATTTTTCTCTTCAATATTACGGAAGCCCATTCATATCAACAGGCAATTTCGTAGCTTTCCGCGAAGTAACTGATCCTTTGAATAATTCTTTCGATCAGCGCTTTTATTTATTCCGTGGTGCCGAAGCAACATTGACCAACGGAATCTACACACTTACCCGCGAAAGTACTTCGTATTCCTTCCCGAATCCTGATTTCACCATGCTGGAATTTCGTTCCAATTTTGTTGTCCGCTGGGAATACAAACCCGGTTCAGTATTCTATTTTGTATGGACCCACCAGAGAAACGACTACAGAAACCTTTTCCATCCGAATATGGATGATAATCTGGATTCCCTGTTCGGCCTTTTTCCGGAGAATATGTTTCTGATCAAGCTGAATTACTATTTTTCATTATAACCTGCTATATGCAACAATTTCAGGATGATCTGATGCAGCTGAGGGTGCATCTTATGGAACTGAAAAAAAACATGGAAGACCGAATCGATCGTCTGGAGGAGAAGATAAAACTGCTGGAAAAAAGAATCGAAAGCAGAACGAAGGATTCAGCGTTCTAGGGAACAGGCAATAATTCTGTCCAGAACTTCCCGGAACGAATAACCAGCATGTTCGCAGGCAGCATAAAAACCTGCTCCGGGTGTAATACATGGGTTTGCGTTAATTTCCAGAACATTGGGAACACCCTGAGCATCCAATCGAAAGTCAATCCGGGCATATCCCTTCAGCCCGAATATACGCCAGCATTGAAGGCAAATCTGATACAGACGTGCGGTCAGGTCAGGTTCATCATCAGATGAAACAAATTGCCGCACAGTATGCCGGTATTCAAAACTCTCCTCATTCCATTTGGCTGTATATCCCAGAATTTTCGGTTTTTCGTCAGGAAAATCCTGATACATCATTTCCGCTACAGCAAGCATCTCAGGAGCATCCTGCCCGGAAAGAAGAGAAACATTGAATTCCCGGCCAGGAAGAAATTCTTCCACAAAGTACGAGGATAATTTTTGCTTGTATTTGTTGCAAAATTCCGGAAAATCCTTTCCTAAAAAAACACAATCCTCGTCAAATCCTGCTGAGCCATCTTCCCTGGCTGGCTTGGCCACATATTTCCTGAACGGATCGAGGGTAAGGTTTTCAGAAGCCGGATACCAGGAGGGGGTGGCAATCCCGCTGAGCGTCATCCATTTCTTTGCCAGTGGTTTGCTTGTAGTAAGAAAAAGGGCATCAGCAGGCGATCCTGTGAAGGTAAAATGATATGCCTCCATGACAGCGGCCGGCAAAAAAAGCAGCTCTCCCTTGTTGTGAATGCTCTCAGTAAGGTTGATAATTACATCAGGTCTGATGTGCTGAAGGCGTGATAAAAAACTGTCCAGATCAAGACCGACCGGCAAACGGACGCTCTGATAACCCAGTTCCTGCAAAGTATTTTCGACAAGGCTGACCTGATCCAGAATGTCTTTTTCATCCGGAAGCGCATCCGGAGACACTTCATTATAGACTATGGCTGCGATACTGACCGGCATATTCAGCAACACGTTTCAGTGCAGAATCCATGATCATTTCGATCAATGATTGAAAATCAATGCCATTCAGCTTGCAGAGCAAGGGCAAGTCGGAATGTTTATAGTTAAGTCCTGCCAGAGGATTTACCTCCAAGAAATTGGGAATACCGTTTTCATCCATTTTCAGGTCAATTCTCCCACCGTCGCGGCATCCAAGAATACGCCATGCCTCCAGTGCTATTTTTGAACAGGCCGACTGTACTTCTTTTTCCGGTACCGAATACCTGGCAAAATTTTCATAGTTTTCTTTCACATAAAGGCTATAAATTTCCGAGGCTGAACCATTCAGGGTTATTTCCATAACTCCAACAACCCTGGCATGATCTCCAGTACCGACAATACCCACAGTAAACTCCCTGCCGCTGAGATAACGTTCAACCAATACCGGTTGTCGATATGTTTCCAGCAATTGCAGACAAATCTTTTCAAGCTGTTCATGAGAAGAAATTCTGGAAGCCCCAGTAATACCTTTGCCTGTACCTTCGGCAATTGGTTTTGCGAACAAAGGGAAAGGCAAGTGAACCGATTGCACGTCCCCGGGCACGTATATTTCCGCAAATTCAGGTGTGGGGATTCCGGCATCCCTGATTACACGTTTTGTAAGCCCCTTGTGCAGAGCCAGTGCCAGAACAGAGCTATCGGAGAAAACATAGGGAATACGGTAAGCATCCAGCAGACAAGGCACCTGGGCTTCGCGTGCCAGGCCGTACATTCCTTCTGCAATGTTAAAAACAAGATCCCATCGTTCACCTGCAGATAGCCGCCCGACAAGATTCCGGATATGACCAATCCGAACGGTAAGGAAACCAGCTTTTTGAAGAGCCTGTTCAATTCCCTCAATGGTTTCCTCCTTATCGAATTCGGCAGTTTCGTCGTGAGAATATCCTTCTTTCAGATAGTCATCCCGCAGGTCGTAAGTCAACCCTACTGTAAATGGTTCAAAAGGAAGATTCATTCTGTTTAGAAATCAGGATATCGGTACAATCTGTCCTTATAGTTTTTCAGCAGCAGAAAGCCGTCATCATGGCCTTCAACATAGTCAGGAAGAAGAGGTATTTTTCCTCCTCCGCCGGGGGCATCAATCACATAGGTAGGAACTGCATATCCAGAGGTAAATCCTCTGAGACCTTTGATAATTTCAAGGCCTTTACTGACAGGAGTTCTGAAATGCGAGGAGCCGAGAATCGGATCGCACTGGTACAGATAATACGGACGCACGCGGATTTTCAGCAATCCCTGCATCAATTGTTTCATCGTTTCCACCTCATCATTGATTCCCTTGAGAAGAACCGTCTGACTTCCAAGCGGAATCCCTGCATCGGCCAGCATTTCACATGCCCTGCCTACTTCAGGCGTCAGTTCCCTGGGGTGAGTAAAATGGATACTGATATACAGGGGATGGTATTTCCTCAATACGGATATCAGACGCGGTGTAATGCGCTGTGGCAGAACGGCAGGTACTTTGGTACCAATCCGGATAATTTCAACATGTGGAATACGCCGGATTCGTTCCAGAATATAACCAAGCCTTTCATCAGGAAGAGTAAAGGGGTCACCGCCTGAAAGCAAGACGTCGCGTACTTCGGTATGCGACTCGATGTAGGCAAAGGCCGGCTCGAAATCATCCAGTGCAAAATGGGACTTATCCTTCTTGGCTACCATATGGGAACGTGTGCAATACCTGCAATAGGTACTGCAGAAGCCGGTAATGAGGAACAGTACCCTGTCGGGATAACGGTGTACCAGATTTCTGACCGGGCTGTCGCCTTCTTCATGCAATGGATCGGATCCTTCACCGGGAGAAATGATATATTCTTCCGGAGTTGGGATGACACAGCGATACAGGGCATCAGCCGGATCGGAGAAATCAACGAGGCTTGCGTAGTAAGGAGTGATACGCAGAGGAAGGAGATCTTTATTCCCGTTAACATACGATGGAGGCCTTACAAACCCGTGGATCTTTTCCAACTGTGCAAATGTTCGGAAACTATTGCTGATTTGCCATTTCCAGTCGTTCCACATTACGTCGGAAACACCGGGAAAATATGTGTCCCGAAACGAACTTGCAAGCCGGTTAATAGATGGGGAATTTTTCCTGTCAGCAGATTTTTTCTTTCTGCGTTCTGTGAGGATTTCTACAGAACTACCCGGAGGTTCTTCTTCACGAACATCATGCTCGCCCGTGGTAAGCGAGACTTCTGAACCATTTTCTTCCATAATCGTATCTGAACAAAGTATTGAATTTAAGGTGAAGCAAATCTAAACAATGATTTAAGTCAATTTCATATGAAACATTACAATTTATCAACAAGTCCGGCCGATAAAATGTTAATTTCTTACGGATTTTTCTGCTGCAAAATTCTCGTATTCAGTTTTTTCATACGGGGTGCAAACATATACAATTCATCCATACCAGCCAAAAAATCAGTACTTTTTTTATGAAACGGGAATACATGGTTTACCATAAAATACAACAGCCGGTTG
>CAZJQN010000094.1:0-13264 GCA_964548125.1 uncultured Bacteroidales bacterium | reverse complement strand
CCCGGTTGAATTTGTTAATTCATGGTACTTCGGCTGAATAAATTGGGTGAATAAGATGATTTTTCAAACTCCCTGGCAAAATACCAAATAGCATCCGATTGGCACATCCTTACAAACTGGTGTTACCCTGGCAAAAAAACAGCCTTTTCCAACTGGAACAATCTTACCATCCTGGCAGGAAATTCAGGCCAAAGGTGCCGAACTTCACATCGCTGCGCTGGAAAGGAACAGCATAATATGGTTCGAGAACAAGGTACCCAAAAAGGTTGATGCGCAGCGATATTCCGGCGCTGGTAACCAGTTTGCGGGTAAATGGTTCAGCCAAACCTGTAAAGTAGTCAACACGGGTATCTTCCAGCACAGGTCCATTGTTGAAATGTAGTCGGGCACTGCTGTTCCAGGCTACGCCGGCATCAAAAAACAGGGCTGCTTCTGTATAGAGAAATTTTGATTTGATAAGAGCCAGTTGTTCAACTCCGGAAGTAGGCACCCGAAACTCAAAATTGAAAAGTGCCATGCGAGAGCCAAGAAGGTTCTCTATACCCACAGAATTTGTTCCGGGAACATAATTGGTAAAGACTGCATTATCATATCCCCTGATATACCAGGGATAACCAAGGTAGAGTGAAGAATATAACATATTCTCCGCGTCTTTGCCATACCGTCCGTAATGGTACAAGCGGAAGCTGAAATTAACAGGTTTAATGAAGAAATATTTCCGGAAGTCGAACAGTCCGGTATAAAAGTTATAGGAACCGAAATACTTTTCTCCTCCGACCCGCATCCGGTAACCCCTTAGCGGGGAAGTCATACCAAAATAGGAATTGTCACCCACATAGGCCAGATCAACCTCCTGAATATTAAAACCTTTTGGTACCGGTTGGTTACGTTGTACACTTTCTCCGAAATACTGCATAGGATACCCCATGTATTCGGTATAGTATGTGTTGTAGATGTCAAGGCGGTAATAATACCAGGCAACTGAAGCTCCTGCTTCGATGCGACGGGTCTGGGAAAAGGGATAATATCCGAACAGGGAGATTTTGTCTTCGAAGAGTCTGTAATAATAAAGCGAATACTTGATGAGCGGGAAAAGAAGAGTATCTTCCTGTTGTACAAATCGTGCAGTATCGAAAGCCGCACCCATACTTCCAAAACGGTATGGGATATGTGAAACAGAACCACCCCAGTTGATTCGTCGCTCCTGATTAATGTAGGCAAACTGCCCACCGAAATCGTAAATTTCGCCATTAAGGCCGAGCGCAGCATACATCTGATTCTCCCCGGTAATATCGCTGAAAAGGGTTTCAACGCTGCCAGCCACACCGGTGCCGTAGCGGCTGGTTGCGACACCAACTCCACCGGAATTACCAATATAATCGAGCTTAAATTTTCTGCGGAAAGGAATGTATCTGAATTTATCAGCAGGAACTTTTGAAACAAACTGTTGCTGGTTCAGACTTTTATCAACGATATTTACGCCGAATCGCTGGACGGGGGGCAATATCCCGGCTGTTTTATCTACATCATCAGGCTTAATTTCCACAGCCCTGAATTGTTCCGGTTTGGCTGAGAACACCGTATAATCCCCTTTCTGATAATAGGTATATGCAACAACTCCGGTAGCAGGAGAAACACTGAGGGCCGGTGAGAATATAGTAATTCCCGAAATACCTGTAAAGAAATTAGTGAGACGAAATACTCTGCCCGATTCGAAATCGTAGCGATAAAGATTGCGCATGCCGTCGCGGTCAGAAAGGAAGTAAAGCGAACGGCCATCGGCTGAAAAGACCGGATTCATGTTATTGGCTCCCGGAAATACATTCAGAAATGAAATTTCTTTTGTTTCCCTGTCGTAAAAGGCAATATTATAATCTGACCGGAAATGCTTAAGCGTTTGCCCCTCCTGAGGCATATCGGTTGTAAAGGCTATCTTTCGGCCATCAGGTGACCATGCCGGTTGCATATTGGCCCAGGCATCGTTAGTAATTTGCTCAGCGCGTTTATGACGAAGGTTGTAAACCCAAAGGTCAGACTTACCTTCCTTCAGTCCGGTAACCACAATTTCTTCTCCATTGGGAGACCAGGCAGGATTGGAAAATGATTCGAGGCCGGGAATAATCAGTTCACTCCGTTTTTTTCCGGAATTCACATCGAGAATCAATAAGCGGTTATATCCCTCTTTGAAGATGACAAAGGCAAACTGCCTGCTGTCGGGCGACCAGCTGCCGGATGATTCGATAAAGTGGATCTGGTCGATATTTCCGCTGTTGACAGTACTGAAAAGCTTCCTGACACTGGTTCCTGTGGCAGCATCAGCAATATAGAGATCGTACGTAAACACATCCTTCTCGGAAACAAAAGCAACGTATTTTCCGTCAGGACTGAGCATAGGAGCCAGGTTATTCCTTCCCGCGTTCACTTCTGAAAGCAGTTTTGTACCAACGGGTGGCTCAATACTGTCGGTGAGAAAACGTTTATAATGAACATAAGTGGCGCTCTTCCACATATTCCCCACGGTAACAGCCTTTTGCTTCAAAATACTGTCGCAGGCAATTTCCAGTCCGAATTTGGAGGTATAATCGAGCAAAGGAACAATAACCGAATCACCCCAGACCTTGCCGACAAAAGCAAGAAAGGCCTGGCCGTATCGATACGGGAAATATTTATTGGAACGGGTGAGATCGTCAAGGCTTGGAAAATCGTTCTGCTGTACAGCATCGCGCATCCACATGGCGGTATTGGGATCTTCACTTCCGATACTGAAATATTCAGCCATCCCTTCTATTAACCACAAGGGTATGTTTCGCAAATTGCGCATCCGGCTGTCATCGCTGTGAAGAAGAAGATTGTACTGAAAGGCATGCACCATTTCGTGTCCGATGATATGGCTGGTCTGGCCCATGGATTCATTGAAGGGCATTACAATACGGTTCTTAAGCCCTTCGGTGACACCTCCGGTACCCATTCCAATTTCTCCCGAAATGGCTGTCGTCTGTTGAAAATCGGCCTGATTTGAGTATAGAATGATGGGATTGCGGGTTGTAAAAGTATCTTTAAATAATACCAGATGGTGGGCATACCAGTCTTCGGCCAATGCGCCCACCTGTTTTACCAGCGAGTCATTTTTCATGTAATGATAGAACTCAAAATGCGGCGTCCGGTAAACCCTGAATCGAAAATTCTTATAATCGGGCTTGTTTCGACCAAAATATTGCCCGCTGGCCGTCAAGGAAAACAAAATCATCGCCAGAAATACACCCATGTATTTCCGCCAATAGTACTGTACAGTATGGTTCATAAACAACTGATTTCAGTGCAAAACTAAACCAATCTGAACAGAACAAAAAATATACCAGAGGCAACCCAAAAATCAAAAAGAACAACTTATGTTAACCTTTTTTAACTTGCCCAATCAAAAACATCGGTGCTGTAATTCATATTTCCGATTTCCTATTTCCCATTAACGAGGTTCATGTTTTAAATAAATGATTGCGTTTCGGAAATAGGAAATGGGTAATTACCGATGGATATTGATTGTATTAAGTTTTCGCGTGTATAAGGACATTCTCAGTATCTGAGAACACTTTAGTCAAAAAGACTTAACACCTCACGTATTTTCCGAAAAAAAGATTCTTTTCTTTGTGCCTTTCCATATAAAATATAACTTTCGGAAAAATCAGCTTATGACTACTACTCCAAAACGAATTGTATCTATTGATGCCCTTCGGGGATTTGATATGGTATGGATAATGGGACTGGACTCATTGATATCGCATCTTCCAAAGGCCTGGGACAGCAACATTAGCCGCTTTCTGGCAACCCAGATGGACCATGTTGACTGGACCGGCTTTCACTTTTACGACATCATTATGCCGCTCTTTTTGTTCATTGTCGGTGTGGCTATGCCTTTTTCTATTCTGCGAAGAAAAGAAAAAGGGGAATCCAAAAGGAAAATATATCTTCATGTCATTCGCAGGGTAATTATATTGTGGATCTTTGGAATGATGGTGCAGGGGAGACTTTTATCCTATTCATGGCAGGAATTGAAATTTTACAGTAACACACTGCAGGCAATTGCTGCCGGGTACCTGATTTCTTCCATTCTTCTTCTGGAAACGCGGAAGCAGATTCAGATATATGCTACTGCCGGGCTTATGCTGGTTTACTGGCTCTGCATGGCACTTATTCCCATTCCGGGTGCAGGAGCCGGCAATTATACTCCCGAAACCAATCTGGCGATATATATTGACAAAGCACTTCTGGGAAGTCATCAGGACGGAACTACCTATTCCTGGATCTTAAGCAGTCTGAATTTCGGCGCCACAACCATGCTGGGTGTGTTTGCCGGATACATCATAAAAGGTTCCCTATCAGGCATAGTCAAAACAGGACAGCTTGCCCTGCTGGGAGTAGCTCTGATTGCAGGAGGATTGCTCTGGGATCTGAACCAACCCATCATAAAGCATATCTGGACAAGCTCCTTTGTTTTGTTCTCAGGCGGTCTATGTTATCTTCTTCTGGCCCTGTTCTACCTCCTGATTGACGTTTTAAACTGGAAAGGATGGGCTTTCCCCTTTGTGGTAATTGGTTCCAATGCTATTGTGGCTTATATGCTTGGCCACCTGATTGATTTCAGAGTGATAGGCGATGTTTTCGTCGGAGGCCTTGCTAAATATACAGGAGCATGGCAAGAAATCCTTCGCTGGGCAGTTCATTTTGCCATACTTTATGGAATACTCTACTATCTCTATAAACAAAAAATCTTTTTAAAGATTTAATACCGGATTCGGCTTTTACACCATCATTTTTAATGGGATTTCCTATTCCCCATTACTGATTTCTCATTGCCGATATAATGTTAATATGGCATTTTGAATGCAAATAAAAAATCAAAAAGCAAATAACACAAACCCCTGGTAAAAACTCATCTTTACCTTAGCAGAGCTGACAGGGTTCTGATTTCATGATAATTTCTGCAAGGGAGCAGTACATTTCTGTTATCTTTCACTTTGTACCATGGGTTTAATCCGGAGTTTATGCCAGGACTCATTTCACCACACATTCGTCTGATGTAAGCCCTGACATATATTCCGGAATCAACACATTTGAGAGATCATTAATTGAGTTGCCAATGAGGTTATCTGGGATTCTTTGACGCAACTAGGTTGATTTTCAGCTCAATTTCATCAATCAGC
This sequence comes from uncultured Bacteroidales bacterium, assembly GCA_964548125.1. GTDB lineage: Bacteria > Bacteroidota > Bacteroidia > Bacteroidales > JAAYUG01 > JAAYUG01. The sequence goes on along the minus strand of CAZJQN010000094.1, from coordinate 8,066 downwards.
ACCCTGTCTTTCATTTTTGAGCTATACGATACACCATATTTCTGGCGGTTGAACACCAAATTCCCCTCAGCCCGCAAAAAATTACCCTGCTGTGTAAAACGAATCCCCGTAACAGCCTCTTCATTAGTACGACCACGAACTGTGAATTTACCATACAATGTGTCTGAAACCATTCTCTCCACGGTAAATGTGGCTACAGGGAATGAGTCAACGGCAAAAAAGTCTGCACTTGATAAATGAGCAACCAGGTATTCTTTCGGGGCTTTTTCTGAATAGTTTTCGTCGGTGGGACTGATAGATTTCATGTCCGCTTCAAAAAATCCTGACACAATTAAATTATCTGATACAGTGAAAGATCCTTTGTTGAGTCTGATAAATCCAAAATGATCATAAACATTCAGCATGGATCCTTTCCAGAAGATCGTAGAACTGTCAGTCAACACAGTGTATGTACCATTTTCAGCTGCACCGGTCGGTCCTGATTCTTTCTTAGCGGCCGGCTTGCATGAATTGAGAACTATCGCTCCCGCAAATACAGTTAATAAAAGTATTTTTTTCATAGTCATTTTTTTTTGATAGTAACACTTGAGACCGAAGTTTGTTTATTCCTAATTCGTGAATTGAACCCATAGACTAACAAAATCTAATCATTCCGCAAATTCGGAATGAAAGATTTTGATGAGTCGGGGTTGCCTCGATAAGTTTAAAATTTATTTTGTTTCTATTGACTAATCTCCTCTAAAAATAGTTTTGCTATAATTCAAATCATGTAGGTTTTAACCCACAATACGCATTATACGATGCCTATTGTGCCTGTTAGGCCGATTTCACTTTGTTCCATTGGGGTTAGCCCGGTTGAATTTGTTAATTCATGATACTTCGGTTTATCTCATGAAACGGTTTTCTATCTTTGATGCAAAAAAAAGAAAGGATGAAAAGACATCTCCTGTATTTGTTTCTTCTGGCGAACATTGCCTGTACCAGACATCCTTACCCATCAAAACCGGCAAATCCTGATGCGTCACCTGAAGCTGTGCAATTACTGAATTTTCTGTATTCGATTCAGGGAAAGTATATTTTGTCCGGACAGCACAATTTTTTGTACGAACCCGTAAAATATACCGAGCTTGTACATCAGATTACCGGCAGGTATCCTGTAGTCTGGGGTTGTGATTTCAGTTTCAATGTTTCCGGCGAAGATGCCCGAAAATATCAACATTGTGGTCCGGCCAATCTGGTTGATTATGCCGACACATTCCGGTTCCATGGCATTCATCCGGATACCCTGAGAGAAATGATGGTGCAGAAAGCAATCGAACTCTGGAAGAAGGGGCATATAATTACTCTGATGTGGCACCATTGTTTCCCTCCCATGGGAGACACCTGCAACGGATCTTCGGTATGGGCGATGGAAAACAGACCTTCTCCTGAGGTATGGGATTCCCTTGTGACTGAGGGGACCGCTCTGAACGACGAATGGAAGAAACAGGCAGAGATAATTGTTCCCTGGCTGCAGAAACTTCGTGATGCTCATGTTCCTGTTCTATGGAGGCCGTATCACGAGATGAACGGGGTATGGTTCTGGTGGTGTAACCAGCAGGGTGAAAACGGATTTCCAAGGCTATGGAAAATGATGTTTCACTATTTCACCAAAGAAAAGAAATTGAATAACCTGCTATGGGTATGGAATGCAAATGCACCCAGGGATATTCCCGGGGATGAAGCTTACCCGTACCATTTGTTCTATCCGGGTAACGAATATGTAGATGTACTTGCCGCCGATGTGTATCGGAACGATTACCGGCAGGAACATCATGATCAGCTTGTTCAGCTGGGAATGGGTAAACCCATTGCTATAGGAGAAACCGGCGATGTGCCTGTTGACAGTATTCTTTCAGCCCAACCCCGGTGGACATGGTTTATGGTCTGGGGCTATTTTATCCGTTTCAGCCAGAACCCGCCTGAAAAGGTTAAGGCCTTGTACAATTCTCCCAGAGTACTTACGCTGGATGAACTGGTTATAAAAAAAGACGGTCTGCAGGTAGCCCGATAAGGACACTTCCTCAGCCTGCATTACTTCATATTACCCTACGTTGAATTTAAATAAACAGCTATGAAACGTGTTATGATAGTTTTTGCCGACGGATTTGAAGAGGTGGAAGCCATTACTCCGGTAGATGTTTTGCGCAGGGCCGGATGCGAAGTCCTGATGGTTTCAGTTACCGGGAAAAAAGAGGTAACAAGCACACGCGGAGTAAAAATAATTGCCGATGCATTGTGGGAAGAAACATCTGCAGAGGAAGCCGACATGATTGTTTTGCCGGGAGGACAGCCTGGCGCCGGGAATCTTGACAAACATGAAGGCCTGAAAAATGCATTGAGCCGTTTTGCTGATCAGGGAAAATGGATTGCCGCCATCTGTGCAGCGCCTCTGGTATTAGGCCATATGGGACTCCTCAAAGGGAAAAAGGTTACCTGCTTTCCGGGAACGGAAAAAGAACTGGAAGGAGCTATCTGTACGGGTAATCCCGTTGAATCAGATGGCCATATACTTACAGGAAAGGGGGCCGGAGTAGCTCTTCCGTTTTCCCTTTTGCTCGTTGAAAAAATTCTTGGAAAAGAAAAAGCGGAAGAAATCAAACAAAGAATGATGGCGTAATTTGTTTATACCAAAAACCAACCAACCATGAAAAAACTATTGATGCTATTGACATTGCAGGTATTTTCCTTGTTGTATCTTAAAGCCGGTTCGATTTATGTGAGTCCTGCAGGCAGTGACATGGCAGACGGAACCCTCACCAATCCGATGAAATCTCCTGCTCTGGCAGCTGCGAAATTAAAGGCCGGTGATACATTATTTTTTCGTGCAGGAAGGTACTTCCTGACCGAACAGTTTGCAAACCATCCATCCGGATGCGAGGGGACACCAGTGGTTTATAGCGGTTTCCCCGGAGAATTAGCCATACTGGATGCTTCTTCCATGAAATTACCCGTAGTTGAAAGAAGACAGAGACCTGGTCTGTATCATCAAGGCGCAGTTCAGTTCATCGGAGTTCAATGGCTGGTCATCAGAAACCTGACTATAGAAAATTCTCCACTGGCCGGTATCGGGCTCTGGAACAGTTCCCATATCGATATTCTGAATGTTACTACAAACCTGACATTTGCTCCGGGTATTTGTGCCTGGCCGGGCTGTGAATACATCCGGGTACTGGGTTGCACCGTCACCGGAGCCAATTCACATAAAATGAACCGCGATACAACCCGGTACCCAACCAGGAGAGAAGCACCCCATGAGGCCATCAGCATGTGTGCTTCCCATTTTGAAGTAGCCTGGAATCATATACATCACTGTGACAAAGAAGGAATTGACGTAAAAGAGACCGCATCTCATGGCAAAGTGCATCATAATTATATCCATCATGTTGCCCGCCAGGGACTCTATGTTGATTCCTGGTTTGGAAAGCTGGAAGATATTGAGCTTTATGAAAATGTGGTTCATGACTGCGTAACCGGTTTTGCCATTTCGGCTGAAGGTGGACCTCTGGCAAATAATATCCATGTTCACCATAACCTTCTCTATAATAACATAGGATGCGGAATATTTTTCAGCCGCTGGGGAAAGGACAACCTCAGAACAAATATTGTTGTTGAATACAATACTGTTGTTCACTGCGGGCATGGCGATGGAACGAAGAACTTCTGGCTTACAGCCGGAGGATGTTATCTTTATTCAGCGAATCTGTACAATGTTCGTATAGCCAACAATGTATTTTCTGACAACTGGCCTTTTCAGATCGGATTATCGTCATTGCTTTATAATAAAGACACAATGGAAAGGAAGAAGATATATATTGAAAAAAATCTGATCGACGACCGGGTGCAGGGATTAAAATACCCAATTTACCTTCAGTGGCCACAGGATTCAGTGTACCAATACGACGGAGATGAACCGATAAAGGCCAAAATTATCTTTGAAGCAAGTAACAAAGGTAACTTCAGTATTGCGAAATTCCGGCCGAAGGTTAGTATCATGGGCATGCCGGGAGCTTTCCCTCAAATAATTAAACATGGTTTCTGGTGGAGAGAATCATTCCCACCCGTTTTCTGAGTGCTTTTAACTTATCTGAAAAAGAGGAAGATAAGATAGCCGCAATAGAAGAAAAGAAAGACGGCAGCCTCCCACCGGTCGAACTGTTTCTTTACTCCCGTGTACATATTGGCAAGAAGTAAGAGTGAGATTGCCAGATACAACAGAACATCAGTATTAAAAGATGGCGGATATGGAACAGATGTTACTGTTACAGATGTTCCGAGAATGAAGAGTAAATTGAAAATATTTGAACCGATGACATTGCCTATGGCCAGCCCGCTTCGCTTTTTCCATGCCGCAACTGCCGAAGCTGCCAATTCCGGCAAAGAAGTACCTCCCGCAACCAACGTGAGCCCGATAATTTTCTCGCTGATTCCGAAAGCATGTGCCATCTTAACAGCATTATCGACTACCAGACGGCCACCTGCAACCAAAAAGATCAGCCCGGCCAGAATAAGAAGAAAAGTTTTTGCGGAGCCGTAAACAACATGCGGAGCTTCCGGCACCATATCCTCTTTCCTGTTACGATAACTATAAAAAAGAAAAAGCAGAAAAAACAATAGAAGAATCATTCCATCGTACCACCTCAGAATATTTTCTTTCCCAGAAAACCAGGAATCATTTCCCAGAACCAGAAGCAGCAAGCCGGCAAAAACCGAGTAAGGTATTTCATTCCGAATGGTCTTATCCTGAATAGGTATTGGTGAAATAAGTCCGGAAATACCTAAAATAAGCAGAAGATTAAAAATATTACTTCCAATAATATTGCCTAAAAGAACCTGCCCGTGCCCACCGGCAGCAGCAAAAAGACTTACGACCAGTTCCGGAGCTGAAGTACCGAAGGCAACAATAGTAAGTCCGATAGTAAGTTCCGAAAGCTGGTATTTTCTTGCAAGGGAGCTGGATCCATCAATCAGCCAGTTAGCCCCTTTGATAATACATACAAACCCGGTTATTAATAAAACAATCCATAACCACATATCATCCAAAAGATTTGCTTATGATTCGCCATAAAAAATACAAAAATAGGAAATCCCTTCAGTATTTCGTTTTCTCTTCCCTGTCTTAAACGGAAGATCATATAATTTTGTGCATGGGATATTTGCTATAAAATACTTTAAAATGCTATGTAAATTTATCGATATCCCAATCGTTAAAAACTTTTTTAGGAAACGATTAAAAATTCATATATTTGTCATTCAGCGGAATGGAGTTTGCTATGACAGAAAAGAACAAACATCTAATTGATCCTCTGAACAAAGATTTTGTTTCAACTGAGGACGGGAATGTGCAATTTCTCATTTTGCACAATGATGAGATTCATACATTTGATTATGTAATAGAGAGCCTTATCGACGTGTGTCAGCATGAACCTGAGCAGGCAGAGCAATGTGCCCTGATAGCTCACTATAAGGGCCAGTGTGATGTAAGAAAAGGAACCCGGGATACCCTTTCACCCATGAGGGAAGGATTGACGGAAAGAGGACTCATTGCAACCATTGATTGATATGTCATTATTTGTTATCATTCTGCTCATTGTTCTCGGGATTGTATTACTTCTTATCGAATTCCTTGTAATTCCAGGAGTTACCATCGCAGGAATAGGGGGTCTTGTACTGATCGGAACCAGTATTTATTCTACTTATAAAAGCTATGGAAGCACAACAGGGAATATTATACTGGTTGTAACCTTTCTCCTTGTCATTTTAGCAACTATTCTGGCACTGCGGTCAAAGACCTGGAGAAAAGTTATGCTGAACACTGCGGTTGACGGGAAAGCTGCAGAATCGTTTGATGACCGCCTGAAACCCGGTGACCACGGGAAAGCTGTTACCAGGCTGGCTCCCATGGGTAATGCTATGTTTGGTGATATCATTACCGAAGTAAAAACCATGGGAGAATTTGTTGATGCTGGTACCGAAGTTGAAATCATCAAGGTACACAACAGGGAAATTGTCGTGAAACCTATAACCCATTCATAATATGGAAACACCTGTGTCATTATTTTTCTGGATCATTGGTATAATCATACTTTTAATCCTGTTTCTTTATCTGGTACCGCTGAATCTATGGTTCCGTGCCCTGGTTTCGGGCGTCCATATTTCTCTTTTCCAGTTAATCTTTATGCGATGGAGGAAAGTTCCCCCCAGTATTATTGTGGGAGCACTTATTGAAAGTACGAAAGCCGGAATTAAACTGGAAAGGAATGAACTGGAAGCACACTATCTTGCAGGAGGTCATGTGGAACGTGTGGTACATGCTCTTGTAAGTGCATCAAAGGCGAACATCGATCTTTCGTTTAAAATGGCCACTGCTATTGACCTGGCAGGCAGGGATGTATTTGATGCTGTTCAGATGTCGGTTAATCCAAAGGTTATCAATACGCCACCGGTTACGGCTGTTGCCAAAGACGGGATTCAGCTGATCACAAAGGCACGGGTAACGGTAAGAGCCAACATCAAGCAACTGGTCGGGGGTGCAGGAGAAGAGACTGTACTGGCACGCGTTGGTGAAGGGATTGTTACCGCCATTGGCTCTTCCTTAAGCCACAAGGAAGTTCTTGAAAACCCTGACAAGATATCTAAAACGGTGCTGGCTAAAGGCCTGGACGCAGGGACAGCATTCGAGATACTCTCTATTGATATAGCCGATATTGATATCGGGAAAAATATCGGTGCGGTACTGCAGATGGACCAGGCCAACGCCGATAAGAATATTGCGCAGGCCAGAGCAGAGGAACGTCGCGCCATGGCTGTTGCCCTCGAACAGGAAATGAAAGCAAAGGCACAGGAAGCGAGAGCAAAGGTTATTGAGGCCGAAGCACAAATACCATTGGCCATCGCCGAAGCATTTCGGAGTGGAAATCTTGGAATTATGGACTATTACCGCATCAAAAATATTGAGGCTGATACCAATATGCGCGATTCCATTGCCAGGCCGGGCCAGCCCCCGAAGAAAGACTAGAACAAACATTTGCACAGGCGGGAATATCCCGCCTTTTCTATATTTACGATTTTTTGTTTGGAGGTTTATCAGGTTTTTATACTTTTGTGCTGCAAAAAATCTTTCCAGTATCAGGGATCCTGTTCAGGTAATGTCGGGGGTTCAATAGCTGGAAAGGCAGGATAAAAATAGCCCGGAGAGGTGGGTGAGTGGCTGAAACCAACGGTTTGCTAAACCGTCGTTCCGCAACCGCGGAACCGGGGGTTCGAATCCCCCCCTCTCCGCAAACGGGGTGTAGCGCAGTTGGCTAGCGTACTTGCTTTGGGAGCAAGTGGTCGTCAGTTCGAGTCTGACCACCCCGACACTAAACAATTAACAGACATAATACACAAAGCACATGTTCGATTTTGAAAAACTTGACGTTTACACGGTAGTTAAAGAGCAGAATCAGAAAGTTCTGCAATTTTTAAAAGATCATCCTGAACTGGATCAGGAAATTGCTTCTGAGTTAAAGAAAGCCAGTATGTCTGTCGTATCAAATCTTGCTGAAGGAACCGGCAAGATGAACGATACGGAAAAAAGGCAATATCTGTCGGATGCCCGTACCAGCGTATTCCGTTCGGTAGCAATGCTCGATATACTTCGGTCCATCGGACAACTGGATGAGGAAGACTTCGTGCAACTTTACGAAGGATTTGAGAAATCATCCAAAATGCTGCTCGGAATGTACCGCAGTTATTCATCAAATCGTTCCAATAACAATAATTCCCACGGCAATTCCGGGCAACAGATTGTCTGATCCACTTATTCCAGTCAGTCTGCAGGAAAAATTGATCCAGTTTAAAGGGGGTCAATATATTAATTTGTGAATTGTGATCTGTAATCTGAAATTTTTGATTTAAAAGGGAAAAGGGATGTGTGGTTTGGGTTGTGATTGTTGGTTTGTGATATAATGGAGTTGTGTTCCAGATCAAGAAAATCAGAAATCACAAATCACAAATTTCAAATCACAAATAATGCATTCCTGGCA
>CAZJQN010000093.1:0-13482 GCA_964548125.1 uncultured Bacteroidales bacterium | reverse complement strand
TATGTTATATCACGGTTGTCATTTTCAAAATCGCTCAAAACCTTTACCTTTGCGTCAAAATAACCATAATATTTTATGAGTCTTCATTGCGGAATAATTGGTTTAACCAATACCGGCAAGACAACGCTGTTTAACTGCATGTCGCGAACCAAAGCCCAGACCGGGAAGTTCGCCTTTAGCAGCAGCAAATCAAACGTAGGTATGATGGAGGTGCCTGATCCACGCTTATATAAACTGGCCGAATTGGTAAAACCTGAAAAAATTGTTCCGGCAACTGTTGAGATCATAGACATACCTGGCCTAACCAAGGGGTCAAGCAAAGGGGAAGGTGTGGGTAATCAGTTTCTGTCCGACATAAGGAATGCTGACGCCCTGATTCATGTATTGCGCTGTTTTGATGATGACAACCTGCCGCATATTGATGGCAGTATTGACCCGGTAAGAGACATTGAAACCGTAGAATTTGAACTGCAGGTAAAAGATCTTGAATCAGTAGAGAAGAAACTCCAGAAAGTGGAAAAGGCGGCGAAGGTGGGTGATAAAGAAGCAAAAAAGGCAATGGAGGTACTGCAGGTTTACAGAAGCCACCTCAGTGACTTTAAACCTGCACGGACGGCTCCTGTGTCAGAGGATGACAGAAAGTACATTCAGGACCTATTTTTGCTTTCTGACAAACCGGTAATGTTTGTCTGCAATGTGGATGAGGCATCTGCAGTAAGGGGGAATCATTATGTTGAAGCAGTTCAAAATGCGCTGAAAGATCAAAAAGCCAAGATTCTGGTCATTGCGGCTGCAGTAGAAGCCGAGATCGCCGAATTGGAAAACAGAGAAGATCAGATGGCGTTTCTGCACGATTTGGGGTTGGAGGAACCCGGGGTTAACCGACTGCTGAGAGCTGCTCTTGATCTGCTCGATATGATGTACTTTTTCACAGCCGGACCCAAAGAAGTAAGGGCATGGAATATTAAGAAAGGAATGACTGCACCTCAGGCCGCCGGAGTAATCCACAGTGACCTGGAACGGGGGTTTATCAGGGCAGAGGTAATGAAGTATGAGGATTTTATTGCTCTTGGCTCGGAGGAAGCCTGTAAGAAGGCCGGAAAATTTTATATCGAAGGGAAAAACTATGTGGTACAGGATGGAGATATTCTGCACATTCGGTTCAATGTATAATTATGCAAATAATGATAATAGTGAAATCCACTTGTTGTTAATGAATTAAACCGAGATTAGTCAATAGAAACACAATAAATATTAAACCTTTCGAGGTAACCCCGACTTATCAAAATCTTTCATTTTGTTAGTCGATGGGTTCAATTGACTGAATTGGGTTAACCAATTTTCAGCTGATTTTCTCCAGATAATTACGCAGAACATCGGGCCACCAATCGCGGAGGTTCCATCCTCTTCCCAGACGGATTGCAAGTGCATTTAGGCGGGGACTGATGTAGAGAATTTGGCCCATTATTCCGAAGGCAAAAAAATCAGGAGGATGTCCTGGTACTTCAGAAGCCCACCAGTAATATCCGTAACCGTTGCCTGGTTTATTGAAAAACAAGCGCCCCCAGCTCTTGTCTTTATATAAATCATATCTTCCCGAAGTAAGGTCAGGACGTGTTGATTTTTCAAACCATTCAGAAGGAACGATTTGTTTATTATTAAGATTTCCCTGGTTCAGGCATAAAAGGCCAAATCTAGCCAAATCAATAGCCCGCATATTTAAACCGCTTTCTCCTTTACCCAGCATGTTTTTACGTGAGTCACAGGTCAGGGCACCATCAAATTCTGCTCCCATTGGCCACCAGATTTTTTCAGCCAGTTGAAGAGCCAGAGGTTTTCCGGTAATTCTTTCCAATATCAGGCTGACAAGGACAGGATATATGTCATTATAGTGAAAACGGTTCGATACAGTATCAATTTGACTACCGAGGGCTACTTTACGGGTGTTCTGATGGAGGTAAAGCCGGATATTATCCTTCCATGGGAGATATCCCTCCGTAAACCTGACCCCCTGGTTCATGGCTAATAAATGCCTCAGGGTAATTCTATTTCCTTCACTGTTCCAGTGAAGTTCCGGGAGGTATTTTTCAACCGGTTCATCAAGCGACGGGAGGATTCCATCATCAAGGATAATTCCTGTTAGAACGGAAAGAAAAGATTTTGTTACTGAATATGTACGGAAATATGAATCTCTGCAATATCCGTTATAATATCGTTCGGTTAATATCTTCCCGTCTTTAAGAATAAGAAAAGCTGTTGTTTCTGTTTTTTCCATGAGCCTGTCGACAGGTAATCTGGCAGGCTTCCCTGCTTCATGAAAGTCAATGAAAGGAGGAAGTTTTATTTCGCCACGAGGAAGAGATAGTATTTCATCTGATCTTGGAATAATCATAAAAGGGAAGAAGCGATGTTCTTCCACATTGTGCACAAACCGATTTTTTATAAGGAATGCTGCATATCTGAGCCAGAAATTACGTTCGGGTAAATTTCTCGTGCCGGGTCGTGTATCACAGTAAATCATCTGCAATATCCACTAGATAAAAACTATGCGAAAATAAGGTTTTATTGGTGAAAAAAGAATTGCAGAATGAAGGAAAAGGATGGCAAACAAACTGATTGGCGATTAGTTAAAATAATTGTATATCCTTTATCAGTAGTATAAGGAAGCCCAGGAGGATACATTACCTTTCTTTGAGAAATTCAGCCAGGTTGATGTGCCAGGAAATTTTTTCTGTTCCAATAAAATATAACCTGAGGGTAATGATATGAGGGTGAGTGATGCGGTAAGAATAATTTTCCTGGTCGTGATCAAGCGTTGTTCCTCCCTGAATCCACGGATAGGAATCAGGCAGGTAGATAAATACCGAATAAGGACAGTCTCTTACCCCATAAGAGATTCCAGAAAGAATCTGTGTTTCTTCATGCCATTCGGTATTTTCAAGTTCCAGGTAGCCTTGCAGAATGTGCCGGTTTGTAGCAATTACTTTGGGTTTTTCGGGCAGTTCATGAATAGAGAGAAGCGTGCATCCTGCCGGAGGGATTAGTATGTTGAACTCACCGTCAAATTCGCCTTCCAGCCTTTCTTCCCAGAAATTGAAGGCAATATATTTCTTAGAGGGATTCAGCCAGAGCCGATCCGCAGAAAATTGCCTTCTTATGGTCTGTGTTTCATCGGGGTTGAAAAAAGCTGCAATCGTCTAATCTCCGAAAGGTTTTTTCAGGGAGAGCGCGAAAGCAGACGGAGTATCGGAATCAAACAGGTCAACCGGTCTGGCTCCCTCTCCTGAAGAGGGGAATGCTTTCCGGATGATTTCAACACGGTCAGGTGAAAGGTCGGTAAGGCGATCGCCGCTGATAATATTTCCTCCGGATATTCCGATTATCGTGGCAGCTGCCCGTGCCTGGCCTATTGATAGGTTACGGGTGCAGAGATGATCTACATCGTTGACCCAGGTCCTTTTATGAAAATAGTACCTTTTGGCTCCTGCGGCTGTACTGCCTGTAGGAGTCCCAACATACTGTTTCCAGTTCTCTGCACGGTAACCGTAATACTGATCAAGTTCGATCCGCATACTGTCGATCAGACCAACGGAGATGGCTCCGGGGCCGCATTCATTGATATGAACCTTATCACCAGCCGCACGTCGGATAATTTCGAAACCTCTGCGGTATGCTTCGGCGCGGGAGACAGACGGATCGTAATATTGGAAGGCAGAAAGAAGTGACCAGTCGACGAAATCAATTTTCAGCATTTCATATCCCCATTCATGCACGATGGTGCTAAAAAGATTGTACATCCACTGGGCTGCACCGGGATGGGTAATGTCAAGACCATATCGTTTGGGATTTTCATTCCGGGCCCAGTCGGTATCTTCACTGGGCCAGGGACCTACCCGTTTCAGCCTGCCATCAGGATGTTTCAGAAGCCAGTCAGCATGCTGTTGAAAAACTTCCGTGGGTTCTGAAATGACGTAAGGAGCTATCCATAAACCAGGTTTCAGCCCGAACGATTTAATTTTGTCGGCGAGCCATTTCATTCCATGAGGAAAGCGTGAATTGCCCTCCCATTCCCCGTGCCAACGCTGGTATCCTTCATCAATCTGTATGTATTCAAGCCCGAAGGGTTTCAGAATACGGGATGCCAGCTCAGCATTTCGCACTACTTCTTCCTCAGTGACGTGTTCATAGGTGTAAAACCAACTGCACCAACCGTTTACAATGGAACTGACTCTGGCATTATTCAGACTACCCATCAGCGAAGCATATTCCTCAAGAGCCGAATATGGATCACTTCCAACCAGAATAATAAAACGGTTGGAATGAACCCTCTGACCTGGTTGAAGCATAAACCCTCTGGCCAGGTAAGATTGCAATGACAGGCTGATGGCATCACCAGGAAGCCTGCGTATATGAATTTTACCCTGAGCTTTGAGATTTTCCAGTGCTCCGCAGACAAGGGCTTCCTTTTTATACCCGCTGAAGAACCCCGCATTCCACCAGCTGTGGATAATATTTTCATCAGGGGCAGAGAAATTATAGACGTTTCCTGGATCGTAATACATAGGTCCGTTGGTCAGAATTTTCGAGATTCCTGGCCAGAGAAGTGATGCAGCATCATTCCCGGCAGGAGTAAGTACATAAAGACTTTCGGTATTAACCGGAACATTGGATTTATTGCTGCATGCCATGTCAAGAAATACACCTGGATACTTATTATATAAGGTGATGCTGAGGGTAAACTCCCATGGTAAATTTTTCCCGGTGGATTGAATAACCAGCCGTTTCCCTTCTCCCAAGGCATCACTGATATTGTTTATCTTGGCCTGGTGCCGGAATCCGGGAACATCGGAACGGACTTCCCGGTCCGAACTTACTACCATTGTGGCGCAATCGGGAATCAGAACACTTCCGTCGGTGCGGTGAACCGAAAATCGCCCTGTTACTTTGCTCAGGTAAATGGCAAAGAAATCATTGTAAAGGATTGGTTCTTTATCCACTGTATACAAGTAATCTGTATTTACATCGAGGATATAAGGCAGACCAGTTGCTGCAACTGGTATACCCTGAAGAAAAGAACGTCGGGAAATAAATTTACCTGGCATATTTTCATTCCTTTTAAATTCGGATACTTGGAAAAAGTCCATGCAAATTAGGTAATAATTTTTTTACGGAAATCCTATTCCTTTTTTTCATTTGTAATGTTTCATAGTTTTTGTCAATGTAAAGCATTTCTTTCAGATGCCTCTACTTCTGTAGTTTGTTAGTTCTTTCCTTTAACCTAATGGATCTTGCTGTTAAATGGAATGTGGAAACGCAATCATTTAGATAGAAAGAGAGTTTTTTGGGAGTATCTGAGAAACCTTTTTCGGAATATTGATAGCACGCATATTCAACCCACCCTGGTAAGTCAAACGATACCAGGACTCAAGGTGTAAAGTATTTTTTACGTGAATACTCCTGGCGGTTCGTAAGACTCATTTCATCACAAAACTCAACAATCAGGGAAATTATGGTGAGATTGTTATGTGAAGTTCTCCTGGCACATTATTCGGATTGAAAAACTTTTTTATGTTACGCAACATATTAAAAATTTTTAAAAAGATATTTCAAGAAAATAAAAAATATTTATTTTAGCGTATTGAATTTTAAGAAATCTTACCAAGCAAATTATACAAATGCCCAGGATGTACGTCAGCGGTCCCGAGCAAAATAAGAACCGTCTTAAGAAAAGACTGTTGCATCAATTGTACATGGCCGGGCAGGCTTCTGTGCCACAAATGGCAAGGATGCTGGGCGTAAGTATACCCACCGTAAAAAATCTGATTGTCGAACTGGTGGAAAGCGATGAAGTAAAGTCTGCCGGAATAGGTGAATCAAACGGAGGTCGTAAGCCTGAGTTATATGAACTTCAGTGCGGAAGGTTTCATATCGTAGCCTGTGATATGGGTCGCTACATGGCCACTATGGCTATTTATAACTGTCGGAACGAACAGGTAGGGAGTACATTAAAGATCAAGACCAATTATGACGATCCGGATTTAATTGAGAAACTGGTAGAAAATTACTACAGGATTATAAGGGAGAACAACCTCGGGGTACAACATATTTACGGATTCGGAATTGATATGCCGGGTCTTATTGATTCGAAGCATGGGATCAATTACACTATAAAGAACCGGAAAAATCAGAATATCAGAAAAGCTCTCGAGAAACACATCAACTCCTATGTATATATCGATAATGATGCCCGGATGCAGGCTTTTGGTGAATTAAGGTTCGGCAAGGCAAAAGGAAAGAAGGATGTGATCAGGGTGCATTGGAGCTGGGGTCTTGGTCTGGGCATGATTCTCGACGGTAAGCTTTACAGTGGTTCGACCGGATTTGCCGGAGAACTGAGTCATATTAAGTTGGAGGATGGAGGCGAATTATGTATTTGCGGGAAGAGAGGATGTCTGGAGACCGAAGGTTCAGCTACCAGCCTGATGCGGGAGGTGCGAAGGGGTGTCATGCAGGATGTGGTTTCTGTATTGACGACCCGCTATAAAGATAATCCTGATGCAATTACGCCTGAAATTGTAATTGATGCAGCCCGGGCAGGAGATGAGTTTGCTATTTTGCAGCTAAATCATATTGGCATGGCATTGGGTAAGGGCTTATCAATTCTTATTCAATTGCTGAATCCTGAGATCATTATAATAGGTGGACCTCTTTCCAGTGCCCGACAGTTTGTTCTAACACCAATTCAGCAGGCACTGAACAGATACTGCCTGGAAAAAATAAGTCAGAATATTCCGGTTGAAATATCGGAACTGGATGAAAACGCAGGTTTGCTTGGTGTAACAGCCTGCCTTTTTGATTCTATTTTCAGCGAGAACCATACTATGAAATATATTATGGGTTAATGTTCACTAACTGCTAAAACTAATCGTATGCGAAAGATCATTCTTTCATGGATTGTGTGTTTTTCGATGCTGGGCTTTACCCTGGCACAGCACACTGTAACAGGAAAGGTAGTTTCTGCAGAGGATGGCAACCCGTTGCCCGGTGTTGCAATTCTCGAACAGGGGACTACCAATGGTACTATCACGAACCTGGATGGGGATTACACCCTGAAGGTTAGCTCTCCCAATGCTTCTCTGGTTTTCAGTTTCGTGGGAATGGAAACTCAAACCATACCCATTGAAGGGAAGACCAGGATAGATGTTACAATGCAACCTTCGGCCGTGGGTCTGGAAGAAGTTGTTGTTACTGCATTGGGTATCAAAAGGCAGGAAAGAGCTCTGGGTTATGCCATGAGTTCTATTAGTGCCAAGGATATTACGAAGGTTGGTTCCACCAATGTTGGTTCTGCACTGTATGGCAAAGCTGCAGGTGTTCGTATCTCAACGGCACCCGGAGGAGCAACCAGCGCGGTAACGATCAATATCCGCGGTATCAACTCAATCAGTTTCGGAAGCCAGCCTTTGATTGTTGTCGACGGTATTCCCATTCGCAATGGAGAATCCAATAATGCCGGTTACTGGGGTGACCCGAGGATCCGTGGTAACGGATTAATCGACATCAACCCGGAAGACATTGAAAGTGTTTCCATTCTGAAAGGAGCTTCGGCTTCCGCCTTATACGGTTCAGAAGCCGGTAATGGCGTTGTTCTTATTACCACTAAGAGCGGCCGTGGCGGGCAAAAAGGTCTCGGTGTTGATTTCAACATGACCTATACTGCCGAAAATGTGGCCTTTACTCCGAAATACCAGAACGAATATGGCCCGGGTTATGATCGCTGGACCAACATGATTGCCTTCGGGGCAGATGAAGATGGTTGGTTGTGGGAGGATCTGAACGGCGACGGAACGAAAGAAACACCCAGGCCTATTTACAGAGCCTATGCCCAGTTCGGACCCAAATTTGACGGCCGCCAGGTAATTGGCTGGGATGGCAAAATGCATCCTTATGTAGCTCAACCTGATAACTATAAGGATTTTTACCGGACAGGTCTGAGCGGAATTTACAATATCGCCGTGACACAAAATTCCGACAAGAGCAATTTCAGGTTGTCTTACACCCGGACTGATTATAAAGGTATTCAGATTGGTGGAAATCACTATAAGAACAGTTTCAATCTGAACGGACAGATCAAGGTGAGCGACAGGATTACTACCGACCTGGTAATCAACTATATTGACCAATTTACGCATAACCGTCCGGAACAGATTAACCGTCTTACTGCCAACTATGGTGGTTTCTTCAGCCGGTTTGATGATATGAGCTGGTATTTCGACAAGTACAAGACCAGCAAAGGATACAAATATGATATGTACAATGCTGGTCAGACGCCTACTCCGGATGAAAAACTCAAATACCATATCAGGGCTTACGATCTGATGGATTTCATGTGGAGACAGCTTGAAAATAGTTATGACGAATACAACGATCGCCTCATCGGAAGCTTGACAACGACAGTTGATATTTATAAAGGAATCAAATTCCGGGGGAGAGTTGCTACAGATTACACCTCTGCTTATGAACAGACAAAGAACCGTAACGAAAGACCTCTTGCTCTGGCTAATTCAGGTTATTTTAGCCAGAACAACAGTGTTTATTCGATAGTATATGGAGATGCTTTGTTGCTTTATGATGGCAAACTAACTGACGATTTTACCCTTACCCTTAATGCCGGGGTAACCGGGCGTAAGGAATCGTATCGTTACAGTGGTGCCAGTACAAGTGGAGGGTTGAGCGTAGAAGACTGGTTCCATATCAATGCCAGTATTAATACTCCGAATGCCTGGACTGGGTATACTGATTTCATCAAGTATGCTTATCTGGGGACGGTTGGTCTTGGTTTCAGGAATTATTTATTCATTGAAGCCACGGGTCGCCAGGAAGCTTCATCTACACTTCCTCCCAAGAGCAATTCATTCTTCTATCCGTCAATTAATGGCAGTTTTATTTATTCCGACGCATTAAAACTGCCTTCCTGGATTGATTATGGAAAACTTCGCGTTTCCTGGGGTATTGTAGGTAATGCTCCTCAGCAGTATGCCGCTAATAATGCTTACAACCAGGGATCATTGAACGGTATTGTATACAATTCTTTGCCCAGTAACTATGGAAATGACCAAATCAAACCTGAAAACAAGTATGAGTTTGAAGTTGGTATAGAAAACAAATTCTTCAAGAACCGGTTGGGATTTGAAGTCACCTATTACAACAGTACCATCAAGGATCAGATACTCTGGTTAACCATCCCGTCCACTGTTGGTTTCAATCAGATGCTGACCAATATAGGTGAGTTGAACAACACCGGTTGGGAATTTGCATTCTATGGCTCTCCTATCAGAACCCGTGATATTGAATGGCAGCTTCGTACCAACTTCGGTTTTAACCACAACAAGGTTGTTAAACTGATGGAAGGTATGGATTTCTTAACCCATAGCAATATTGATGCTGGTGCTGCTCTGATTATTTCCAAGCCTGGTGAAACGATGGGTGATATTATGTGCTATGTGCCTGCTCGTGATGCACAGGGAAGGATGATTGTTGACGACAATGGTCTTTATAAGATCGATTTCAGTGAAATGAAGAAGGTTGGCAACGTAATTCCCAAGATTGTAGGTGGTATTGGAAGTACTCTCACATATAAGAACTTTTTGGTCGACTTCACCATTGACTACCGGTTTGGTGGCGATATTATTTCCCTCACCAACTACTATGCAAAAGGAGCCGGAATGTGGGAAGAAACACTTAAATACCGCGATGCTGAACATGGTGGTCTTTCCTACTACGTTGATGCCAGTGATAAGCTGATACGTTATGACGGAGCTACCGGTCCCAATGGGGAAAAAGTGTATCACGACGGGATAATTCTGCCGGGAGTTAAGGCCGATGGCACTCCGAATGACATCGTGGTGGATGCACCAAACTACTATCTGAATACCTTTACATGGGGAGCCAACCCTGCCTGGGGAATTCCTAACTCACGGTATGATCAGGCTGTTTTTGAGAACAGCTACGTAAAATTCCGTGAACTCTCAGTCGGATATACCCTTCCCAGCAGTCTGACCAGCAAAATTGGCTGCAACAGACTTACCATCTCTCTCATCGGAAGGAACCTATTCTTCCTCTATAAGACAATCCCGCACCTCGATCCCGAAGTAACCATTGGTTCCTACTGGGTGAACTCTGCAATTGAAAGCGGTACTAATGCTGCCACGAGAAGTTTTGGTGTCTCTCTCAGGGCAAACTTCTAATCCGCTATTGGATAATTGGATTTAAAAAACTGACGCATGAAAAGAATTGTGTTAATTGCAATGATAGCCCTTGTAACCACATTGAATGGTTGCAGGCAATCGGAACTGGAAGAATTGTATCCGGATCCGGGAAAAACTTCCAAAGCTACGGTAGAGAATTTCTTTGCCGGAGTTCTTCAGGCTCCTGTTATTTACGTGATGCCTTATTACTGGCGGTTCTTTGTAGTGGAAAGCCCTACTATGGGTCATTATACCCAGGTACTTGGTTGGGTTAACAGCGAAAAACAATACATTCCTGATGCCAGTGCACTGAATGACCGGTGGACCAATTTCTACACGGGGCCAATGGCACAGTACAGAGAGCTGCAGAAACTGTATGAAGAATCCAGCGAAGTTGATAAAGCTGATAAAAGAATCTTCATGCTAGCGGCAACAATTTTCTTCTATGACCAAACCCAGCAAATTGTTGATATGTGGGGAGATATTCCCTGGAGTGAAGCAGGAAAACTGAAGACCAACCTGGGAGATCTGAACAAATCTCTGCCCAAATATGATAAGGGTGAGGACATTTATACTGCCATGCTGGATGATTTGAAAAATATAGCCGATGAGTTGGCAGAAATTAATGTTCCGACATTCTATCAGAATGTTTTCAGTTCGAAAGATTTTCTCAATGATGGCAACCTTTTGCTCTGGAAGAAATACTGCAACTCACTCAGATTGAGAATGCTCATGCGGGTTTCCGGTGTACCGGCATTCCAGTCAAGGGTTCAGAGCGAAGTGGCTGCTATTCTGGGAAATCCATCCAAATATCCGGTGGTAGATAATAATAATGAAAACATTATGATTGATGCGAAAGCTCCGAATCTTACCACCTACGATAACCCCAATTCGCACTGGAGAATTGTAGATGGTTTCGAAACCTGGGGTATGTATAACCTCGCTCCCAAGGCCATTATCGACCACATGGTGGCCAATGGCGATCCACGTCTTCCTGCTATGTTCGATCCCAATTCTGATGGCGACTATGTTGGTCTTGATCCTCTTGAAAACTCAGCTGATCAGAACACCAAAATCAGCAACGGCCTGATTGCCCGTTATGATACTGCTACTTTTAGCAGGAACAATTTCTTCCCGGGCTGGGTTATTACAGCTGCCGAGGTTAGTTTCCTCAAAGCCGAAGCGTATTTTAAATACTCGCTCGGTGATGCAAAGGCCGCGTATGAAACAGGTGTAAAACAATCCATTGAATTATATTACAAAATTAATTCTACCGGAACCTTCCGTGCGCCGCTTGCTTCGCCCGATCCTGCTGATATTGATGCTTACCTTCAGCAGCCTGCTGTTAGCTGGGATGCTAACACCGATAAGCTGAACCTGATCGGAACACAGAAATGGCTCAATACCGGTATCTCCCAAATGCCACAGACATGGGCTGAATTGAGAAGACTTAATAAACCTGCTCTCCAGTTTATGGTTGATGCAAGCAGCGATCAGCCCAATCCTCCTGTGCGCTTTGTGCTTCCCGATACGGAAAAGAAACTTAATTCGGAAAACTACAAAGCGGTACAGAATACTGATAATCTCAACTCGAAGGTTTTCTGGGATGTTGACTAAAATTTATAGGTTGGTTAGTTAATCAGTTGGTTAGTTAGTAGAGGGATGCCCGGGGGTGTCAGCTTGGCTGTCACCCCCGGTTTTTTAATCGTCCTCTTTAATTTTTTGGATTATGTAGTACATTTGGACTATGAGGTATGAATTGTTTCTTTTTGCCTTTTATTTATGGCCGACTGTTTCAGCACAGGATACCGCAAAAATTGAGGAATATCTGAAGCTGAGGGGTGAGGCTGTTATTGCTTTTGATTGTCCTGCCTCCCTTACTATAGAAGAATTATCTGATTATGTTTCTATCGATTTTGTGCAGGGAAAGCAAATTACTGCATACGTTAACAGAAAACAATACGAAAGGTTCCGAACTTTGGGTATTCCTTTTCGGGTGCTTATTCCGCCATCTCTTTCGTTTATTCAAGGACTGCCTCTGAAAAGAACCCGCGAAACCGACTGGAACCATTATCCTTCCTATGCGGAATATGTGCAGAACATGCAATCTTTTGCCATGGCAAATCCTTCCATAACACGACTTGATACTATAGGTTATTCGGTAAAAGGCAAACTTCTCCTGGCATTAAAAATTTCCGATTCAGCCCAACTGGAGCAAACCGAACCGAGAGTATTTCTTACATCATCTATCCACGGGGATGAGTTGACAGGTTACATGCTTATGCTTCATTTCATTGACTCTCTTTTAACAAGTTACAGCACATCAACCCGAATAAAACGACTGATTGATAACCTGGAAATTTATATTAATCCGCTTGCTAATCCCGACGGAACATTTAAACTTTCTGATTCAACCATTTACGGCGCTACGCGTTTTAATGCCAATGCTATTGACCTAAATCGCAATTTTCCAGATCCGGCTGCCGGAAACCATCCTGATGGCAATTCATGGCAGATGGAAACTGAGGCGATGATGAATTACATGCAGGAAAAACACTTTTGTCTTTCTGCCAATTTTCATGGGGGAGCCGAAGTGGTTAATTATCCATGGGATACCTGGTTTGCAAGGCATCCGGATGATGTATGGTTTCATCAGATAAGCCTGCGATATGCTGATACTGCCCAAAGGCATGGACCTCCCGGATATTTCACCAGTCCCTATTCTTCAGGAGTAACCAATGGATACGACTGGTATCGTATTACCGGAGGCAGGCAGGATTATGTTACCTGGTTTCTCAGAGGGAGAGAGGTTACCATCGAAGTAAGCTCTGTAAAGATACCGGATGCTTCTCTTATTCCCCTCTATTGGGAAGCTAATTTTCGGAGCCTAATTGGGTATCTGGAAGAATCCCTGCGGGGTATCCATGGATTTGTCACTGATAGTATTTCCGGAAAACCTCTCAGGGTTAGGTTGAGCATTCCCGGCCACGATGTTCCGTCGGCCAACTCAGCTGTGGAAAGTGATTCCCTGACAGGATATTTCGTACGTCTTGTACTACCGGGAGAATATACCCTTAAGGCAGAGGCTGCCGGGTACAAAGACAGGATGATTACCATAACTGTTCCTCCTGACAGCCTTGTGAAAGTGAGGGTATTAATGGTGCCTGATTCGATAGATTCTACAGGTAATTTATCCCACTCCAAACAGTATTTTACAATTTTACAGAATCCTGTT
>CAZJQN010000092.1:0-13514 GCA_964548125.1 uncultured Bacteroidales bacterium | reverse complement strand
CAGTTTTATTTAAAAAAAATTCTACTTTTTTATGAATTCAATGAACAAAATAAAACTTAGATTGTAATTATTATCAGTTAAAACATACTGTAAAATGAAAAACAATTTGGTCGAGATACGGAGATTACTAATAGAAAAGGGATTGAAGGCTACACCGCAAAGGATAGCTGTTTACAATGCCCTTATCGACCGTAACGACCATCCCACTGTAGAAATGTTATACAATGAACTGAAAAGTCAATTCCCGGGACTTTCAACCGCTACGGTTTATAACACCCTCGACTCGCTCTGTAAGGCAGGATTAGTACAAAGAGTTAAAACCGACCAGGGGACACAGCGCTATGATGCCATACAATCACCACATCATCATCTCTATTGTGCTGCCTCAGACCGAATGGAAGATTACTACGATCCTGATCTCGACCGTTTAATTCAAGAGTATTTTGATCGCAAGAAAATTCAGGGATTCCGCATCACTGATATTAAACTTCAACTCACCGGATTTTTCGAAAATTAATGTATAACCCATAAAAACTACACACTATGAACAATTTAAGTCAAATTGGACTCGCTGTCAATCAATCTCAGCAACTTGCAGAAAAATTGAAATTGCTGCTTGCTGACCTCCACGTTTTTTACATGAACACCAGAGGATTTCACTGGAACATCAAAGGTGACAAATTCTTCGAACTTCACCTCAAATTCGAGGAACTCTACACCGACCTTCAGGTCAAAATTGATGAAGTAGCCGAACGCATTCTTACACTGGGATACACCCCTATGCACTCATTTACCGATTTCATCAATCATTCGGATGTAAAAGAGGTTAAAAACCTCACCGATGGAAAAGAGAGCATTCGCAGTATCCTCGAGGCATTTCGCACCATTCTTATTAAAGAACGTGAATTGCTTGACCTATCTGCCAAAGCAGGAGATGAAGGCACCAACGCTCTGATGAGCGATTATATTCGCCAGCAAGAAAAACTTGTTTGGATGTATACAGCCTACCTAAAAAATTAATTATTAACCCATTAAAAATCAATATGTATGGAAAACAGTGTTAGCAAATTCCCCCTGTTGGGCGATGCCTTGCCCGAAATGGAAGTACTCACCACTCACGGAATGAAAAAACTGCCTCAGGATTATTCTGGTAAATGGTTGGTATTGTTTAGTCACCCGGCCGACTTCACTCCGGTATGCACCACCGAATTCGTGGCTTTTTCTCAGCTGAAACCGGAATTCGACAAACTAAATGCCGAACTTCTGGGCCTCTCGATGGACCAAGTTTTCAGTCACATCAAATGGCATGAATGGATTGAAGAAAAACTAAAGGTAGAAATTCCCTTTCCTATCATTGCCGACGGAGCTGGTGAAGTGTCTGCCAAATTAGGTATGGTGCACCCGGGAAAAGGAAGTAATACCGTACGTGCCGTTTTCCTGATCGACCCCAAGGGTATCGTTCGCCTGATCCTCTACTATCCTCAGGAAATTGGTCGCAATATGGAAGAAATTCTCCGTGCCCTCAAAGCCCTTCAGGTAACCGATCAAAACGGTGTAGCTACTCCTGCCAACTGGCCAAACAACAGTTTGTTGGGTGACAAAGTAATTATTCCGCCTGCCAAAGATGTGGAAACCGCCAAAAAACGCCCATCGCAATATGAATGTTTTGATTGGTGGTTCTGTTATAAAAAACTTTAGAAGCAGAATACTGATAGACCAAAGCCACCCTCGTCGGGTGGCTTTTTCATTTAAGTCCATTAAAACCGAATAACGACTTAAGAAAAGTTGTTGGTATACACCAATATAGCTTTCAAGTCTAAAATATGCTGAATTAATGTTTTCTGAAGACTAAAACCTGCAATCCCGGATCGTACCAGGTATTCAGAATTTCACGAAGTGAAGGGTAGTTTAGAACACTGATTTCTTTCTCAATAAACTCTATAGCCTGATATATTTCCAGGGTTCTTCCTTTCATCGAAAGCTTCAGAGACACTACCCCAAAATCTTTCTTTACCTCTCGTGTATACTCCGGAGTAATCAATTCCCAGCCCTCAGGAAGAGTAATTGTATATTTATATTCTTCAAGAACAAAGAAGGGCAGGCTAAAAGGCACATCGCGGGCAGATGTCAGCACTCTGGCATTCCACGAATCAACACCGGAGGTTGCATGAGGTATTTCAAGCAAAATGACATCTCCCTTTTTCTTCAATCCTTTGTGCTCACTCAAGCTGATTGAGCCTTCCACCCGGCGCGGATTGGATCGTTGCAGAGTCACCTCGGTTTTATCACCCTGGATGTTTTTTAAAGTAGTAGCTAAAGCATTTTTATCTTTTATCAGGTCAAAGAAAGGATGGAAGATACCTTCTGCTTTAACTTTTATGTTACCAGAGACAGCAATACCTGTATCAATATTTAATGCACCTTCCACTCTGTATTCCGAATTCACCGGGTGAATATCTGTTCTTTCCATTTTACCATTTCTGCCTTTGCCAAATATAGACATCCCAAAAAGATAAGGTCGTTCATCTCTTGTTGAAGCAGAAATGGGAGAAAGTAATATCTCAGGTAACCCATCAACCTCAGTTTTTACGTAAAAATCTTCAATCAATGAAGCAGGTAAAAGGTCGGCCAGTACGACATTCGATGGGAGAGCGAATACCGGAGTGGCATTCAAGTCCGCTTCGCGGAGAAGGGCTGCAAGCAAATATGCTTTTTCAGCCATGGTTCCAGATCTCGATTCCCATATTTCGCGAAGGTTGCGCATCTTAAAACCGGTATAAACAGGTTTCACCTGAATTAAGGCCAACTCGTTAGCAACCATATTTCTCACAGCGGCTACCAATGAAGGGGTATCTTGTGCCTTTTCTTTCAACTCGCGCACAGCCCTGATTGCGTCCGGCGGAAGCTGGGCATCTGTAACTGAACCGACCCCGAGGAGAGCATCCCTATTGCCGGAAGTACTGAATACAACGGCAGGAAGGTAACTATAACGCCTGGGCACAAAACTTTCCTGTGGAAGAGCTGGTACGGCACCAAAATTGAAAACATATACATCAAAATTCTTTTCTTTTGTAATTTCGGGTGCAAGCCTGATATTCAATACCTTATAATTAAGTTGTGTGCCTGCAGGCACTCTGATAATCACTTTAAAGGCTTCAGCGGGACTGGTAAGCGATGCAACTTCAGCACCTGAAAAATAGGGGAAATAACCCGCCTGAGTTTCGATTTTGTAGTCAAGAAAAATCGTAGCTCCAACTTCCAGTCCTGTATGCGACACTACCATTTCTCTCAAGTGACTGAAGGCTGCACTACCGCTAACCCAGGAAGGTAAAACTTCGTTGAATGCGTTAGCAGGATTCTGCACTTTTTTACCATTAGCCATAATTGTTTCGGCCCTTTGAATTTTAAGCTTCTGGACTTGAGGATTATACACAATAAAACTGTCACCATACATGCGATGGAATGCATTATGAGTGAGCAATTTTATTGAGAAAGACTCCTTATACTCCTGGCTACCATACTTTTGCCAGGTAGATTCACGAACCACTGAAAGAATTTGAGCATCCGGATTTCCGCCTTGCCCATGGGTGGTTTGAATCTTCCCAAGAATGATTGAAAGGATAAATAAAAGCCTGAAAATGGATTTCATGGTTGTAAATAGTTAGATTGCGCAAATATAGGGAAGTGGAGCAGAAATAAAACGCTCGCAAATGCGTAATTTTGACCTTACTCTTTGCAACCCGCCTATGAAAAGATACACAGGATTCAGGTTATCGATAATAGTACCTTGTCATAACGAGGCAGGAAACATCGACGCATTATATGCACGGCTTAGCCCTCAAATAGCTTCTTTTGAAGACTATGAGTTGATTTTTGTGGATGATGGTAGCACCGACTCTACTGCAGAATGCATTAAAAAACTGTCGGCCAACGACGCTCATGTCAGGTTGCTACAACTTTCAAGAAATTTTGGTCATCAGCATGCCTTAAAAGCCGGTATTGATCATGCCTTCGGCGATTGCATTGTTTCGCTTGATGCTGACCTGCAACACCCTCCCGAACTCATTCCTGAGATGGTAGATCATTGGTTAAAGGGGTACGACGTAGTGACCACCTTACGGAAACAAACCAAAGGAGAGAACTTTTACAAGCGCCTGTTTTCCAAATTATTCTACCGTCTCATACATTTTCTCTCCGACATTGACTTACCCCCAGGTTCGGCCGATTTCCGACTCATTGACCGTGCAGTAGCTGATGAGATAAGAAACATGCAAGAAAGTGACATCTTTTTAAGAGGTCTCGTAAGCTGGGCCGGATTTAAACAGGTTTCTATCTCCTATGAGGCTGCTGAAAGATATGCCGGTAAGTCGAGCTACAATTTCAAGAAAATGATGAAGTTAGCCCTGGCCGGAATCACCTCTTTCAGTATCAAACCCTTACGGATTAGTGTCATTCTGGGACTGGTCATTGCAGGCTTGGCCTTTCTCTACGGCATCTATATTTTATACATCTTTCTGTTTACCGATAAAGCTATTCCCGGTTGGGCCTCCACAACGGGAAGTATTTTACTTATAGGTGGTATTCAACTCATTGTATTGGGTATTATTGGAGAATATCTGGGCAAATTGTTTATGGAAAGCAAACGCCGGCCCCAGTATATCCTTCGGAAAGAAAGGCCCAAGCAAGAGTAATTCCAACAAATTGCAATTCCAGAAAACAGGAATCAGGGAAGTATTATCAATTGCAGGTCGTCCACCCACAAAGGACGGTCACCCTCCATCCACAAGAAAGACTGAATTACAGGGTTTTTAGCCTTTGAAGGGATTTTAATCCGAGCCGTTTGGGCCAGCCATCCCATACTTAAATCAGGAAATTCGATCTGGCGCGTTGAGATAGTTTTGCGTAACAAAGTTTCATTATTGTCGACAACTTCTATATAAAGCGTAACCCCGGCCTGAGGAGTGAGCATCAGGTGAGATGAAGCAACCACACTAAGAGACTTACCGAAATATTCTGCTGGAATTGCATACTTCAGTGAGGGACTTCCCCGTCGGAGGCTATCCAGACGAATGGCAGGTTTACCATCGGGTGCAGGCTGAAATAAATCTCTTTGAGAATCATCTATCGAAGTAGAATCCAGGCAAGATTTATAAACGACATGAGGCTTTCCTTGGGGATGAAATCGTAACAGCAGCTTTTCCTTATCTACAAATAAAGTATCGCAGGCAGCATAATTAGTGCGTAAAATATCTTCAACAGAAAAATCCTTATACATCTCATCATTCAATAAAAAGAGCACTTCAGGCTTGTTTCTGTTTAACAAATTATCAAGAGCCTGTAAGCTAAATTCCGGATCTGTCCCCAGGTGCAGTGTTTTCAAAGAAAGGCCTCCGGAAGACACCAATGAGTCAACAAGATAGGGCCAACCTCCGCTGGTCACCAGTAAGGCATTTCTGTCGCCTGTTTGCTCTATGAGACGAAGAAGGGCAGATAACTCACCTGCTTTGGCCGACCTGGCCTGTGTGCCATTCATAAAAGAGACGATAAGGCCTAAATAAAGCAAGGCAGGGAAAATAAACGACAAACACACCTTTTGATGAATTGACTTTACTTTATCTCTCAAAAAAACGAACCCAATGGCTACCAAAACAATAAAAAATATTGTAGCCGAAAACCAGAAAGCTTTCATGAGTAAAGGGTTTTCGAATCGAAAAACCACTTCATGATCGCCTGGTGGCAATAGCAGACCCATCTGAAAGCCGTTTATCTTGAAAATCTTAACATTGTGGCCATCCAGGGAGGCCTTCCAACCCGGGAACCAGGCCTGAGATATTACGAGAAGTGATGGGGATTTGGTGTGGGCAAGTAATGCCACGCAGCCGGGATGAAACTCTTTTAAATTAACCCTGGCGCCTTCAACAGAAATCTCATTGGGAAATGAAGAAATTTCATTTTCATCAATAAAGCAGGTAGTCTTATTCAATTTAACCTGAGCCGAATCTTTCCATGGATGAACGTCGGCCGAAAAATACACCAAGGGGTTTTGAAGGATTGCACTGAAAATATCTTTGTGTTTACCCGTCAGTTCTTCGAAGGCATCGAGTCTGAAACTATTGAAACCCTCGGCTGAAACAGTTTGGGTGAAGATATGTGTATTCCTCCACAACGGTGCAGTTTTACGCTGATTATCAGTATATAAATTTAAATTATAGCGTATGTCGTGTAGGGGATAATGCCTGGGAGCCCTATCGAGAGCATGCTGAACCTGAGACACCGTAAATTCTGAACCTACCGTGGCAAAAAAGTTCAACTTTACCGCAAAAACCAAATCGAAGATTACCAAGAGTAAAAATGCCCGCCGAAGCAGCATCGGCTTATCCATCCAGCGCCAAAGCAAAAGTCCCCAAAAGGATAAGATTACAAGCTGTGTAATCGCATTAATAGCAAAACGTTGACCCAAGGTGGCCTGGGAAACTTTTTGATGCATGGAACCCCCAGAAAACATCAAATTCATTGCACCGGCCACATCCTTCAGATGAAGCCCTAATATCAGCAGAAGGGTCGATAAGGTAAGTATAACACTTATCGAAATAGGCTTAACATATGAGCCGGGATTCTGGAGAAAATGTGCTACCCCCCTACCCGCAGCGATAATCATAGCAGCCAGGAAAAACCAGGAAAACCAGGCCGACATACGAAAGAGATTCATTAGCGGAGCATACCTGAAAAAAAATTCCCTGACGGGGGTATAGGCCCCCATAGAGGCAAGCAAGCAAATGACTCCCCAAAACAAAAAGAGTTGTAATGTATAGTCTTTTCTTACTCTTATCATCCCCAGAAACGCAAATCCGACAAGGATAATTCCGAAATACAGGTTGTTCATTGAAATGTCTGTATTCCAGAATCCGGGGTCACCAGCGGTTGCAAACGGAGTAAAAAGAGAAAGCAAAGATTGTGGGCTAAAAGGCATAAACCAGGCATCCCCAAGCGTAATTCCACTCATTCTGCCCACATAGGGTTTGCCTTGAAACCAGGCAACAGCCACAACAGTCATTGAGGCCAACACAATCAAGCCAAGCAAAAGGTTGAGCTGGATGATTTTTTTTATCAATTCATATTCACGATGAATAATGTGATACACAAGTTGTGCTGAAAAAACAAACAGGAGCAGGTAAAAAAGAATAATGCTCAGAGCCTGATACCCTCCTGTTAAAAGCAAGATAACGAAAAAGGCCGTTTTCCATACATCACTGAACATCCTGGCCCGCTGTAAACTAATAAAATAAAAAAGAACCCAGGGCATCATTGCCCCCGCCGTAAGACCAAAAAGCTCCTGTCCATGGGCTACAAAAAAACCTGAGAGCATATATGCCAGGGCAGAAACAAAGCGAGCAAGGGAGTTTTCAAAAAAATGGGAGGTTAGCTTGTAAAAGCCCATTCCAGCCAACCACAGGTAAAAGAGGAACAATGCATGCAAGACAGAAAGAGAATACCCTCCGAACCCAAAAACCAAGTACGGCTCCAGACTAAAAACGGAACGAAGATCGGCGAATATGGGATAACCTAAATGCTGATAAGGATTCCACAGAGGGAATACACCATTCCCGAGAGCATTAGCGACAAACCAACGCCATGGCAAGTAGCAATCAAGCGCATCCCACTTCAGCGTTGATGAACCCGAAATCAAGGGGGCATAGGCTATTCCTAATAGAAGTGCAAGGAAGAACCCAACCCTGAATTCCAGGGGTATTCTATTTGCCTTTCCATCCAATCGAAGGAGTATATTCTTGAGGCCATGCTCGTAAGAAAGCTTTTGCATTATGCTTACCTAAATTAGAAGTAAAGATGCAAAAATCCCCGACACCTTCCTATCAACACAACTGAACGCCCAAAATTGAACCGGTGCACAGATCTTCATTAGCATGCACCGGTTTTCATAGAATCCACATTAGAGAGAAGCCTATTTCCCTCCAGGTTTGAAGCCAATGGAGGGCCTATCCTTAGGCTGGTTGGGTTTAACATTCTGAATGACAGATTCAACATCTTCGAGTGTAATTATTTGCAATGCATCATGAGGGATGTCGGGCATTTTGGCAAGGCGCTCACTCTGTGCTCTGAGGACATTTTCCAGAACATTTCTGACAAAACGGGCATTTCCAAAATGTTTGTCTTTAGACTCATACGCATCGATAAAAAATCCAATGAGCGCGGCTTCAGCTTCAGGGTCGAGCTCCATGTTCCGTTTACGACACATCGATTCAAATATCTCGAAAAGTTCATCTGGCTGATAGTCGGTAAAAGAAAAGTAACGGTTAAAACGATGTTTGAGTCCCGGATTCGTTTCTATGAGCGCTTTCATTTCATCGGTGTAGCCAGCCAGAATGACAACAAATTTGTCTCTGTCGTTTTCCATGCGAATAAGCAAGGTCTCCATGGCTTCTCTGCCGAAATCATTGCCAGAGTTTCCGGCAGGATTAAGGCTATAGGCTTCATCAACAAACAGAACGCCGTGCATGGCAGAGTCGATAACCTGCTCGGTTTTAGGACCAGTTTGACCAATATATTCGCCCACGAGGTCATTGCGTGAAACCTCAACTACATGGCCCTTAGGCAAAATTCCCAGACTTTTGTAGATCCTCCCAATCAATCGAGCTACTGGGGTTTTCCCTGTGCCCGGAGGGCCCAGAAAAACGGCATGCCACGAAAGGGGTGGGGTTGTCAGGCCCTGCTCCCGACGAAGTTTCTCCACCTTCAGAAAACTAATCAGATTTTTAATGTCTTCTTTAATGTTATTAAGCCCTGTCAACTCATTGAGTTCCTTCAGAATATCTTCTACCGATTCTACAACTTCTTCAACAAATTCATCGCTGACTGCTTTTTCGACATCATACAGAGTAAGAGTAACAAGGTCTGCATCCGTAATTTCATCCATTTCGGCCAGGCGCGAGGACTGCAATCTTACGATTTCCTCAAATAAATTTCTAACCAGGCGGGCATTCCCGAAGTTCTTGGTACGCGATTGATACTTCCATGTAAAATATTTTAAAAGTTTTTCGCGGGCATCTTCCTGAATCTTAAATTTATTGGCATCAGCCATGCGTGAAAA
The DNA here is from genome assembly GCA_964548125.1 of uncultured Bacteroidales bacterium. Classification (GTDB taxonomy): domain Bacteria; phylum Bacteroidota; class Bacteroidia; order Bacteroidales; family JAAYUG01; genus JAAYUG01. The sequence goes on along the minus strand of CAZJQN010000092.1, from coordinate 4,408 downwards.
TATTTCCAGCATTTCTTCAGGCGTGTAATCCATAAAAGTGAAATATCGGCTGAAACGCGACTGCAGGCCGGGATTAGAGCCTATGAATCGGGCCATTTCATCGTTATATCCGGCAACAATCACAACGAGGCGTTCGCGATTGTCTTCCATGCGTTTAAGAAGGGTATCCACAGCTTCTTTCCCGAAATCTTTGCCTCCATCTGCAGGGATGAGGGTATAAGCCTCATCAATAAACAAAATACCATCGAGGGCCGACTCTACTGCTTTACTGGTTTTTATGGCCGTCTCACCAATATATTCCGACACCAGAGCCGATCTGTCTACTTCAACCAGGTGACCTTTGGCCAGCAAGCCCAATGATTTATAAATTTTGCCTAACAAACGAGCCACAGTGGTTTTGCCTGTTCCCGGAGGACCCTGAAACACTGAGTGCAAAGCAATGGGGTTGGCAGCCATTCCTCTCTCTCTCCGCAATTTCTCCACTTTTATATATTTCATCAGGCTATTTATGTCCGATTTTATATTTGAAAGGCCCACCAAACGATCCAGTTCGGCCAAAAGATCTTCCAGGGGTACGTCCGGGCTTTCTTCCTTCTTTGGGGCCGCTGAGGGTTTATCAGAGGGCGCTTTTTTACACTCTTCAATGGCGTCTTTCAACTCTTCGTTTTCTGGGTCAACTTGCAGTCCTTTTTCAAGCCATTTAAGCGCCAACTTGATGTCACCAGCATCCATGAGAGCCCTGCCTGCATATAAAAAGGATGAGCCCGTATCCATTTTAGAGGCTACCTTCCAACTACAATTGCGTACTACTTCTAATAATTCGTCTGTTTCTCCTTCATTTTCAAGAGCAATAATATAATTGCTCAGTATTACCTCATCCGTATTTTCTAGTTTATAGGCTTTACGATAATACTCCAGGGCCTTGCCCATATCGTCGAGCCACGACCAGGCGGCTCCAGCCGAATTGAGTGCACTGGGATAATCTGGTGATTCCTCCAGCGCTTTTTCGAAATATTCCAATGCTTTGCGATAGTTTTCTTTCGCAAAATACTGTTGCCCGGTTTGAAACAATCTTTCAGCTTTGGGACTAACGTCAAATGGGGTCGAAGATGGTTCAGCCTGTTCTTCATGGGGCTCCTCTTCTTCTTCATCACCCCCTATCGTTACGTCATCTTCTTGCCTCACCGGTACCGACATCACAAGCAACCACAATCCATTTCCATAGACAAGATGGGTTATTTCATAACCCTCATCCCACTTGGTTTTAATCTCTTTTTCAGGAAAGTCCTTGTTATAAGCAAAATATTGATCTGAATAAGGAGCTCCTTTTGTCATCACCAGACCCCATTTCCCATTACTTGCCGGAGTAATTGCCGTTATATAAAAATCTTTTGCCCAATATTCCTGAATGGTCTTTGTGGGTAAATCACCATATAAACCACTAATTTGCTCCGTAAATCCGGGCAAACTCCCAAAAACAATCACCCATCGACTATCTCCATAAGCCATATGGGTGATAAAATCCCCATCTTTTAGAGCTGATTTGATTTCTTTAGAGGGGAATTCACTTGAACTCATCCATCGTTGATTGAGAATTCCTGTATTATCAGAAAATACCGCCCACCAGCGGTCGTAACCATATCCGATGTCAGAAATATCAAGGCCGTCTTTCCATGCCTGAGCTATAGCATCTTTTGGAAATTCAGCTCGCGTGCTCCAGCGTTGTGCATCATAGGGACTATTATTATCCGAAATCAGAACCCAGGTTTCGCCTGCACAAGCCAATATATGTATCCGTTCACCTTTTCCCCAAGCCTCATCAATTTTTTGCTCGGGAAATCCTTTCGTAAAAACAACTCTTGTACCAGCCATAATTTAAATTTGATTCATTAATTTTTTTAACCACAATAGGGGCAACGACCTCCATCAGGAATAATATTACCACACTTGTTGCAACGATAATTTTGATTGAGCGATGACTTTAGAGCTGAACCAAAGAAAAGGAATGCAATCACTGCAACAACTATGAGGAGGACTGCAATTGCTGCAAATAATGCTACAATCATCAGAAGAACATTAATAACCGTTATAAAAATTATCCTGATAAATCCCCAAACCAGCCCGGCACTAACAAAACTCTCCACAATCATGAGGAAGAAAAGCAACATGACCCCCATAGTCATGGCCCACAGAAAATAGGTGAACCCATGATAATCTTCGCCAGGAAACAAGGTAAATCCGCCATTGATAAACCACTCAAGCTCTGATCCGTCAATCAAAGCACACAGGAAAAGCGTGGCTGCAGCCACAAATCCAATCAGAAAAGTCCACCTGCGAAAGCGCTGAATCGGAAAAATTCTGCGCAAATAGGTAACTATGGGTGCTTGCAATGGCTCTGTGTCTCCTTTTCTTGCGCTTTCCACTTTTCGATGCTGACCTTTGTATATTAAATAAGCATCAATCCGTACGAAATATTTATACAAAAAGAACAGTCCTAAGCCCAAGAGGAGAATAACCACCCAGAAACGCCACGAAGTATAGTCCACACCGTTTTGAAGGCCATGCGTGAAAAAAGCAGACAAGGAAGATTGTCCTGAAGGGTAAGTTTTTTTGATTAAAGTATTTAGAGAATTCCTACCCACCTGGTGATTAGCATACTCAAATATCCCATATTCCGATGTACGTCGGAGTAGCCTAAGTGTATCTCCTTTATGAAGATAAGTAACAATATTCTTGCCTTCAGTGGTGTCGTAAACAGCCAACTCTTTAACATAAACTATGCGTAAGGGGAGGCTATCGAGTTGGCGGAGTTCTTTTTCTTTTCTTTCTTTTTTGAAATCGCGTCTGATTTTGAAAGAAAAATCGGCAGCTGTAGCTTTTATTGGCTTCCCGGCCAGTTCATTCAGTTCATCCAAAGTCAACATGCGATTATAAACTCTCAAATCGGAAATTTGTCCTTCGAACTTGCCGATAGTCAGTGTATTATCCGAGGAGGATGTAGGCCTTATAGCTGTTCTTCCTGAAAATACTTCGTCGTTTACCACCAACCAGGCTTTTTCAGCCGCTTGATGATATATCACAGCCAAAAAATGCCATTGAGCAGTAACCCTTCCCTCTTTTAAATCATCATTTTTTCCCATATGGGCTGCCCAGCAAGGAGTATTATCCTTGTAGGCAATACCTAAGCCCCTCCCTTCCTTGGTTTCTCCCTGAACAATAACCTCTGCCCGGGAATTGGTATTTGAAGGCTTTATCCACAAAGTAATGGTAAGCTCAGGATACTGCTTAGGACTAATATCGAGATCAGTCTTTAAAAAATGCGTGGGGTTTTTCGCAGAATAATCAAAGACGTAAGCCTTCCCTTCATTGCCAAGAGGGTCAGTCGCTCTGTGCAGAGGGTTTCCCTGTATTTTTACATTTTGGCCGGAGGCATCTTTCAACGACTTATTCCCAGAGAGCCAGAATACAAGGCCATTATTGGTCTGAGCGCTTATATGGCTCATCCCAATTATTATAGATACCAAAAGAACAAAATATTTTTTCATATAGCTGTTTATCAATTATTTAATTCAAATATCCAGACTGCCTAACAATTGGTACCATCAAGCAACAATGATAAACAGCCAGAAAATTCCTAAAACGGAGGAATAGTATTTTTGTAAAAGAACAGGAAGTTTTGTTGTTATTTATTTTTCAAAATTAAAAACAAAAATATTCTAAATATATTTCAGACACGATTAAGTTCACCAAGTCAATAATTTAAAACTATTCCAAACAAGCAAACTTTCTTTATCGTCAGGGGTATAATCGTATGTTTTCTACTTTAGCACATCAATTCACCGGCAGATGAGCGACATAATAAAGCACGAATGCGGTATTGCATTTATCAGGCTTTTGAAGCCATTGGAGTATTATCTCGAAAAATACGGTACTACGACCTGGGCACTTAGCAAAATACAGCTGCTGATGGAGAAGCAGCACAACAGAGGACAAGACGGAGCAGGCCTGGCATGCATAAAATTAAATCTCGAACCGGGTCGGAAATATATCAACCGCATACGCAGTAACTCTTCCACGCCGATAAAAGATGTCTTTGAGCAAATTTTTGCCCCGTACAAAAAGCTAAAAGAGCAACATCCTCATCGCCTGCTCGATGTGCAATTCCTGAAAGAAAATATTGACTTTAGCGGCGAATTATTTCTTGGACATTTACCTTATGGAACGTTCGGTAAAAACACCATTTTAAATATTCATCCCTTTGTACGGGAAAACAATTGGAAAACCCGAAACCTGGTGCTGGCAGGTAATTTTAATTTAACCAATGTGGATGAGCTTTTTGGTCGTCTGGTTGAATTGGGTCAATATCCTGTAGAAACCTCTGATACTGTAACTATTCTTGAAAAAATCG
>CAZJQN010000091.1:0-13552 GCA_964548125.1 uncultured Bacteroidales bacterium | reverse complement strand
GACTTGATACCTGATCGTGCGTCTTACCCCTCAGTTTTCACAGACTCCGTCTGATGAATGGTACATTAACCAAACCAGACAACTTATTATGCATCGATTTGTTTGTATTTTCTATCGTCTAATTCTGATTAAAAAAGCCATTTGAGCAAGGGATAAATCGTTGCCCATACCGGGGCTTCAAGAAAATTGCGGTAACCTTCGCGATAACGTTCCATAATGGCGCGAGGTTGAGAGAAAAAGGGTATATACATCCGGTTGCGTGGTACCAGGTTGGCAAGGGGGTCAACAATCAGATCCACAAAGAAAATCAGGAGAAAAAAACCAAGATAAATATAAGGTCCTGTAACAATCTGGTGCTGGGGAGTAATTCGGCTAAGTGCTCCAAGAACAGACAACCAGATCATCAATTTAATGACCATGGTGGCGTTTAGCAGATACAGTGTTTTCGGACGGGTTCGGGTCAGCAGATGGAGGATGGTACTTAATATGCCCCCGGCAAAAAGTCCAAAAATAAGCTTCCAAAGAAGACTTCCTACCGGAACAAATATAAGGAATACAATCAGGGTAAACAGCTTAATTGCTGATGCACTGAGATGGACAAGGAACGCTTTATGGCTGCGGGGAATTTGCAAAGTAAGGTTTTTACGTTTGTATTTTACTTCATGCCATAGGGCCCCTCTGCTTCGGAGATCCACATCCTGTACTTTCAGCAGAAAAATTTCGACCGGAATCCCATTAGCTTTATGCCCACGACAGTAAAAACAGGGCTCATTGCTTACAGCAGGTTTGGCCGCAAGAAATTCACGAATAACAGCTGGTTTAAAGTACAATTCTCCGAGCCGAAACCAGTTTTTCCTGTTTGACCAGATGTACCATAAGAGAAAAGTGCCTATTATCCAGAAGTAGGCAAGGTAGAAGAACGTAAAAAATTCTTCCACGAAAGCCATTATAATAGGGAATGCGATTAATCCAAGAGCTATCAATACAGCAACTATATGAAAGAAATACCGGAGAAGGAGGGACAGATCGTAGAGGCCGCTTTTCTGAAAGGCTTCATGTTCTTTCTGCAGTTTTTCAAAGCGCATTTCTGAATGTCTTTTTGCCCTTGCACGGGCTTCCCGTATAACTTCCTCCCAGGATGCGAGGTCGGCTCGTTCTTCAGGTGTAGGAAAATGAATGGTAGTAGCAGAAAAATCTTGCCTTTGCACGTATCGGATCAAGATTTCATAAGCTTCACATATCTCTATAAACCGCTGATGAGCATCGGGTGCCTTATTTACATCGGGATGCAACTGAAGGGCCATCCGGCGGTAAGCTTGTTTTATTTCATCGGGACCTGCGTCTTCAGGAATTCCGAGAATTTCATAATAGCGGCGATACATGAAGTGGGGAAAAATTACTACCCGAATCAAAGATAATTAATCTGCCGGATATTGTTTCTACTTAACTTTTGGCAGGGCTGTCGGCAGGTTATGGTATTCAATCAGGTCACACTTTACCGAACCTACGATTAAATTCATCTTAACACGCACGGGCAGCCGCATGGCGTCGTCAGAAAACCAGATGGTCATGTCGTCTTCTGTCTTGAACATTCGTCCAACTTCTGTTACCGGCGCAAATCGCAGGCAAGGTATTTTCCCCAGGTCGGTTTTTATAGTTTCTTTTCCCTGATACCGAAGGATAACCGGAAACAGATCCCCGCCAAAGAATGTTTGAATTTTGATAATATCCCCGTTTTTCAGATTGGATAAATCAGACCTCCTGAAATAGTAAAGTACAGATACGATATCGTGCAGGTATTCGGGAACACTAATGGTTCCTTTCTTCAAGCTTTTAAGAGTATTGTTTTCCCGATAAAAATAAATTTCATCATAATCCCTGTAACGGCCTTCCTGAATATTTCTGATGGCTTTATAAGGAAGTCCCGTTACCGGATCGAAATAACTTTCATAGATGTCTTTTATGTGGTAAAGTACTTCAGCAAGACCGATGGTTTTTGCCTCGATGCGGGCATGATAAACTTCTCCTCCATTATAGGAGGTTTTCTCAAGGGTTGCTGTGGCAAGACCTCCATCGATAGGACCATAGTAAAGGAGATAAATTAGCTTTTCTCCTGCTTTGTATGCATTATTGGGTAAAGTATTAACAGGTATCTGCGCGTGTGAAATTAATGACAGAACTGAAAGCAGAATAAGGGTAAATAAAGATGACGAGGCAATATATTGTTGCTTTTTTCTCATTGTGAAGGTTTTCTCTTTTAAGCCCAAAATATGTGCCAATTTAAAAGGTAAGTTTCTTTTTGGGAATGGTTGCAACAAAATCCTTAAGGTAGAAAGGTTCAAAATAGGCGACGTCCTGGAAATGGTTTTTCTCGAATTCGATGGTTGCCGGTTCGGCAAGATATGTGGCTCTGGGCCGGAAATCATTTCTAAAGAACGCATTGGGGTGTTGAATCAGTTTTGAGGCTTTTTCGGCACCTGAACCAAAGAAGAGAATCGAGTGCCGTGAGAGATAATCAGAAAACGCATCTTCCTTTAGAACCAGAGCAGTGGTTTCAAGAACATATTCCATGTTTTCATTCAGCAAAGCCGTATATACTTCCATTCGTCGGGCATCAGTCATAGGGCAGAAAAGAAGTGGTTTAGCGAATGGCAGGAAGGACGGGTTGTTGTTTTGTTCGGCCCGTATGCCGTAACTCATGGCCAGGAGGGTATTCACAGCGAGAAGCGGTAAACCAGTACCGTAACAGATCCCTTTTGCAGCTGATACGCCTATACGGAGACCAGTGTAAGAACCAGGGCCCTGGCTTACACATATCGCCTGAAGATCCTTCACTTCCAATGAAGCTTCTGTTAGTAGTTCCTGAATGAGAATGGTTAAAACGGCTGCATGTGATTTTTTTTCGTGATCCTCTTTTACGGCAAGAACATTACCGTTATCACTAAGAGCAACCGAACAGATATCTCCAGTGGTTTCAATCAGCAGCAATCTGGCCATATGGTTGGAACAAAGAACTATTTTTCTTCCTTGAACAGGTCTTTTTTATCAACAATCTTTATTGGAGAATTGTACTTCAAAGTACGGGATACAGCACTAAATGGAGCTGAAATGACTTCTGTATTTTCTTCCAGCCCTGAAATGATTTCAATGTAGTTATTATCCTGGATACCTGTTTTTACGGGACGTATATCAGCCTTTCCCTGATTGGGTATAAAAACAAATTCGATCAGTTCTCCTTTTTTTACAGTAGGCAGTTTGATCCGGGAAGTATCTGCACCAATCTGTGAAAGCAATACAGAATCGGTGCGCGTGGTAACAGCCATAATAGGAACCGAGAGAACATTTTCACGGGTTTCGGTCTGGATTTCGACAGTGGTCGACATTCCCGGACGGAAGGGGGTACGTTGCCCGGGCTTAAGAAGATGCTTATAAGAGGATTCGAGAATCAGGATTTTTACATCAAAATTTGTTACCTGGTCGGTTGACATTCCGGCAGTAACATTTGCAGAATTGGCAATTTCCGTAACAATCCCTTTAAATTTTTCTCCCAGGTAAGCGTCGATTTCAATGATGGCCGTATCATGCAATTTAACGCGGACGATATCATTTTCATTTACTTCAACTTTAGCCTCCATGCGCTCGGGATTGGCTATCCGCATAATCTCTGTACCAGTCATAAGGTTAGTACCCACGACCCTCTCCCCTTTTTCTACGTTCAGCATGGTGATGGTACCTGACATGGGGGCATAAATTGTTGTTTTTGAAAGATTTTCTTCGGCCTGTTTCAGGTTGGCTTCAGCACTTTTAACATTGAATTCGGCCGATACAACAGTTTGTTTTGCTGCTTCAACATCGGCTTTAGCCATTTTGTATGAGGCCTGAGCCTGTTCCCATTCTGCTTCCGAAATTGTACGTTGTTCCCATAATTTCTGACTGCGCTGGTACGACAGTTCAGCCTGAGCGAATTGTGCTTCAACTTGAAGCAGTCTTGCCCGGGCATTGGCCAGGTTGGCTTTGGTAGTATTTACAGCAGCTGCGGCTTGATCACGGGCAGAAATGTAAACTTCCGGCTTAATTTTCAGCAGAAACTGTCCTGCCTTTACTTCGTCACCTTCCTTAACAGCCAGTTCCACTATTTCTCCTGAAACATCGGGTGTTATCTTAACTTCTGTTTCAGGTTGAATCTTGCCGTTAGCGGTAATAATTTCGGTGATGTTTCTGCGCTGTACTTTTTCAACGGCTACTTTTACCGGTTTTTCCTTACCAAACCACCCGGCTTTTTTCCCTATAATGGCGAGGATAATGAGAAAAACAACTACAATTGATAGGTACTTTACTAGCTTATTTGTGTTCATGATGAGGATTATTTGACAGTAAGAGGATTTCCACGATAGAAATTCAGAATATTTATGCGGAAAAGATAGTCATATTTGGCCTGTAAAAGTTCTGATTCGGCACGGGCAAGGGCAGTTTTGGCAATATTGAAATCGACAGTAGTTACCAGGCCAACTTCATATTTCTGCTGAACATACTTGAATGATTCTTTTTGGGCCGCCAGCGATTTTTCACTAGCCAGATATTTTTTCACGGCTGCAAGTGCATCGGCATGCGCCTGTTGAATATCCTTGAAAAGAAGATTTTTGCTAAGATCAAGGTTATAACGGGCATTCTGAACATTCAGACGGGCGTTGCTAACCTGAGTGTTCACTGACCAGCCATTGAACAAAGGCACAGAAATGCCGAAGGTCAGAGTGGTGCTTGCATTGTCTTTCAACTGCATTTTTAAAGGATAGGTGTCGTAAAGCGGTTGTTCTATCTGGCTGTAAACCAATTCTCCGCCCTGGGTAACTCCAATAGGGATAGTCTGAGGTGTGGTACCGATGATCCGTTGCCGGATATCTGAGTATCCTGTTCCATACGAGGCAGCAATAAAAAGACGGGGCGAACGACCACCACGGGCAACGTTAAGCCCTGCCTCCGAACTTTTCAGCTGGTATTCGGCAATTTTGATCTGAGGAAGGTTTCTGAGAGCATCCTGATAAATATCAGCCACCGGGTCAAGCACTTCTTTAAACTGAAAATCTGAAAAATCGGGTATTTCAATGCGAAATCCTTCGGTATCTTTTATTTCAAGTAGCTGGGCAAGGGTAAGATAGGAAATATCAAGCTGATTCTGGTAATTGACAACCTGAACTTCTTCTGCAGCCTGTTGCGCCTGAATTTCAAGCAGATTGCCCATAGGAAGGCTTCCTGCATCAACCAGTTTTGCTGTTCGTTCAACCTGCTGACGCGTTACCTCGGCTTGCTGGCGGGCAGAATTAAGAAGTTCTGTATTGAAAAGGATCTGCAGGTAGGCTGCAGCCACATTAAGTGCAAGATCATTTTTTAATTTTTCTAATTGCTGCAAACTGGCCATCAGGTCAAACCTGCTTTGCCTGATTAGATTCACTTTCTGCAGTCCGTTAAAAACAACCAGGTTGGCATTCACACTGGAACTAAGACTAGTAATAGTCTGGTTCTGGGTAAAGGTGTAAGTAGTCTGATCCAGAGCACGGCCAAACGATTTGCTTTGTGCTGCCGAAGCATTTATAGTTGGCAGCAGGGACATTTTTGACTGTAACAGATTATTTCCGGCATATTGCGAATTAAGCTGCTGCTGCTTAATCTGAATATTGTTGTCAAGGGCGTACCGTACACATTTCTCCAATGACCATGCTTCCTGGGAAATTCCCTCTGGAGAATAGAGAAACAACAACAAAAAGACGGGTAAAATTAGCCTGAACGTATACATTTCCGGAAATTTTAAAGAGCAAAGATATTTATTTCCTGATTATCAGAAGGCAATAATTGCATTAATTCTGAATTTAGCACGTATTCATTTTTTATTTAACCGGGAGCAGTAAGTTGAAAAATAGATGAAAAATTCTTTTCGAGTTAAAAGGAAAACGAAATAGTTTGCTATAGTTTTGGGATGGTTTATGGAGCATTCGGTTCAAAAAACTTTTGGCAACTTGCAGTTCCGGTTGATACGATCTCCCCGGTACCGTTGCATGACAATTTCGGTTAAACCGATGGAGGGGGTAGTTATTACCTGTCCTGTCTCCTTGAGTGATCAGGAAGTTTATAAAATTCTGCAGGAGAAGAGCCATTGGATTCAGCGCCAATCGGTTCGTGTTGCTAACTGGAAAAATCACTTTACCCGGTTTGAAGAGGGAAAAGAATACCGTACAAGAGCGCACCGGTTGATAATGGAAACGCATAACAGGCCGACAATTCGTATAACGGTTGCAAAAGGCCTCATAAAAGTAGTTTTTCCTGAATTTGCCGGGATTGGAGATCCGAAGGTGCAGACGGCCATAAGAAAAGGTATTGAGGAGGCCTGGCGTATCGAAGCAAAGTCGTGGTTGCCGGAGCGAACAGAACAACTGGCAAAAAAATTTGGATTCAGGTATGGGAAAGTTACTGTACGCAACAGCCGAACCCGCTGGGGAAGCTGTTCCTGGGACAACAATATCAGCCTGAGCCTTCATCTGATGATGCTGCCTGATCATCTGATTGATTATGTTATTCTTCATGAACTTGTGCATACTGTGCATAAAAACCATGGCAAAGGATTCTGGCAAATGCTGGATACAGTCACCGGAGGAGTGCAGAAGCTGGAAAAGGAAATTAATTCATATCAGATAGGTATTTATTAAACTATATATTATGACCTACGAAGTGATTCTGGAAGGTGGCAAAAAAGTGAGCATGATCATACACAACCATAAGGTTGTTACTGATCAGCCTGTTAAGGCAGGAGGAGAAGATTCTGCCCCTGCACCTTTCGATTTGTTTCTGGCTTCTATTGGTACCTGTGCGGGTTATTATGTGAAGGCTTTCTGCGACCAGAGAGGTATACCCGCCGAAGGAATACGGATTCTGCAGCACGTCAATTACAATCTGGATCAGAGACGGGTGGACCGGATCGATATTGAGATAAAACTTCCGCCTGAATTTCCTGAAAAGTACAAGGAGGCAGTTGTGCAGGCTGCTTCTTCCTGCGCGGTAAAAAAGCATCTGATTGTTCCACCTGAAATTGAGGTTTTTATTTCCCGATAAAAAATTCTTTTTGTAAAATTCTGATCAGAACAGTGACTAATATTCGTTATTGACGAGAAATTTAACCAGGAAGCATCAGGAAGAAAAGAGGATGATCATTTTTGTACAGAATGCAGGGTAATAATGGCAACTTCCGGCCGGTTCCCGATTCGCACCGGAGGTCCCCAGGTTCCATACCCGTTGCTCACATAAAACTGAGTATTTCCCTTTCGGAGATATCCATAGCTAACCTCATACATTCTTTTCACAATGAGAGAGAAGGGCCACAATTGCCCGTGATGGGTATGTCCTGAAAGCTGAAGATCAACACCGGCTTCAACAGCTTCATTCAGGCCAAGCGGCTGGTGATCAACAAGCAGTAAAGGCTTTGAATGATCCATACCGGCCAGAATATCTTTTAGCGGAATCCGTGATTTTCCGTTGAATCGTCTTATGTCCCTGTCCTCCCTTCCGATAAGCCAGAATAAATCGCCAATATTAGCTACTGAATCACGCAGTACCTTAATTCCGAGGCTTTCAATATACTGAACTGCTTTTTTAACTCCACCTATATATTCATGATTTCCGGTAACTGCATATTTTCCAAAGGGAGCTGAAAGGAAGCGAAGGGGTGAGCCAATGTCGTTTCTCAGAACGGGCTGTTGAATTTCATCCATCAAATCACCACCAAAAATAATTATATCAGGTTTTTCATGTTTCAGAATGCTTACCAGCTTTTCCAGTTGCTTTTTACCTACCAGAATGCCGAAATGCATATCCGTAACCAGCGCTAAACGAAACGGATTTTGCGGTATGCTTTTGTCTATTGACAGGGTTAAATGACGGACAACGGGTGTACGGGCATTGATATAACCCGTCAACAGCAGAACCATAGTAACTCCTGTTACAAAAAGGAAGGCAATCTTTCTCGCTGTGACCGGATTCTCGGTAATAAAAGCCGGGAAAAAGGGAACAAAATAATTAGTCAGCCGGAACAAATCGATGAGCAAAACCAGCAGAAAAGAGTACATAAGGCCTGCAAACCAGAAAGAACCGGGCCAGACAAGCAAATGAAGAATGGGGCTATCAGGAATGAGTCTTTCCACAAACCTGACCAGAATATAGGAGGTGGAAAGAAAGATGATCAAAACAGTAAATAAAACGCGTATCCAGGGCACGGAAGGCAAGGCCTGCATACCCCGATGGTAAACATAAAAGTTTGCTCCGAACCAGATGCCGAAAAAAGTCAGGAAAAACAATGAAAAAGCAAGATACTTCATAGATTCGGCATTTTATGTTTGGTGTTCCAAAATTTGTCTTTTGTGTTACTTTGAAAAAAATAACAGTGGTCAGATATGTATAAGAGCAAAGAGGTTTGGTTTAGTGGTAGTTTATCAGAAAAAACAACAGCAGTCCGTGAAAGTTCATTTTTTGCCAAACGGAAGGATAGAAGCTGAATTAAATCACATGGCTTCGTACATTTCTTCAGCCGGTTCATGGGAGGTAGCTTTTTCCGGTATGGGATAGGATCCGTCGAGAACTGAGCGGTAAAGTTGTTTGTTTTTCAGCACTTCTTGTGCTTTCTGTGTTATTGGGTCAGTGGTAAGGGAGGCGCGGATGCGTCCCTTCTGGTAATAATAGCGACTAACTATTTCTTCTGCCAGGAATTTACTGATTTCGTTCCGGAATGTCTGAAGGTCCTTATTCTTGTCGTGGGATATTTTTTGTTTCAGCTTTTCAAATTCTTCCCGGGCGAGGTCGTAGTACTTATCGCGTTGGGCTGCCTTCTCGAGTTCCTGGAATTTTGACTCGCTTTCGGTCTTATAGTCGAAATCTTTGTCCTGGAGAAAGCTGACAAATTGCTGATATTCTGCATCAGACAAGGAAAATTTTTCCGGGGCAGGAATGGTGTCGTGTGTAGCATTGTAGAAAGTAGCAAAGTCAAAAATAAGGTTTTTGGTCACCAGGCTTACTGTAATACGGCTATATGTTTCGGAACTTACAGGTACATCGGGTTGAATTCCGCCTCCGTCATAAACTGTGCGGCCATGTCGTGTTCTGAAAGGACGGATTAATGAATCGGGAATATATCCGACGCTCCCATCTTCGTTCCGGTGGGAATAATCAACGGCCTGAATGCAGCGTCCGCTGGGGATATAATATTTGGCGGTTGTCACCTTAAGCTGGGTGTTATAGCTCAGAGGCCGGGTTGTTTGCACGAGCCCTTTGCCAAAGGTGCGCTGGCCAACAATAACGCCGCGATCAAGATCCTGAATTGTACCGGCAACGATTTCTGCTGCCGAGGCAGAACCCCGGCTGGTAAGGACCACCAGAGGTATTAATGTATCGACCGGTTCCTGGCTTGTGGTATATACGGCGTCAAACTGTTTGAGTTTGCCCCGGGTTCTTACAACTTCTTGTCCTTTGGGAACAAACACATTTACCACATTGACTGCTTCTATAAGAAGCCCTCCCGGATTACCACGCAGGTCGAGAATGATGGATGCGGCCCCCCTTTCTTTGAGGTCTGTTACAGCATTTCGAACCTCTTTTCCGGCAAAAGTTGTAAAACCAGAGAGATTAATATATCCTGTATTGTTATCCAGCATGCCGTAATAGGAGACATTAGGTATATTGATTTTTTCCCGTACGAGTTTCTTTTTCACTTCTTTTCCGTCTTTTCCACGACGAATCAACAACTGAACAGAGGTACCGGGAGTCCCTTTCAGCATTTCGCTTACCTGGGAAATTTCTTTGTTTTTAACCGTTTTTCCGTCAATTTCCAGGATAAGGTCTCCAGCCCTGATACCATTGTTAAATGCAGGGAAACCTTCATAGGGTTCGGCAATGACTGTGAAATCCCCGCTACGCCTTATCAGAGCCCCGATGCCACCATATTCGCCTGTAGTTTGAAAGCGGAAATTTTCCAGGGCAGATTCAGGAATAAATTCTGTATAAGGATCAAGCGACGCAAGCATTGCATTTATTCCTGTTTCAATCAGTTTCTGAGGTTCAATGGTATCAACATAAAATAAATTCAGTTCCCTGATAAGTGAATAAAAGATATCGAGGCTTTTAATAATCTCCAGGTCCCTGTCGCGGTTCAGGTAAAAGGAAGTAGAAGTTCCGATCAGAGCAGTTACTGATATCAGGATTACAATCCGCTGTATGGTGCGTTTCATAGCAAGCAGGCTTACAAGTGGAAAAATATGTTTCTGCAAACGGACAAAAGTAAAAATTATCCAGTTTAAAGTATCGGGTTATTTCGCAGATATATCCCAATTTATTCTTTAGAAGCTTTTGAAAAGAGCAAACTAAATGAATTAATTGACGTTATCCCGATTTAGAAAAATCAACTTTCAGGAAAAATGAGAATTCGAATGAAAGTTAGGTTTTTCCTAATCGCAATGCATATAAGAAATTTCTAATGCATTGGTTTGGATAAATAAAAAAACGAAGTTTGAGACCTTGGAATACCGTGTTCACTTATATATTGATAAAAAACATTACCTTGCATAGAATTGAGATCATTTCTATGAAAAAGTATTTCTTTTTGTTTCTGGCACTGCTTAGCCTTGATGTTGCAAGCCAGGACCGGATAACAGGGAGGGAATTTGCCACACGTTCCGAGATTATAGCCACGCATGGTATGGCCGCCACCAGCCATCCTCTGGCCACTCAGGTTGCACTTGATATTTTAAAAGCGGGAGGATCGGCAGTGGATGCAGCAATTGCCGCCAATGCCATGCTGGGGTTGGTTGAGCCTGTAAGCTGTGGAATTGGTGGAGATCTTTTTGCCATTATCTGGGATGCAGGGACACAAAAACTGTATGGATTGAATGCAAGCGGTCGTTCCCCAATGGGTCTTTCACTGGATTATTTTAAAAAGAACGGGTATATAAAAATACCGGCATATGGTCCCTTGCCGGTTTCAGTTCCCGGTTGTGTGGATGGATGGTTTGAAATGCATTCCCGTTTTGGCCGGCTGCCAATGAAAAAAAATCTGGCTCCTGCAATCCGATATGCACGCGAAGGATTTCCGGTATCAGAACTGGTAGCATATTATCTTGCCGGGAATGCCAGAATATTGAAACAATACCCTGGTTTTGCTGATACATATATGCCAGGGGGCAGGACTCCTGCCAAAGGAGAAATATTTAAAAATCCGAAGCTTGCTTCTACACTTGAAATTATAGCTCGTGAAGGCAGGGATGCTTTTTACAAAGGAGAAATAGCCCGGAAAATTGAAGCATATATGAAGCAAAACGGAGGTTTTCTCTCATACAAAGATCTGTCCCGGCATCGCTCGGAATGGGTTGAGCCGGTGTCGGTAAATTACCGTGGGTACGACGTATGGGAACTTCCACCTAACGGGCAGGGGATTGCTGTTCTTCAGATGCTGAATATTCTGGAAAATTTTGATATCAGAAGCATGGGCTTTGGAAGTGCTGATTATATTCATCTATTTACCGAAGCAAAAAAGCTTGTTTTTGAAGACAGGGCACGATACTATGCTGATCCGGCGTTTTCCAGGATTCCTTTAAAGGAATTGTTGTCAAAAGATTATGCAGCAGCACGAGCAGCTTTGATTGATATGAATAAGGCCGGACGCGCCTATGAAGCAGGAGGTCCTTTTGAAGGGAACACAATCTATCTCACGGTAGCTGATTCAGCAGGGAACATGGTTTCACTTATCCAGAGCAATTACCGGGGTATGGGTTCCGGAATGACACCGGGTGATCTGGGATTTGTACTGCAAGACCGGGGAGAGCTTTTCTCGCTGGAAGAAGGTCACCCCAACTGTTACGCACCCGGGAAACGCCCATTTCACACTATCATTCCAGGTTTTGTAACCCGCGAGGGAAAACCATGGCTGAGTTTTGGCGTAATGGGAGGTGATATGCAACCACAGGGACATGTACAGGTACTGGTAAATCTGATTGACTTCGGAATGAATCTTCAAGAGGCAGGGGATGCTCCAAGAATCCAGCATCTTGGTTCTTCTGACCCTACCGGAGGAAAAATGACAGACGGAGGGTGGCTGTGTCTTGAAAGCGGATTCGGGTATGAAACAATCCGAAACCTGATGCAGAAAGGGCATAAGATTCGCTGGGATCTGGGCGGCTATGGCGGATACCAGGCCATCATGCGCGATCCGGTAACCGGGGTATATTACGGAGCCAGCGAATCAAGAAAAGACGGGCAAGCTGCAGGTTATTAACAAGTGTTGTTGAAAAGTATTGAAGCAGAATATATTACAGTAACATTTCAGTAACATTGAAGAAATACTGTCAACATAATTTTGGAGCTATACCAATTAACAGTATTTCCATGAATGATGAAATTGAATTGACATATGTATTGTCGGGAGTAAATACAGATGGGCTGATATCTGATTTTGAGTTCGAACGCCGCGTTTTTTTCGAACAGGAGTTGATGGACTTTGAAGTAGAAGAACTTTTGGGAGAGATGTGAACTCTTTTTTTGTCGTACTTCAGGTTTGGCGAGAAAGTTAAATGTACTTTAGCCTGCATAAATTATTGATATGAGCAAGAATTATATTTTTAAACACCTTACAGGATCCTTTTTCTTTTTTGCTGTTATGTTTCTTTGTGCAGGCAGGATTAATTACTGGCAGGGACTGATATATGTTGCCATTGGTTTAATTATGTCAGTTTTGCATTATACTGTTCTGAGGCCTGATAAGGAATTACTGGAGGAACGAAGTAAATCAGGAGAGAATACCAAAAAATGGGATAGGATCATACTCGGTTTGTCTTTTCTGGCTTCCATTTCGATGTATGCAATTGCAGGGCTTGATTCGGGTCGATTTCATCTTTCTCCTGAATTCAGTACAAGCATGTATTCCGGAGGCATTATACTGACCATTGCAGGTCAGTTATTATTTTTAGTGGCCCAGAAGCAGAACCGGTTCTTTGCAAGCACTGTCCGCATTCAAACAGAAAGAAACCATACTGTTTGCGATACAGGAATCTATTCAATTGTAAGGCATCCCGCCTATCTGGGATCTATCTTTCAGGCTGCAGGGTTTCCACTGCTTCTGGGTTCAGCATGGAGCTCAATACCTGCCGGAGTTCTCATCATATTGTTTATTTTGAGAACGATTTTTGAAGACAAAACTTTGCAGAATGAATTGGAAGGATATCGTCAATATTCGGCAAAAGTGCGTTTTAAACTCATTCCATTTGTCTGGTAGAATATCGCTACTTTCACAAATCATCTCAGAAGCCTTCTACCGGTAATTTCTATCTGATCAAAATTCACTATCTGGCCAGGATTAAGCATATTCAGGAAGTTGTTGTGACAGCAGGTAAAAAGACAGATTGAATATATGAATTGTATGCAGCTGAAATAAGGTTTAACCGAGATTAGTCAATAGAAACACAATAAAATATTTAAACAACTTGTTTCTATTGACTTATCGAGGTAACCCCGACTTATCAAAATCTTA
>CAZJQN010000090.1:0-13608 GCA_964548125.1 uncultured Bacteroidales bacterium | reverse complement strand
TAAGGACAAAGTTGTCAGGTTGTCGCGTTATCATTGTTGTCGTGGTTGTCAGGTTATTGTAGCGTAGTCAAAATTGTCATGGTTGTCAGGCTGTTGCTAATAATGAAAACAATGACAACCATGAGAACAATGACAACGATGAGAACAATGACAACTGTATTTATAAGGCTTCTGTGGCCATCCGTAATTACAAAAAAACATACCCACCCTCACTCCTGCGAATAGTGAATGGCGAAAAACGAACAGCAAAAAAACCAATTGGTTACCCTGGCTTACACAAAGCTTGCTTTAATCTTCCTTACCAACAGAAAAGAAAGCATACGAACCCAAAGGCTTCCCGTCAGCGGTGATGCCTTCCACTTTCAGAAGAAAGGTTCCTTTTATATCAGAAGTATAAAAGCTCACAGTACTTTTTCCAAGCGAATCAGGCACAATGTCAGGCTTCCAGTAAAGTGTTGTACGTAAATCGTTGATTCCCTCGGTACTGCGTACACTGTAATCGGGACTGTAAAATTCGCGCGGGGTAGCATATCCGAGCATTTTGAAATCCAGAAAACCCCGTTTCATAAAATCACCGCGTTTTGTATAAGCAGCAATTACCCCGTTTGCTCCTCTACTTCCATATATAGAAGCATTTGGACCTTTAATTATTTCGATCAGTTCAACATCTTTTGGATTTAAAGAACGAAAAGCATTTATGTCAACAGGGACGCCATCAATCAGAAACAGAGGATCATTTGACAGCATAAGGCTGCCAGGGCCTCTGACAGTGACCGTATTCCCCTGGACAAGAACACCCGGCACGCGGCCCTGCAGTACCTGAAGCATATCGGTGTAACCTTCAGGAATATCGTCCATATAAATCACATTGTCTGCTTCCCCGTGAATTTTAAAATCTTTTGAACGTTCCAGAATTTTCTGCTTTTCAGGATTGTATGAATAATCAATCCGTTTTACGTTTTTATATTTCCAATCATCACCTTTTGACAGAACCATTTGCGCCCAGGCATTGGCCGTCTGGGTTTCAGCCGGTCTGAATTCATTCTCATCCACTATGATCACCAGATTCTTGCGTCCGTTCGGTTTTCTGGCTTCAACAACCACACTGATAGTATCAGAATAATCCAGATTATCAAAACGATATCTGCCTTTTTGATCGGTTCGTGTTTCAAAATAGTCGTTATACGCATTAAGAATGGTAAGGTAAACCTTTGCGTTCCTTATGGGAATAGCAAAAAGATCGCGGGTAATTTTTCCGGTAATGGTAATTCCTTTTTCCTCTTCAAAAGAGGGCCATTTAAAATCAGGGGCAAGAATCGATTCCCAACGAAACCGCCTCCACCCATGTGTAAGCATCAGCAAATCAAGAGCTTCTTTTCGTTCCCGCCCATCTTCTTCGAAATACCATCGGGGATTTTCAATGGTTCCGTGGAGATCGGAATTGAGCAACATATAGGTAAAGACTGATGATTCGATTTGGGAAGAATCAGAAAATTCTGCCACCGATACCGAGTAAGACCCACCCGGTTTGGAATCTCTTGGTGAATTAACCGATATTTCTGCCTCCACTTTTTTGCGGAAGTCATAATCCTTGTTGAGACCGCTGATAATGAGCGATGGCTGGTTATCTTCCCGGAGAAACAATAACCGTTCAGCTCTCGGAATTCCCCTTCCGTCAAACAGTGTTATCTGACAAACCCCAGCCGGAAAGGAAGATACATCAAGAATTTTTTCCGTGCGGTTTTCTGGCATGTCAATTACTTCAAAATACATTTCCTTTCCCCGCACCTGTGCCATTAGAATAATATCATTGGCAAGAGGATCCTGGGTAAGGGGCTTGTTGGTTTCGACCCGGATGCGTATTTTATCACGTGAAAATTGTTCCGCTTGTAAAACATAGCCAGTACGCAAAGGTTCGGGCAACCGGAATTTCCGTTTTTCGTTCTTCCGGTAGGTAACTTCTGCATAATATGATCGCCCTTTTTCGGGAGTAAAAACAAATGATCCCATTCCGGCATGAACCGTCTGAAAAGTGAGAATTTCATTATTCCTGTCATCGCGCAGAATGCCGTTACCATCCAGACCCCTGTCGAACTGATCGGAGAGTTTGAAGGCAACCACTGATTTCAGACCCTCAACCAGGTTACCTCCTTCAGGAAAAAAACGCAGGCTTACCTCCCGTGCATTTTTCTGCAGCCTCCTGTTGTATTTTCGGTTGAAACGGATATCTTCCGAACTGATAAAGTTCTTGTTATTGGGATTCTCAATATAAAGGTTCTGGCTGAAAAAGAATTCCTGTTCAAAATTGTTCATCCAGGAAGTGTATGCCCTGATGAGGTAATTACCCTCAGGAGTGGTATCCCGAATGGAAAAATCGCCCCAACCTGTTCCGCTACGCAATTTGATGAGCTTTACCTGCACCACGATATTCCTGGGATTCACTATTTCAACATACAGATTGGAAATGCCGGACAAGGGTTTATGGTTAACCGCATCAATCGCATAAGCCTTAAACCAGATGTCTTCACCAACTGTGTACCGAGATTTATCGATGTGCAAATAAACTTTCTGCGGACGATATTCCTTTTCAAACCGGCTCAGTGCTTCCCTGATTTTTACCAGCCTGAAATCTTCATCAGCCGGAAGGAAAAAAGAGCTTAGTACCGGAAAAAGAAAAGCAATAACTTTGGGAAATGCAGAATATAGTTTCATGATTAAAATTCCTCATAAAATTAAGACATTTTAACCATAAAAAAACCCTAAACAAGTTTAGAATTTAATTTATAAATAAGTAAAAATGAGTCAATTGTTTAACCCCCAAAAACCTCGAATGAGAAAAACTGTCATTTAATGCTATCTCTAAAAGATGGTTCCTGTTCTAATTGGCCATTAATCAGGCTAAGCTTCAGGAGTGAAAGCTAAAAAATATTTAAAGGGCCGGCTTGAAGACTACAGTATGTGGCAAAACCTGAAGAAACTAAGCAAAACCATCCCTTTAGATAAATTATGCATTCTATAAATTTAATGCAGATAAAATAAATCAACTGGTCGGCTTTAGAACCAACCAGCTGATTTACAATTAATTACACCCCACAAGCCTTGATAAAAGGCTTTGTGTAAAATTTAGATGCTTTCAAGGAGCCTTTGTTTGAGGACCGGAAAAGCAACTAAACACAATTGCTGCAGGAATTTAGTTATTCCACAATAATTTTTCCTGTTTTAAGAATATTGCTATTCTGGATGAGCTTATAAAAATAAACGCCAGAGGTAAACTCATTCTTATTGATGTAAACCTTTGCTGAACTTACTGAAATATTCCTGACCATTTTACCCGTGACATTATATATTGCAATCTGCATCCCAACCAGGTTTAATTCTGGAGACAATTCAAACACACCGGTTTCTTTCATGGGATTGGGATAAAACAAGATGCTTCTGTCTGATTTTTCTTTGTAAACAATCGTTCCCAGATTTGACTTTAGAGCCAGACCATCAATTTTAAGAACAGCACCCACATAACTTTCTGCAGTATCCGCCCAAATATCTGACAGCCACTCGGAGCTTGAAATATTAATAACTGCTGTATCACTTATCTGGTCGCCAAGGTTAATAGGTAATTCTTTATATGTATACTCTGATGCAGCATTCAACTGCATTCCGTTCCCTCCGATAAAAGAACTGTTTTTTTTGAATGTAATTCCAATGGTGGCATGATCATTCGGATTTGCTGGTGAATATTTGTACCAGAAAACCAGAGTATCTTTCTGAATTTCACAAGGGAAACCTCCCTCCCAGATCTGAGTAAATTTATTCCACTCGCCATTGGAGACATATGCGGGAGAGAGTCTGAAATGACCATCTTCCATATAAGATAATGTTGTCATCTGTACCGCATACATTCCGGATTTTGCATCGGTTGTACGCGATATATTTTCCAAGTTAGAAAACCAGCTATTCAGGATTGGCCTGGTCGAATACTCTTCCCATTCTTCAAAATCGCCATTTAATAGTGTTGGTTGTTCGTTTACTCCAGTTAACGAAATATTGTCAATAGTAAGGGTGCTACCAGGTATTCTATGTTCTGAATGCAACAAATCACTCGAAACCAAAATAATCAGCATACTGTCGGGTGTCTGGCTCAAAGCCGGAGAAAAACTGAAATTAAATGGTACAGGTACAGTGTGGTTTCCTCCAAGATAAAAGATATACGTACCAATATTCGCTGAATTTTTCCTAAATTGAACTGCAAAAATTGCTGAATCAGAGTTTCCCGAAGTATAATAAGTGTAATATCCACTAATACCGGTTGGAGCTTCTGAACAGGGAATACCGCCCCGCCATGAATCGGGATCAGGTCCATTAACCTCTGAAGCATTAGAAAGCATTCCTGCCACAGTGTCTTTTGATGACCCAATTGTTTTTAATTGCAATGCATAAGCCCCCTGTGTAAGGGATGGAACCTGAGAAACATTCAGCTCACCGGTACGAAAAATAGACTCCTCAATGTTGCTCATTTTAAAATTGGCCGGCAGTTTAAAAGGAGTTAACTGCCATTCTTCAAAGTCTCCGTTGGGGATGACGCCTACAGACTGGGCATTTGCCAACCATGACAAAAAGCCTGATAGAAACACCAGTGTAAGTAGATTTTTTTTCATAAGCAATGAGTTTTATTATACAATGTGATTTTAGAAATAAAAGTAATTATTTGCAAATTCACATTATTTTAATCAGTTGAAAAGAACTCACCGTGTCCGTTCAAGTTCTTCCCAATATTCCAGCGCTCTACGGGTATGAGGAATAACAATGGTTCCCCCTACCACGTTGGCAACAGCAAAAATATCGAACAATTCAGTAGTACTTACCCCCAATTCATGGCAACGTTCGAGGTGGTATTTTACGCAATCATCGCATCGCAATACCATGGATGCAACAAGACCGAGCATTTCTTTGGTTTTTGCCGGTAATGCTCCGTCCTGGTATGTAAGGGCATCAAGGCTGTATAGCCTTTTCATGGATTTGTTGTCATGAGCAAGAACCCGCTCATTCATACGTTTGCGGTATTCCCTGAAGTCATTTACAAGGTCTTTCATGTTTAATAATTTAATTTTCAGGAAATTTAATTTAGTATGATCTAACTAGATAATATTTCCCAGCAGGGTTGCCGATGTAAATCCGTGGATTTTTACCTTCACCAAATCACCAGGCCTGGATGTACCACGGGGAAAAACAACCACCTTATTCTGCGAAGTGCGTCCAACGTATTCATCAGCCGCTTTCCTGGAACGGCCCTCCACCAGAACTTCATAAACCTTATCTACATCCTTTTGTTTGCTCTTATA
The DNA here is from genome assembly GCA_964548125.1 of uncultured Bacteroidales bacterium. Taxonomy (GTDB): domain Bacteria; phylum Bacteroidota; class Bacteroidia; order Bacteroidales; family JAAYUG01; genus JAAYUG01. The sequence continues at coordinate 8,269 of CAZJQN010000090.1, read as the reverse complement.
AGATAATTCCGACTGCAGGGCAATGATTTCATTGAGTCGTCTGATTTTGATTTCATCAGGAACATCATCAGTATATTTTTTTGCGGCAAAAGTACCCGGCCTTTCGGAGTATTTAAACATAAAAGCATAGTCATAACCGACCCATTTCATCAGAGAAAGGGTTTGCTGATGATCTTCTTCGGTTTCGGTGCAAAAACCGGCAATAATATCGGTTGAAACGGAGCAATCGGGAAGAATTTGCCATATGGCCTCAATGCGCTGCATGTAGTCTTCCCTCGAATATCTGCGCTTCATCAGAGAAAGAATACGTGTACTTCCGCTCTGTACAGGAAGATGGATGCTTTTGCAAATGTTGTCATGGGCAGCCATGGTATAGAGCACATCGTCGCCCAAATCTTTCGGATGGCTGGTCGAAAAACGGATTCGCATCTGAGGAAAGGCAGAGGCTGCACGAGCCAGAAGATCAGAAAAGGAAAGAACTTCACCGTTTTTCTCCCACGAATAGGAGTTTACATTCTGTCCCAGAAGGGTAACTTCCCTGTAGCCTGCTGAAGCCAGTTCTTCCATTTCACGAAGAATAGTATTGGGATCCCGGCTTCGTTCCCGGCCCCGGGTAAAGGGCACCACGCAATATGCGCAGTAATTATTACACCCGCGCATGATAGATACAAAAGCCGAGATTTTATTAGCATCAAGCCTTACGGGGCTGATATCGGCATACGTTTCTTCCTCTGAAAGAAGTACATTCACAGCCTTTTGACCTGATTCCACCTGCCAGATAAGCTTCGGGAGATCGCGGTATGCATCGGGACCGACAACAAGGTCAACGGAGTGGTCTTCTTCGAGAAGCTTTTCCTTCATTCTTTCAGCCATGCAGCCTATTACTCCTATTCGCGTACCAGGATTTATTTTTCTGAGCGCTCCCAGTTCCCGTAATCTGACACGTACCCTAAGTTCTGCGTTTTCGCGTATGGAACACGTATTGACCAGAATCAGATCGGCATTTTCCGGTTTTTCTACCAGTTCATATCCATTCTGAACCATTACCGACGCCACAATCTCCGAATCGTTTACATTCATCTGGCAGCCATAGGTTTCGATGTAAAGTCTCCGTGGTTTTTCATCTGGAGAATTCACTGTCCCATTTCCCCTTAGCTCGTCCATAAAAAGCAAATATTTTTTGCAAAGGTACGGCAGATAAAATTAATCCATAACAGAAAATAAATTCGAAAAGACTTCCTCCTCTGGCATCCGGCGGCTAAATCACTTAACAACCATTGTTTAATGTATCCGGATTCTGGAATACGAGGTAAGAACAAATACATCCGGCTGGAATTTAAAACAGATCCCAACGAATGTGGGATTCATTCGGTTTATTTTTTACAGCATTAAAACTTATATACCTTTTTTATAATTTTGTAACCCGTTTAGAAATGCAGTTTTTAAAAATCCTTATATGTCAGGTCACAATAAATGGTCATCCATCAAGCACAAGAAAGGGATTGCTGATGCCCGGCGGTCGAAAATATTTTCCCGCATTGTAAAGGAAATACAGGTTGCGGTCCGGGAAGGCGGTCCGGATGAAGACTATAACCCAAGGCTTCGGCTCGCCATACAGAACGCAAAGGGAGCCAATATGCCCAAAGAAAATATTCTCAAAGCGATCAACAAAGCCGATAAGGAAGGATCGAACTTGCAGGAAGTCACCTTTGAAGGCTATGCGCCCGGAGGGGTAGCTATTTTTATAGAATGCCTCACTGATAACAACAACCGCACAGTCAGCAATATCCGATCCATATTCAACAAACGGGGCGGAAATTTAGGAACAAAAGGGTCTCTCAGCTTTTTGTTTGAAAGAAAGGGCGTTATTACCGTACCAAAAGCTTCTTCCATCAACCCGGAAGAATTCGAACTGGCTGTTATTGACGCTGGTGCTGAAGACCTTGAAGATAACGGCGATTTCTACACTATATATACCTCGATGGAAGATTTTGGAAAGGTTAGAAAGGCTCTTGAAGAGATGAAAGTGGAAGTAGAAAACGCTTCTCTGCAGCGCATACCAAACGATTACAAGCAACTTCCAAAAGACGAAGCCATAAAAATTCTGCGCATGATAGAAGAAATTGAAGATGATGACGATGTGCAGAATGTTTATCATAACCTCGAAATTTCCGATGAAATCATGGCCGCAATGGAAGGTTGATTCCTGCCAGCTCTGATTTTTTCTGTTTTTGCGGGGAAATATTTCCATTGCAATTCATGAACAAGTTGATAAAAAATATTCCAAACACGTTAACCCTGCTTAGCCTGGCTGGAGGAATGTTGGCTATTATTTTTGCATTTCATGCTGAGCTGATGGTGTATGTTCCGTTCATTATTCTGCTCTGTGCCCTTTTTGATTTTCTCGACGGGCTAACGGCCAGGTGGCTTGGCGCATACTCCAACATAGGGAAGGAACTGGATAGCCTGGCCGATGTGGTCAGCTTCGGAGTTGCCCCGGGTATTCTTATGTTCCGGCTGATGGAAAAAGGTTTTGCCGAATTCAACCCCTCCTTCCGGCTTGAATCTGCAAATGTCTGGCAATGGCTCATCTTTGCCTGCACATTTCTAATCCCAACTTTTTCAGCACTTCGGCTTGCAAAATTCAACCTGGACACAACACAGAAAACCTCGTTTAAAGGTCTTCCCACACCGGCTTCCGGTTTGTTTATTGTCTTTCTGTTTCTTTCTCTGCTGAAACCTGAATCAAATACTTTCCATTCATACCTGAATCATCCGCTGGTTCTGGCTTCCATATCTGTAGTCCTCAGCCTTCTGATGATATCAAACCTGCGAATGATATCGCTAAAATTCAAACATTACAAGTTTAGCGGAAATGAAACAAGGTATCTCCTTCTTGTTTCGGGTTTGGCTCTTATCGTCTTCCTGGGAGCAGCCGGAGGAATGCTGGCAATGCTGCTTTACATTCTTTTGTCTGTCCTGTTTCCTCCGGAAAACTGATAAGCTAATCTTCCGGCACTGTGCCCTGTTCCTTTTTTTCAAATTGCTGCAACACGAATTTAATGAGCCAGTAACTGATCAATATCATTGCCGGCCAGCTGAGCAACCATAAAATTTCAGTAAGGTATTTCATTGTGGTCTTTTTTAATAAACATGAGTATTTTCATTGAGTTCGGCCGTATCAACCTTCTTTTTATTGATGGCACGCCATGCATAAATCATATAGGCGGCTACTACCGGTGCAAGGAACGAGACGAATGTCATGGTTTTCAGGGTATACAGGCTTGACGAACTATTTTCAATGGTAAGGGAACTCTGAAGATCATATACCGATGGGTAGAAAGCGGTATGATTATATCCGGCAATCAGGAAAAGGGCAAGCACAGTGAGAATAACCCCAGGGCCCGCAAACCATATACTGTTTTCGCATGCCTTTATTAAAGCCCTGTATATACCAAAAAGAACAAGTACAACCCCCAGCAGAAATGTCAGGCCTACCAGCGGCATCTGTAAAAGATTGTGCAGGTATTTAAAGGGTTCCATAAAAACTGTTTTGGTTACGGGGTCATAGGCAAAACCTTCCCTGGTAAGCAACAGAAAAACGAACAACACGAACAGAACGAGAAAAGGAATTGTATTAAACCAGAGGTGACGCCTGGTGCGCAGAAGTATGCTTTCTTCCCCTATATTTTTAAGAAAATACATAAGGGCTATTGTGCGGGCAAGAAAAAACACCGTAAGTCCCAGAACAACATTCTGAACGTTCAGTATAGCTTCCAACCCGTGCCACGGTGTTTCCCATCGGGAAATAACAGGATTTCCCGGATCAGTAATATTTAATTTGTTCACTGAGAAGAGAGAACCAGTAAAAAATGTGCTTACAGCTGCTCCCAGAAGAATGGTACCCACCAGCCCATTAATAAAGAGAAAAACCTCATAGACTCTTTTCCCAAGAAAGTTGTTGGGTTTAGACCTGTACTCATACGATACTGCCTGAACCGTAAAACAGAAGAGTATAGCTATCCATACCCAGTAAGCGCCACCGAAACTCGTCGAATAGAACAAAGGAAAGGAGGCAAAGAAAGCGCCACCAAAAACAACCAGGGTTGTGAAAGTGAATTCCCACTTGCGTCCGAGGGTATTCACCAGAACAGTCCGTTCCTGTTCAGTTTTCCCAAGTGTATAAATGAGAGTCTGCCCCCCCTGAACGAACAGCAGAAACACAAGAATACTGCCCAGAGTGGAAATTAAAAACCACCAGTAGTGCTGAAGAAAAAGATAATTATTTAGCATGGTCTGATCCTCCGTTTTTTGGTCCTAATTTTATTTGTCGCACCATTATGCCGACCTCGGCAATCAGCAATGCGGTGAATATGGCCGCAAACATCCAGAAAGTAATTTGAACTGTGGATGAATCGATATGAGAAACAGCGGCAACAGTAGGCAGGTAGTCCTGGATAACCCAGGGTTGACGGCCGAGCTCAGCTACGACCCATCCAAACATCGACGCCAGATAAGGCAAGGGAAGTGTAAATAAGGCAATCCATAATAGTACCCTTTTTTTCTCCATCACATTCTTTAATGAAAAGAGCAAAATAAAAATGAACAGAAAAAAGAAGTAAAAACCAAGCCCGACCATAACCCGGAAACTGTAAAAGGTCAAAGGCACATTGGGAATAAAAGAATTGACATTGTTTAAAAAGCCATACCCGAAATACCTGAAATATTGATCGAGAAATTCCCTGCTTTCAAACTTCTCACGAAGGGTATTAGCCTTTGCAGTATCGCCATTCTCCTTTGCCAGCTTGTATTCCCTGAGGGTCTCGCGGGCTACTCGTCCCCGATTTATCTTTTCCTGGGCAGAAAGGATATTTTGTTCTTCATTCCCATGGATCAGATCATTGATGCCCGGTATAAAGGAATCCCCCCGGTAATAAGTCATATAGGAAAGAAGCTTTGGAATTTCAATGGTCGTTCCTGCATCTTTAAGCTCCGAACTATCGGCTCCGGAATTAAAAAATGCAATGATGGCAAGTGGTGCACCCTGCTGCCCTTTGTATAGTCCCTCCGTGGCGGCAAATTTCATGGGCTGATACCTGGCTATTAAACGGGAAGAGCCATCACCGGTAACAATAACGTACACCGAGGAAAGTATGCCAAAAACGGAAGCCATAAGGATGCTTCGTTTGGCCATCCAGATTTCCCGTTTTTTCAAAAGAAACCAGGAACTGATGGATACCACAAATACCGATCCTACGATAAATCCCGATGAAATGGTATGTAAAAACTTGTTTATGGCAACAGGCGAAAACAATACTTCCCAGAAATTGATCATTTCGTTACGAGCAGTATCTGGATTGAAATGCATTCCGGCCGGATACTGCATCCATGCATTTGCAACCAGAATCCACAGGGCAGAAATATTGGCCCCGAAAGCAACCAGCCAGGTTGAAAGCAGATGAACTTTTTTACTCACCTTGTTCCATCCAAAAAACATTATAGCAATGAATGTCGACTCAAGGAAAAAGGCCATAATACCCTCAATAGCCAGTGGAGCGCCGAAGATGTCACCTACAAACCAGGAATAATTTGACCAGTTGGTACCAAACTGGAATTCAAGAATAATACCAGTGGCAACCCCAATAGCAAAATTGATCCCGAATAGGGTCATCCAGAATTTTGTAAGCCGTTTCCATTCCTCCTTTCCTGTCTGCACATAGATGGTTTCCATTATGGCCAGAAGAAAGCTGAGCCCCAGAGTAAGAGGAACAAAAAGCCAGTGATATAAAGCTGTAAGGGCAAACTGCCCCCGCGACCAGCTAACCAATGAAAGGTCCAGATTATCTATCATAAACAGTCTATTTGGTTAATTGCTCAATTACAAAATTGCTTCGGGCTCTGTCATCAGGAAAGTTCTTCTGCAACAGATCCGGAAAAAAAAATAATTTCAACACAAAAAAGAATATAAAAAGCTTTATCAGAATGATGATCCAGAGTTTCTTACCCACTGTCATTCCCCTGAAACCATCATAATAAAACCGGAATACCTTTACCGGTAATGAAAAAAAAGATTTCATACTTCCTAAAATTACACAAATTTTAACTCAAATCTTTCAATCGTTATCTCTTTGTCTCATTATTGATATTCAATGGCTTACAACCCACTATCTGATGCGTACCCGGCATTATAGTATTTAGGTATAAAAATATTAAAAAGTATTTGAACTGCATGAAAAAACATAAAATATGCTGAACCTACGACATTTCTTAAAGATTTCTTTTAAGTTTGTCTTCAACTTAAAAAATGATTTCAGTGAAAAAGTTATCTTTCATTGCCCTTGTTTTCAGCCTGTTTATACTACAGGTATTCCCGCAGGATGAATTGCGGATGAAGGGATTTCAGGCCATTACGGAAGAAGCTGTAAAACAGCAACTATTTTTTCTTGCATCTGACTGGATGCAGGGACGGGCCACTGGTACGGAAGGAGAATACATGGCCGGAGATTATATTGCTTCCATGTTTGGTCTTTACGGAATCAAGCCGGCAGGCGATTATGCAGAGCCTCAGCGGAGTAGCCGGAATTACTCTTTATCAGGACAGCATAGGGAGAGAGGTTTTTTTCAGAAAATGAATCTGATTGAATATCAGCCTGGTGCTATTCAGGAACTTACCTTTTTTGACAAAAAGAAAGGGACAGTGATACCGTTGACCTGGAAAACTGATTTTGATTCAGAGACTGGTGATCTTCCTTCCGATATTACGGCTCCCGTCGTTTTTGTCGGGTATGGTCTGGCTATGGATTCCCTGGGATACAACGACTTTTCAGGAGTAAATGTAAAGGGTTGCATCATTCTTCGAATGCCGGGATATCCCGGATCGCATGATACTGCATCAGCCGCCTGGAAAAAATTTCATCCCCGTGACCGGTATGCTGAATATATGCTGAATCGGGCAAAAAATGCCACGGCCAAAAAAATGGGGGCTAGAGGGATTATAGAAATCAGCTTCACGAATGATTTTTCTGACAACTGGGCGGCGAACATTCCTTTCAGATACCAGAACCGATTTTACGAAGGGAAGGATGATCCAAATGAATTTTACCGACACCGCATGAAAATCCCCGAAGATACACTGGACCCGGATCCTCCGGTTATTATGCTTTCCCGGCGTGCCATGAATTATGTCCTTTCTACCGCAGGGATTGATCCGGTTATGGTCAGAAATAAGATATCAGCTACGATGAAACCAGCCTCACGCGAACTTTCTTCGCAGACTGTTCATCTCAAGACTTCAGTTAACAGCCGGATTGTTAAGGCACGGAATGTAATAGGCTATATCGAAGGAGAAGATACAACGCGGGTTATTGTAATAGGCGCCCACTATGACCATATTGGAACCTGGAACGGGTATATATTTAACGGAGCTGATGACAATGCATCTGGCACCGTAGCCGTAATGACTCTTGCCAGAGCATTTGCCGCATCCGGTGTTAGACCAAAATATTCCATTGTTTTCGCTGCATGGACTGGAGAAGAAAAAGGACTACTCGGCTCTTATTATTACGTTTCCCATCCTTTCAGACCTATTAATAATACCTTGCTTTATGTGAATTTTGATATGATTTCCCGCAATTCTCCCGATGATTCACTCAGAAACCAATGCACAATGAGCTACACAAAAGCATATAAGACTCTTGAAAACGTTGCATCAGAAAAAGTTTCAGATGTCGGGCTCAATCTTAATGTTGCTTTCCGGCCCTCTGAAAAACCGCGCGGAGGCAGTGATCATACACCATTCGCAGAAAAGAATATTCCCATTATCTATTTTATGGCCGGTTGGCATGATGAGTACCATACCCCTTACGATCATGCCGAAAAAGCCGACATCAGAAAAACAACTGAAATTATACGCCTGGCTTACCTCACCATCTGGGACTTTGCTACAGGAAAGGAAATTAACAAGGAAGATATACGAATGAATTAAAGTATACATTCATTTCTATTAAAATAGGTTGCTATAAAACATTTTGCTATCTTCGTAATTAGTTTATTTTTGAACCAACTAATCAGAATAAACTACTGACTAACTAACCAATTATTCCTACTCTGCGGCTGCCTCAATAACGGGGCAGCTTTTTTTTATCCCCGAAATAGCAGAAAATTATCAGGATCAACAATACCTATTGCAGTGACAGGCATTGCGAAAAACAATAAGTAAACCCAAATCCGTCAATTGAAAAAATCAATTGACGAATCGACTAACAAAATC
>CAZJQN010000089.1:0-13847 GCA_964548125.1 uncultured Bacteroidales bacterium | reverse complement strand
AGAAAAAATACAGGAATATTTTTGCTGTAGAAAGCTGCATGGTCTGATGGACCAATTCCTTCGGGTGACATAACCAGCCGGAAAACAGAATCTTTGTTAATTTCCCTGAGTAATGCCTCTGCTTCCGCTGATGTACCTGTTCCTCCTATTTGCAGGCTTCGGTCATCACGTAGTCTTCCGACCATATCCAGATTAATCATTGCCTTGATGGCACGAATATCAACCGGAGGATGATTGGTAAAATAGGCAGAACCTAGAATTCCCATTTCTTCCGCACCAAAGGCCACAAAAATTACACTTCGTTTCAAAAGGTCACGGTATGCGGCCAGTTTTTCGGCCAGTTCCAAAAGCAGAGAAACTCCGGATGCATTATCATCTGCTCCGTTGTGTATGGCAAGGGTGTCAGGAACCCGCGATCCGGAATCTGGTCCTCCCATGCCAAGATGATCTTTGTGGGCACCTATTACTATGTACTCGTTTTGAAGAATGGGATCATTGCCCCGGAGTATACCTGCTATATTGCTGGTCCAGACTTTGCGAGATAAAACGTCTGCACGTGCATTAACGTTTTTACCCAGATCAAATCCCACTGGACAATGACAGCTGTCAGCCAGCTTTTCATACCAAACAATACTTTTCCCTGTTTCGTTAAGCAAATTATCAGCAACCTTTCTCGAAATATGCAAAACGGGAATCTGCATTCTGCTTTCCGTCCTCCTCATCGAAACAAGCTCGTCCATTGGATCAAACTGACTGCCCGACACAAACAGCACCCCGGATGCTCCTTTGTCAGCTGCTAGCATGGCCTTTGTCCGTTCATCAGTAAACTTCGAAAAAGTAGAGGAGATAGGATGCTTCTCAGGTTCACCTCTGAGAATTAGGCACCATTTACCCTTAACATCCAGATTCTGATAATCATCCCAGGTAAACGTGTCTGAAACAATTGAAAACCCATATCCTGCAAAAACAACAGAAGATGCCAACGTATCAGATCCGCTGAAAGGAAATGGCACGAAATCCTTACCATAATGCCATTGTTGCGTTCCTGACCTCAATGAATTGCTTTTACCAGCTTCCGTAGAACCAGTAACTTCAAAGTTCTGATATCCATTGTCAAATAATAGGTCTATCTTATACGCTTTAAAATGAGCCCGGATATATTCTGATGCCAGTCGATCACCTTCGGTGCCGGGATAACGCCCGGCTAGCCTATCTGAAGCAAGAATTGCCTCATGCTCCTGGAGCTCTTTTTGAGTAATTTCCGGATTGTCGGGATGAATAGAACAGGTCTTTACAAGCAAAAAAAAGAGAATCGGAATTAAAGATTTCATGATGGTTTCTTTGATGTCTCAAAAATAAAATAAAGTAATTATTTACCTTGTAACGTTTCTTTTGCCATTTTGTTTAAAACGTGAAGAAAGACTTTCCGGTGGAAGAAACACCCGGGTATTTTTGTTTCCGTAAAAAAAAGCATTCAATTGCTGTTAAATTAAAAAAAAGATTTATATTTGACCATTCGGTTAAATTAGTTGTTTAAACTATTTGGTTAATCTTCTGATGAAAATTCCTGATAAACCCTCCGGAAAAACGACTGAAAGCCTCATTCTGGAAGCCGCCTGTCAGGTCTTTCTTGACAAAGGACTGGAAGGTGCACGCATGCAGGAAATTGCTGATCGTGCAGGAATCAACAAAGCCCTTCTGCATTATTACTTTCGCACCAAAGAAAAACTATTTGAACGTGTTTTTGAGTCAGTAATAGCCTCTGTTTTTCCACAGGTCCTTCATTTGATTGGTTCTGATGAATCCATCCCCGACAAAATCCGTCAATTTGTCTCTATTTACCTGGATACCATTTATGATAATCCATTTATACCCAGGTTTGTTCTGCAAGAGATGAACCGTGATCCAAAACATTTGACGGCAATGATGGAAAATCTCGCAGGAAAAGATATACGCAAAGTAATGAAAAAGCTGGATGACGATCTGGCTGAAGCAGCACAGCAAGGTCTGATTAAACCAACCAGCGCTGTACATCTGATTGTAAATATGTTATCACTTTGCATATTTCCGGTAGTTGCCAAACCACTCATAGCTGGCATTCTTTTTCATAACAATGAAAAGGAATACAAACAGTTTCTCTTGAAACGCAAGGAAATAGTTGCTGCATTTATTATCAATGGACTTAAATGCTAATGGAACTTTTTCTTCATAAATGGAAAAATGTTGTAAAATCATGCAAAACCATTGGCTTATGATATGGAAAGTTTTTTCAGCCAGTATCTTCTTCGTGATGGCGGGGATAGTTCTCGGTCAGGTTCCGGCTTCTATAACTCTTGCCGACTGTTACGACAGTGCCCGGGTTTATTATCCCGTTTTCAGGGAAAACCATCTCCTGCAGGAATCACTGAACCTGAAAATCAAAAATCTGAATGCATCCTGGTATCCACAGGTTTCTTTAGGTGCGCAGGCAGTGTACTATTCCGATATTACTGAATTGAATGTAAATGTTCCTTTGCCCGGAATAGAGTTTCCAAAGGCTCCTCATGAACAGTACCGGATGTTTCTTGATCTGAATCAGATGATATGGGATGGCGGTACTGCCCATGAACAGAAGCTATTTGAACTGAAGACAGCTGAAGCCGCATCAAAACAGCTGGAGATCGAAATGCAACAGCTTCGCGAGCGTATTAACAATGTGTACTATCTTATTCTTCTTTTGAAAGAAAATGAGCATCTCTATAAACTTTCATATCAAACACTGGCAAGCCGTCTGGCTGGTATGGAGGCGGCCGTAAAGGCTGGGACAGCAATGGAGGTGCAGAAAAATCAGATTCAGGCTGAAATGCTGCGCACCGAACAACAACTTTCGGAGGTAAAAAAAGACAGGGAAGCTGCTCTCGAAATCCTGGGTATAATGACAGGGATAACATTTTCTGATTCGACAGTCCTTAAAATTCCCGTTTTTTCAGGTAAAATCGTTTCTGACACTCTTTCTCGTCCCGAAATGGAAATGCTTGATTTACAAATTGCCGCAAATAATTACCTGGAGCGTACTATCAAAACCCGTAACTATCCTAAAATACATGCCTTTGCCCAGGCCGGTTATGGAAACCCTCCGGGAATGAATCTCCTGCGTAACGAATGGGATTTTTACTGGTCGGCTGGTATCGGGATGAAATGGAACCTGTGGGACTGGAACAGCGTAAAACGCGAAATGCGTATGACGTCCATTCAGAGAGAAAAACTTGCTATCCGTAAAGAGACCTTTGAAGCAAATACCAGAGCGCTCCTTGCTCAGGAGAAAGCAAATATGCTGAAATTCGAAGAAGCTGTACTTCGTTCTGAAGAAATCGTCCGACTGCACAGGCAGATACTCAGTTCAATGAGTTCCGGGCTGGAAAATGGGGTAATAACTGCTACCGACTATCTGGCTGAGCACAATACGCTCCTTCAGGCCGAAATAACACACTCATTGAGCAGACTGCAACTAATAAAAGCCGTCACAAACTATTATACAATCCAGGGTACAATGGAATCAAAGGTTTCGGCATGGGAAAATTCCGTATGGGAAATAAAAACTTGTAATGAATAAAATAATCAATATACTTTCAAACTGAACCTTCTATGAAGAAAATGGCATTTCTTTTAATGGTTTCCTGCCTGGTATTTTCTTGTAGCACCGACAGGCAGAAGTCGGATGCTTATGGAAATTTCGAGGCAGTGGAATATCTCGTTTCAGCCGAGGCACAGGGTACCCTCATCGAGTTCCTGCCGGAGGAGGGTATAACCGCAGCGGCAGGCAGTTTTGCCGGATGCATTGATACCACGCAGTTGTTTTTAAAAAAGCAACAGGTGCTGGCTCAGAAAAAAGGCTTGGTTGCACGATGGAAAACTGTGAATGCACAGTTGGATGTGTTGTTGGAACAAAAAAATATCCTTCTTCAGGAAAAGAGCAGGATTGAAAAGTTACTGGAAGGAAATGCTGCAACAAAAAAACAACTTGACGATATCGAAGGTAATCTTAAAGTCCTTGACAAACAGGCTACTTCGGTAAGCCTTCAAAAGGAAAATCTGGCTGCGGAAGATGATGCACTGAATGTTCAGATTGCGCAGATCAATGAACAGATTAGTAAATCCCTGATCCGCTATCCGGTTACGGGCACTGTTCTTGAAAAATATGCTGAAAAATCCGAACTGGTAATCCCGGGAAAACCATTGTTCAGAATAGCTTCTCTTGATACTATGTTTCTTCGAGTCTATATTGACGGGAGCCAGCTGTCGGCAGTGCGCCTTAATCAGAAGGCTGATGTTCTGGTCGATTCAGATAACGGCATTCTGAAAAGACTATCGGGCCGTGTATGTTGGGTTGCCTCGCAGGCTGAATTTACTCCAAAGACCATTCAAACCCGCAAGGAAAGGATTAACCTTGTTTATGCTGTGAAAATCAGTGTACCAAACGATGGAAGCCTGAAAATAGGAATGCCAGGAGAAGCTGTATTTTTTACAAAGGAAAACTGATATGGATCCGTTTGTTGACGTTCAACAAATTACCAAACGATTCGGAAATGTTACTGCATTGAGTAAGGTTTCCTTCACTGTTGAACCAGGTCAGATTTTCGGATTGATCGGACCCGATGGGGCGGGAAAAACAACTCTGTTCAGAATTATTGCAACACTCCTGCTTCCTGACGAAGGCAAAGTTCTTGTGAATGCAACCGATGTGGCTAGTAATTACTGGAAAATAAGGGAAACTATAGGGTATATGCCAGGAAAATTTTCGCTGTATCAAGACCTTACTGTAAAAGAAAACCTTGAATTTTTTGCATCAGTATTTCGGTCGTCGAAACAGGAAAATTACGGCCTGATTAAACCTATTTATGATCAGCTAAAGCCATTCGAAGATCGCAGGGCCGCTAATCTTTCCGGAGGCATGAAGCAGAAACTTGCACTCTGCTGTGCACTGATTCATAAACCTCGCCTTTTGATACTTGACGAACCCACCACCGGAGTCGACGCTGTCTCACGGGCAGAATTCTGGGAAATCCTTCGTGATCTGGTCAGGGCTGGTATCACTATCCTTGTTTCCACTTCCTATATGAATGAAGCTTCACGATGTGACCGTATTGCTCTCCTTCAGAATGGAAATATTCTTGCAATAGGTTCACCTGACGAAATTGTCGCAAAGTTTCCTTCACAGGTTTACTCAATCACTGCCAGTGATAATTTCAAACTTATTCATTCACTGAACCATTGGGATAAAACTCGTTTTGCATGGATGTTCGGACACTCTGTTCACTGGATACCCAGGGAACCGATTGACAATAAAGACCTTATCCGAACCTATCTGGATACGTTAGGCATCATGGCTGTTCATATCGATGAAATATCACCCAATATGGAAGACTGTTTTATGGAATTAATGGCGGAATGAATATATGGCAAGTAATCCCGTTATACAGGTTAAAGAACTGGTGAAAAAATTTGGCAGCTTTACTGCCAATGACAGGCTAACCTTTGATGTCTATCAGGGAGAAATCTTTGGATTTCTGGGAGCTAACGGAGCAGGTAAAACAACTGCGATGAAGATTTTGTGCGGATTATCAGCACCTACGTCCGGAGAGGTTTTTGTGGCAGGATGCAATGTGGCACTTCAGCCGGAAAAGGTAAAGAAGAATATCGGTTACATGAGCCAGCGTTTTTCACTTTACGATGATTTGACGGTTACTGAAAATATATGGTTCTATGCCGGCATTTATGGAATGGACCAAAAACAAATAAAGCAACGTACAAATCATCTCCTCTCTGAAATGGGAATCAGTCATATACGTAATACTCTTATACGGGACATTCCAATCGGATGGAAACAGAAACTGGCATTCCTGGTTGCCGTATTTCATAATCCTCCTCTGGTATTTCTTGACGAACCTACAGCAGGAGTAGATCCTCTGGCACGGAGGCAATTCTGGGAGCTGATTTATCAATATGCTTCCCGCCAAAAAACGGTTTTTGTTACTACCCATTACTTGGATGAGGCTGAATACTGCGATCGGGTATGCATCTTATCGGAAGGGAGAATTGCTGCTCTGGGAAGCCCGGAAGAACTGAAAAAAAAATGGAATGCAAGTTCAATGGAAGATGTCTTCCTGCGCATTGCCAGGCCTAAATATAACAGTAACTGACACGAATATGGAGAAAGCTGCTATTTTTGATATGGATGGTGTTCTGGTTAATAATAATCCGTGGCATATCCAGGCATGGATCACCTTTGCTGAAAAATACGGATTATCAATTACCCCTGAGGAAGTAGAAAGCCACTTTGGAAATACAAATCGTGATTACCTTACATTTTTGTTCGGGAGAGAATTGCCATCTGATGAAATTGATAAACTGGCAGAAGAGAAGGAGCAAATTTATCGATCTATCTGCGAAAAGCATATTCAACCGCTTAATGGTCTTATCAGTTTCCTAGAGGAATTGAAAAAATACCGTTTCGGTATCGCTTTGGCTACCGGAGGCCCTCTTTCCAATGTGAAATTTGTTATGGATAAGTTGAAAGCTGAACATCTTTTTGATGTCTATGTTTACGATAGTATGGTAAAAAGAGGAAAACCCGATCCTGAACTCTTTCTTAAAGCGGCAGAGCTTCTTGGAGTTGATCCGCATAATTGTGTGGTTTTTGAAGATTCCGTCCACGGAATTGAAGCCGCCAGGCGGGCTTCCATGTTGCCCATTGGCATCAATACATCAGGCTACAGAGAAAAACTTAAGAAGGCTACACTTGTACTAAATGACTTTTCTGAAATAAGCGTAGAAAAAATTCTTGAATTGCTAAACCACCGGAAGAATATATGAAACCTTTTATCGGATTTGTCCGGAAAGAAATTTATCATATTGTGCGCGACTACCGCACGTTGCTTGTCCTCTTTGGGATGCCGGTAGCTCAAATGCTCATCTTTGGTTTTGTCATTTCAACCGAAATCCGCAATGTCAATATTGCTATTTACGATCAGAGCAATGATACGTATACAAATCAAATTACCGACCGGCTGATCGCATCAGGTTATTTCAGATTGTACCAGCGCATTGAGTCGCCCGAGCAGATCCAGCAGGCATTCCGCAGTGGGAAAGTAAAGGAAGTTGTGGTCTATGAACCGGATTTTGCCGGCAAACTCCTTCGAAACGGTCTGGCAAATGTTCAGATTATTGCCGATGCCAGCGATGCAAATCAGGCCCATATGATGGTAGGTTATACTTCTGAAATCCTGTTTTCCTGTATGACTACCTGGAACAAAAATCTTTCACTGCCGGTTTCCATTCAGGTAAAGCCCCGGATGCTTTACAATGAAAATCTGAGCAGTGCCTATATGTTTGTGCCAGGAACCATGGCCATGATCCTCATGCTCATTTGTACCCTCATGACGTCTATTTCCATTGTAAGGGAAAAGGAAACCGGTTCCATGGAAGTACTGCTTGCCTCTCCTTTACGTCCGTTCCAGATCATAGGAGGAAAAGTTGTTCCCTATATAATTCTTTCGCTTATTAATGCAATTTCTGTCATTTTTCTGGGGGTTTTTGTATTTGATGTTCCGGTTCATGGCTCACTTCCTTTATTGCTGTTCGAGTGCCTCCTGTATATTTCCCTTGCTCTTTCTGTTGGCATTTTTATTTCCACGGTGACCAGCAGCCAGCAACTGGCCTTGTTTCTTTCTATGCTGATCCTTATGCTTCCTACCATATTACTATCAGGCTTTATTTTTCCTGTAGAAAGCATGCCCTTAATATTGCAATGGATTTGCCATCTGATGCCTCCCAAGTATTTTATTACCATTCTTAAGGATATCATGCTGAAGGGAACCGGATTCGATACGATTTGGACCGAAACTCTTGTTCTGCTGGGAATGACCATGCTGTTTATTATAGTCAGTATCAGGCGGTTTCAGATCAGGCTTAACGAATAATGATTTTGATATGCTAAGAATTCTGTATATCATCCGGAAAGAGTTCATTCAGATTTTCAGGAATCGTTTTATGGTTCCCATCATATTTGTGGTACCTGTCGTACAGCTGATTATCCTTGTAAATGCCGCCACACTTGAAATGAAGAACATCAGGATTACCATTGTCGATAATGATAATTCGTCCTTAAGTCGTGGCCTTTCAGATCACATTGTTCATTCACCGTTCTTTACACATGTTCCGCAGAAAGGTAATCACCTGAAGCAGATTATGCGAAGTTTAGAAA
This sequence comes from uncultured Bacteroidales bacterium, assembly GCA_964548125.1. GTDB lineage: Bacteria > Bacteroidota > Bacteroidia > Bacteroidales > JAAYUG01 > JAAYUG01. The sequence goes on along the minus strand of CAZJQN010000089.1, from coordinate 5,605 downwards.
AAGACGAAACAGATGTTATCCTGATTTTCCCCAACCGCTTCAGCCAGTCTTTCCATCAAAACCGCCCGACAGACCTTCAGTTGCTGATCAATGCCATCAACGGAATGAAAGCCGGGATTACATCATCTTACATAACCCAGATCGCCAGAACCTATCTTGCATCAGCAGTAAATGTACCGGCCGGAAATTTATCAATTCAGTCCGGAATCAAGGTACAGCAAGTAAAAATATCCCCATCATTCTGGTATAATCCGGAACTTAACTATAAAATTTTCATGGTTCCGGCTATTCTGGTGATTCTTGTAACTCTTACCGGCGCACTGCTGGCCGGACTCAACCTGGTCCGAGAAAAGGAGATGGGAACAATTGAACAGATTAATGTCACACCTATTGGTAAATTTGAGTTTCTGGCAGGAAAACTTATTCCTTTCCTGATTATTGCATTGGCTGAACTTGCCTTCGGACTAGCAATGGGGAAAATCCTTTTCCGTATTCCTATTCTCGGTAGTCTTTTATTGCTTGTTGGAGTTGTTGTTGTCTATCTCATCTTGGTTCAGTCATTAAGCCTGCTGATATCCACTGTTAGCAATACCCAGCAGCAGGCGATGTTCCTTATATTCTTCTTTATGCTTATCTTCATTATGACCAGCGGAATTTTTACACCGGTAGAAAGTATGCCTGAAGTTGCACAAAAGCTCGATTGGTTAAATCCTGTATTTTATATGATGAAAATGATACGGATGATTTTGCTGAAAGGCTCTAATATCAAAGATATTCTTCCTTACTTTCTCCCGATGGTGTTATATGCAGCAGTAATGTTTTTTATTGCGGTAAGGGCATACAGAAAAACTGCCTGATAATTTCTTTCCGTTTGTTTGCCTTTCTCTTTAATCTATATTTGCAAATTATTTTTTGACAGATGAAACTTGTTGACTTTCTTGGATTTTTCGCTGCCATCCTTACAACGATTGCCTATATACCTCAGGCATTTAAAACAATTCGCACAAAACATACCCGGGATCTTTCTCTCGCCATGTACTCTGTTCTCAATGTGGGGCTCATAGCCTGGCTTGTTTACGGCATTTTTCTTGTCCAATGGCCAATTATTTTTGCCAATATCGTGACGCTTTTATTCACCTTGCCCATTTTGTATTTTAAAATACGATACAAATAACGGATCGAAACAAGCCTAATATGGCATTGTTTTTGTTTTCCCTGAAAATGTGTTAATTCTAAAATCACATATTATGAAAAAAGTACTTCTTTTCCTGATGGGACTGTCATTTACTTATATTACACAGGCCCAGTTTCTGCGTTTCGGACTCACCGGTGGCGTGAGTTCTTCTTCAGTAAGCGTGAACGATATCATTACAACAGATGATAATTCGGTCGAGTACCATATCGATTCATTCAATCCTGCTGTGGGCTTTCATTTCGGAGGTTTTGCACGGATTCAAATTTCAAAGTTTTTCCTTCAGCCTCAGTTGTTGTTCTCATCCACTGGAGGAGAAGTCAGAATCAAAGATGTGAAAATTGATACAACATTCTTCCGCACTCAGCGATTTAACAGAGTAGATATTCCACTGCTGGCAGGCTACAAACTCGGATTCATGCGTCTGGAAGCAGGGCCTGTGGCTACTTTTACCCTGTCAAGGAAAAACGATCTTTTTGACTGGGCCGGCTATCAGGAAGATTTTAATAAGGCTTCAATAGGTTATCAGGCTGGAATTGGAATCGATCTGTTCAAAAAGATAACACTTGATCTGCGATACGAAGGTAGTTTAAGCAAACTGGGTAAAGGGGTCACCATTGGCGATAAAACCTATCCCCTGGATTCGCGAACAAGTCAGTGGATGGTTAGTCTCGGTTTATTCCTCTGAAAAGGCAATGTGTATTCCAATTTCTTCATTGTAAGCTTTTGAAAAGTGCTTACTAATGAATTAATAGGGGTTATTCCCTGTTTAGAAAAACAAGCTTACAGGTAAATTGAAAATTCGACTCAATAATAGGTCTTTCTTAATCCCGAATTGCGCATCAGGAGCTTAGGAGAACTAATGCGCAGTGGGTTAGCTAAAAAATGCTGGCATCCGGGTTAACCCCGGTGGAACGAAGTGAAATCTATCTTTTGGGCACGATATGCATATAGTAATGCATATCGTGGGTTAATCGCAATGCATTCGAAAAATATCTAATGCACTGTTTGGGATAATTGCTTTTTGTTGGCTGCCATATTTACCTTTTCCTCGATTTGCCATATATTTAATGCTTAAAATCATAACGTAATTCTGATGGCACGAAGCCGAGCAATCCATTTCTTTCTGGAACTTTGCTTGTTTTGTCTGGTTTCATGCAAAATTGCTGTCAGTCAAAATGTTCTGTCTTACGATATGTCGGGAATACCAGATTCGGTGAGGAAGAATGCCGATGCCGTGGTAAGAAACAAGACCGTACATTGCAGAATTCTTAATGAAAAACAATTCAGTGTTTCGGAAAAACAGGTAATTACTGTTTTGAATAAGGCAGGTGATCACAAAGCGGCACTGGTCATTTTTTATGATAAGTTTCGTAGAATCGATGCCGCTAAAGGAAATGTCTATGATGCTTCAGGAAAACTTCTTAGAAGAATTACAGCCAGGGATATTTCTGATGTGGCAGCCGTCTCTGAATCTAGTTTGTATGATGATAACCGGATGCGGTACTATCAGCCTTTGGTTTCGGAATATCCATATACTGTTGAATACGAATACCAAATTACCTTTGAAAGTCTTTACTATTTGACGCAATGGCAGGCTTTCCCCGGTTACAACTCAGGTGCCGAGTTCATTGAATTTTCCTTGTCTTATCCGTTATCACTGAAACCTTCATGGTACAGCTTGCATCTTGGTCAGCCATTGATTTCAAAAGAAGATGACTGCACAGAAACATTGACCTGGAAGATAAGGAACGTTGTTCCACAAACGGAAGAGTTCATGGAACCCTCTCCGGTAAGTTGGATGCCCACGGTAATGATATCACCAGGAACTTTCAGAATGGGAAATTACATTGGTTCCATGCTTACCTGGAAGGATCTTGGAAAATGGTTCTGGGAAATTAACGCCGGAAGATCTGACCTTCCAGCAAGTACATGCCTGAAAATTCAGAATCTTATTGGATCGGAAAAAGATACGATTGCTATGGTCAGGAAGATCTATCAATTTATGCAGTCTAAAACCCGTTACGTTTCAATTCAACTCGGAATGGGTGGACTGCAGCCACTTCCTGCTTCCCAGGTCGACCAATATGGTTATGGCGATTGCAAAGCTCTTACAAATTACATGCTTGCTTTGCTGAAATGCGTCGGCATAAGGTCTTACTATACGCTGATTTACGCCGGACATAATGATAAAAACAATATCATTCCCGAGTTTCCTTCAGCAAGATTTAATCATGTAATTCTTTCAGTACCCCTTCAAAATGATACCTTGTGGCTTGAATGCACAAAACAGAAACAACCATTCGGCTACCTGAGCACCTTTGCTGATGACCGTTTTGCTCTTCTCGTTACAGAACAGGGTGGATTTATTGCACATACACCTGAATACACTGAAAAAGATAACGTATGGAGTTGTTCCGGTACGATACAAATAGATAGAGAAGGAAATGCCGATGCATACTTGTCTCTGAAAGGCAGAGGAATACTGAGTGAAAGGATCTATGATCTGGCAGATAGGCCACTTTATGAACAGAAAAGGGGAATTTACCGTATCCTTGAATTATCTGACCTTACTATCCGTGATCATAGCCTTCATATAAAAGATGCTCCCGTTCCTGAGGCTGAATTATCTTTGAAGACTGTCATATACAACCTCGGCTCTGTTAGTGGTCAGAGAATTTTTCTTCCGCTTAACCGTTTGGACCGGTTTGTATTTTTCCCTTACAACGGAAAGGAAAGAAAAACTCCTATCGAATTGAACCGAACAAATACCTATTGTGATACATTGACATATATAATTCCAAACGGATGCATTATTGAGTTTCTGCCCGAAGGAAAGAATATTACCTCCTATTTTGGAGAATATCATTCCCTGATTGAGGTCGAAGGCAACATAATTACTTTCACACGGTTTTTTAGGCTGAAGAAAGGTTATTATCCGGCATCCGCCTATGTGCAACTTGAGTCTTTTTTGAGAGAAGTGGCTGCAGCCGACAATCTCCAGGCAGTTATATTAAAGTGATAACCCTTAAACCCTTTTCACTATGTAATGATTCTAAAAATCTCTATTGCTATCATTAATAACCGAAAAATTGAAATTATTGATAACATGCTGATTTTTAGAGATAACTAATAATGTCCGGTGAACAGAAAAATAATATACCATGTGTTATTTCATTGAAATCAATCTGACGAAAATTGAACTCGAGAAACGATTCGGTGCCCGGATGCCGGAAGATTTTCTGTGGAAACCTGTTTTCTTCCTTTCCGGTTTTGATTTTCCCCGGGTCCCTGTCGTTGTCTCTTCTCATCCTGAATCCTTTACACCGGCACACTGGGGTCTTATACCCTCCTGGGTCAGGGAGGAGAGCAAGGCGTCAGAAATGCGATCCAAAACTCTTAATGCCCGTATGGAAAGTATTTCGGAAAAGCCTTCCTTTAAAAAACCGTTTCATAATCGCCGGTGTCTTATCCCTGCCCATGGGTTTTATGAATGGCATCATGCGGGTACAAGGAAATACCCTTTTTATGTAGCTCTTGCAAACAATGAACCGTTTGCCTTTGCCGGAATTGCTGATGAATGGGTGAATCCTGTTACAGGAGCAAAGGTTCAGACTTTCTCTCTTATAACTACTCAGGCAAATAGCCTGCTGGCAAAAATTCATAATACTAAGAAGAGGATGCCAGTTATACTCCATCCTGAAAACGAAAGCAAATGGATCGATCCGGCCGTCTCACCTGAATCTGCATTTCACCTTCTTCAACCATATCCGGCTGAGTTGCTCAAAGCCTGGCCGGTATCCCGGAAAATTGCTTTCCGCACATCCGACTCATCTTCCCCTGAACTCATTCAACCAGTTTCCTATCCCGAATTACAAATAGATTTATAATAATTATGAGAAGCAGGACCTTTTATCATTGATAACATTTACATATATCCTCTGCTCGGATGGCATTTCAGGCATGATGGGCATTTTATAAAGAGTATTGTGGCTTAGATTATAACATCATAACCTTTCTAAGGGATTTCGCCTGCAAACTTACCTTGGTCATCGTGAATTTCACACCTTGAATATGCGCTTGCGTCTAATCGGGATGCTTTTTTTCCCTTATCCATCCATTGTATTTTTTTTTTTTTTTACCCTATTCACTCCAAAAGTGAAACTGGCTATGTCTAACCGAAGTACCATGAATTATCAAATTCAACCGGGCCAACCCCGATAGAACAAAGTGAAATAGGCCTAACAGGCACAATAGGCATCGTATAATGCGTATTGTGGGTTAAAACCAACATGATGAGAGCAAAATTATTTTTAGAGGGAATTCCATTTTTGAAACGCAATGTAACTCTTGCTCAAGCTCTGACTCTAAACAAGCCTGTGGGGCGGACGTCCACGATTGGTGTGGGCTGAG
>CAZJQN010000088.1:0-14187 GCA_964548125.1 uncultured Bacteroidales bacterium | reverse complement strand
CATAGACCCGTTGAGGTAGTACTAAAAAACATTACCGTTCTAAAATAGTAAGCATTTTAAAGATAAATCTTGGGGAAGATAATTTTTTAAACTTACGCATTACAATCTTCTGATCTAATCTCTTCGCCATGGCATTCTTTAGCATAAATACTCTTATTTTTTTATCAGCAAAATGAATATTTTAGCTCGCTTTTTAAACAGCAAATTGAGTGAAATAAACAAGTGTATATTTATTTTTCTGATGCATTATGAAAAGACGTAACTTTTTACAAAACACTGCATTGGCAGGAGCCGGTTTGTTTTTAAACCATACATTTCCATATCCTTCTGCTACCGGATTTCCAAAAGTACGCAGGCCTTTGAATTCCAGGAATTTTACAAGCAAAGCCATTGAGGATGCAATTGATGCGTTTAAAGCGCATGTTAAGGATGGTGAGTTAGCCTGGCTGTTTGAAAACTGCTTCCCCAATACGCTGGATACCACCGTATTTTTCGAATCAAAGAATGGGAGCCCGGATACATATGTAATAACCGGAGATATTGATGCCATGTGGCTGAGAGATAGCAGTGCACAGGTGTGGCCTTATCTGGAATTTGTCAGCCTGGATGCTTCTTTGAAACAACTCATTACAGGAGTCATTAACCGCCAGGTTGAATGTATTTTAAGGGATCCCTATGCGAATGCTTTTTACAAAGATCCTGAGATGACAGGGGAATGGGCAAAGGATCTTACAGAAATGAAGCCGGGAATCCATGAACGGAAATGGGAAATTGATTCCCTGTGTTATCCTGTAAGGTTGGCTTACCATTACTGGAAAAAAACAGGAGATACATTACCTTTTAACGACCGATGGGTGGCATCAGTCAAACTCATTTACAAAGTGTTTTGTGAACAGCAACGTAAAAATGGTCCCGGACCTTATAAATTTCAGCGCACAACACCAGTTGCCACAGATACTTTACCCATGAGCGGATATGGATATCCTGTAAATCCTGTTGGACTGATTTGCTCGTCATTCCGGCCCAGTGATGACGCTACTGTATTTTCCTTTCTGATTCCATCAAACTTTTTTGCTGTTGTAAGTTTGAAGCAGGCAGCAGAAATGATGGAAAAAATTGTCAAAGATCATGAAACATCTGAAAAATTACTTGTGCTGGCACATGAGGTTGAGCAGGCACTAAAAGAATACGCTGTTATTCATCATAAAGTTTTTGGGGATATTTATGCATACGAAGTGAACGGGTTCGGCAGCTTCAATTTAATGGACGATGCCAACATTCCCAGTTTGTTATCGCTTCCGTACCTGGGGGCAGTTGATAAAACAGATCCCGTTTATTTAAACACCAGGAAATTTGTGTTGTCGAAGCATAATCCTTTCTTTTTCAAAGGCATGGCTGGTGAAGGTATAGGAGGGCCACATGTGGGGATGGACATGATCTGGCCAATGAGTATTATCATGAGGGGAATGACATCCACAGATCCTGATGAAAAAAAGCTGTGTATTGAAATGCTGAAGAAATCACATGGAGGCACGGGGTTTATGCATGAATCCTTCAATAAGGATGATGCAACAAAATATACCCGGTCCTGGTTTGCCTGGGCTAATACGTTGTTTGGGGAATTCTTATGGAATACCTTTAAAACTGAGCCTCATCTACTTTTGTGATTTTTTAATATAAGTTCTTTAATGTACCTGTCCTGGCTTACTTACCTTTCAGTCTGATGACCCTGTTATATATTTGGTTTTCTGTCACATGTGAATAGGCTGATAATCAATTCGGTCCAGGTTCTGAATTATCCCGATATATAAGGTGTTTTTTATGTTAAAATTATCAGTTGATAAGCAGTTCAAAATTGCATTACCAAATGAAAGTAGTTACTGAATGAGCCGGGAAGGTAAAATTTAGTTCGTAGCTATTCCATTGAATGCTCCCGTCAGTTTTTTTGTCGTTATTAATTACCACAACAATTTTTTTGCCGTCGGGATTCATAAAAGCAGTGAAATTTAATTTTTCATGATTACCGGTTGCCTGTATTCTGTATGCTCCTGGACGAACGAATCTGCTGAAATGGGATAAATAATAATAAAGACCTGTAAAACAAACCTCTCCTGATTTTCGATTAATTATTACTACGGGATGTTGGGCATTATTTTCAGGGTCTCCATGTTCTTTTGAAACCAGCCATGGTCCACCTTTTTCATCCAGAATCATATTCCAGTAGATCCAGCCAGAGGCTCCACTTTTTATGTCATTCATTATCATATTTCCCCAGAACTGACCATCGGAGAAATCGTAAACAGGAACTTTTTTTGGGCCATGGGGAGGGATATTGCTTTCCTGAGCATAACATACTTCTGACATCCAGATAGGGATATCTGGATATTTTTTATGCAATTCTGCAATGGCATCAAAACGATTCCAGTCGTATCCATGAACCGTAATTGTGCTTATAGATTTTCTGAATTCATAGTCATCAAGTACTGCCGGTATTTTTTTAAGGCCTTCTGAGCGAGTGACTGTTTCTCCCAGTTGAATTCTGGTTGAAATATTTTCTTTTCTGAACAACGGGATAATATGATTAAGAGTAATATTTCTGATTGCCTCATAAGTAACATTTGTATACCATCCGTTATCGGGTTCATTTAATGGGCTGAGGAAGTCAATATTGATTCCTTCGGACCTATAAGCCTGAATATACAAGGAAAAATATTTTGCCAGAGCATTATAATATTCAGGTTTTATGTGTTTTTCACCTTTTTTAAGACTAACAAGCATCCAATCAGGAGGAAAATCCATGGTTGAATGAAGAGTAAACCGACCAAACTGCTGTGCTCTTTTAATATATTTAACCAGTCCATTTGGACCGAGATCACGTTCAATTGAAAAATTCTTCATTTCTATGTCACCAGGAGTATCGTTATACGAATACCATGGACCGGCTGAGGAAAAATCGCAGGCAGCAAGAGGGGTTTTCATCAGAGAAAATCCTGCACCATTTATGGAATCGAAAAGGCATTGTAACACCGAATCGGCCTTCCGGTTGTTTAATGAGTTGAGACAGATCATTCCAGCCTCGTTGAAGGATGCCCCAAATCCTTCAATAATCTGAAAGGTTTGGGTCTCGTCAATCTGAATTATGTTTTTAAGATCGGACTTCTTACTAACAAAATCAATATGTTCTTTTACTGTGAGGCGGTCTCCTTCCAGAGACGAAACATAGATCTTTACATGAGGAAGAGTATGCCTTTCTAAGTCCAGATTTGGCGAGGAGATGTTTTCTGATAATAATAGTGAATTGCTGTTCGGGCACTCTGACAGATGGTTTGTATTTTTGCATGAAAAAAGAAGGTTCTTTTTGTAATAACCGGAAATACCAAGTATAAAAACAATCATCAGAATGCCAACCACAAGAGGAAATCTATCATGTATGAGAGAATTTCGTTTGTCAATCCGGTTCTTTATATCGGATAAATGGTGGTCATCAGATTTCATAACAACAAGGCTTATAAAAATTTCAATATTTTTTTTCCAGAAAAAATTAAATCAAATTGTTGTAATAGGAAGGTGTTTTAATTGAATTTATTTCAATGGTTTATATACTCTTACATAATCAAATATAACGGTATCTGGGAAAGTTCCTTCGGATGGATTGCCTCCAAAGCCAGTAAGTTCGGTAGAAAGGATCAGATATTCTTCTCTGTGTGATACGGCTGTTGTAGTTCTCCAGGTTTCTTTCCCGTCAACGTAAAATACATATTCATTTTTATTCCATTCGAGACCGAATGTATGAAATCCTTCTCCTATTCCTGGCCAGGGAATCTGAATACCTGTCGTTTTATGATCGGTACCATATCCGTCCCAGTGAAGGTTGTGATGAACAAAATCAGGCGTTTTCCTATGGTATTCAAAAATATCGATTTCTGTACCGTTAATCTGTGGATTGCCTGTTTTGGCTATGTCGGGTGACTGTAGCCAGAAAGCCACATGCGGTCCAATTGAACGGTTCATTCTTGCACGGCATTCAAAGTACCCAAAACTGGTTTCATACTTTCCCTGGGTTCCTAATTGACCGACAAAGTAGTTGCCATTTTCATCCTTGGTTACAAGAATGTAGAGCTGACCTTCTCCGTTCAGGCTGATTGTGTTTCTGGAAACAGTTGCAAAATACCGTACTGTGCCTTCAGCCCTAAAATTCCATTTACCGGTATCAATCGATTCCCCATCAAACTCATCATTCCACACCAGTGTATAGTTTTTCTTAATATGTTCAGGTGTAAAGGTATTGACTAATGCAGAGTCCGGTGTGCGATGGTTGCATGCAGAGTGATTTATGAGTAAAAGAATTGCAATAAGAGGTAAATACAATAAACTGAGAGAATTTTTCATATTGTATTGTTTATATAGTTCATCGGATTCAACATAATTCAATTTTTAAGCCATTTGATCGAAAAAAGCACCCAAGGACTTCTATTGAATAACAATGATATGATAAAAAAGGAAGGCTTTAAAACAGTGTTAAATGAAGCCTTCCTTTTTTAACCACTCATTTTCACTGAAGGATTATTCTACCCATCCAGGAGTTTGTTGTAAGTTGCGGTTTCTTTCCACTTCATCCCTGGGAATAGGCCAAGTATAGAGATAATCTCCTTTCCAATTATAATTAAAAGTGTTTTGTCCACCCCAAATTTGTTTTGTACCATTCCCACTGTAGAATTTTTTATCTTTCCATGTACCCCAGCGCATTTCGTCAAATAGGTTTATTCCTTCCATGGCCATTTCCCAGCGTCTTTCATTACGGATACGTTCCCTCAGATCGGCCTGACCTGAAACGCCTGATAGATCGGGCATCCCCGCTCTCTGCCGGATAGAGTTCACCAGATTAATTGCTTCCTCATCTCCTCCCCGCTGTTCATTAATTGCTTCAGCAAGCATAAGAACTACATCTGCATAACGAATCAGCGGCTGGTCAATTGGGCAATACCATGCATCAGGTGTTTCACTTCCTCCTTCATAAACCCATTTCCTCCAGAGGTAATAGAATTTGTTATTTGTATCGGTTCGCAGGTCCCTCTCAGGATCCTGATCAGTACGGTAGGGCCATCTCAGGGTGAAAGTTGCTTCTTCACCGCCCAGATAACCAAAGTATTGGGAATAAGGAGTAATAATAGTCGCTTTAAGGCGCGGGTCTCTGTTTTCGTAAACCTGTTTAATACGGGCTTCGTTACCAGCATCAAGGTATTTGGACATGTCTGCTCCAAGATCCGTGAAATATGCTTTTTCTTCATTGGTTAAACCATCTCGTAAAAAGAATACTACCCGCTGTTCAGGTGTCATTGTTGTATATCCGGGCAAGTAATCATCCCAATTGAATGGTGTTCCGTCGGCATTTTCAAACGATTCAACAAAATCGGGGGCAGGCATAACGACATTCCAGCCCGAACCATAAGCTACACGGGAGCTCAACCACTTCTGGGTATAGGAACCGTAACCATCAATACCAATATTTTGTACTGAAAAAATCATTTCAGGGTGTTGTTCATTTTCTTCTTTGAACAACCTTTCATAGGGTCCTTGATAGAGTTCAGGTCCCAGAGTACCTACTGTTCTGAGATCGGCTTCCGCCTTGGCATAGTCTTTCATCCACAGGTATGCTTTGCCTCTGAGTGCATAAGCAGCAGCTTTGGTTGCACGACCGAAATTTGCATCGCCTGGCTGGTACATATTGGGCAGGTTGGGTTCATTTATGGCGTCGGTAAGGTCATTAATAATTACTTCCCAGACCTTTGCTTCAGTTTCTCTTGGACGGTTTGCTTCATCGGGAGAAACAGGTTCAAGGTAAACAGGAACCCCTTTATATACCATATTCAGGTTAAAATAAAACAATGCTCTCAGAAACTTGACTTCGGCAATAAGTCTTCCCCGTTTTTCTTCTGGCAAAGGAGCTTTTTCGGGTAAATTGGCAAGGGCATCGTTCGCCCTGTGAATTCCCTCGTAGTTCTGTTTCCAGTAATTGCTAAAAAGGGGATGCGATGAAGTAATAGTTCCTGTGACCATCAAAACATTCTCTTCCGGATCACGGTTCTGGGCAGTAAAGCTGAGTTCATCGAAATAAACACGGTTTAACCCTGCATAATCAAACCGAAGAGCACTGTATACACCGAGTACTCCCATATCGGCAAGGTTTTCTGATTGCCACATGTTTCCAGAGCTAATGGATCCGTATGGTGCTGTATCGAGCAGGTCTTTCTGGCAGGCTGCCAGCATAAGGAAAGCACCAAATACCCCTATAATTTTTCTTATGTTTTTCATAGTTTCCAAATTTAATTTTTTAAAAAGTGATGTTTGCTCCAAAGGCAATTTGCCTCATGATAGGATAGTTGGTATGCATACCGATTTCAGGGTCAGGACCAGGGAATGAGGTGATAGTGAATAAATTAACCGCTGAAAGGTATATCCTGAGTTGTTCAGTATAAATCTTTTTTGAAATATTGGAGGGAAGAGTATACCCCACCGTCAGATTCTTCAGTTTTACAAAGGAAGCGTCATACAACCAGTAAGTACTCGGCTGAATGTTCTGCGGGTCATCATATAATAATTTCAGACGGGGGTATTTAGCGGTTATGTTGTTATCTGGATCCGAAGGATTGGCCTCGTTGAAGTAATAATGATCATTTTCAACCATTTTCCCTAACTGGAACCCTATCCGTGTGTTGGTAAAGTTATAGCCCCTTTCAAGCCAGTAGAGCTTATAACCGGCATTACCGGCAAAAACCATGTTCATGTCGAAGTTCTTCCATTTAAGTGAGATCTGGGCTCCGAAAGTAATCTTCGGCATGGGCGAGTAATTCCTGAAGTCGTAATCATAGGTATTGCCATAAACTCCATCACCGTTATTGTCAGCATAAATTAAGTCACCATACCAGATACCCTGTTTACTAATATTTTCATTGGGAAGGAAAGTATATCCGGCTGATGTCATCGCCTGAATCCATTGGAGGTCCTTCTGGGTACGGATCATTCCGTCTTTTGGGCCACCAGTAATTTTTACAGAACCATCTGAATTAAAGTAGGTTCCGTCGCCTTTATAAACGTCAAGAAGGTAATATTCATTAATTATATGATCTTCCAGGCGTCTGAGATAATAAAACCAGTCTACATCCGAAACATCCCCAAGATTTGTATAATATTCGCCATCCCTCCATTCGCGGATCAATTTACCTTTAAATTTAGTAATCATATTTTTGTTGAAAGCGATATTTCCGGAAACTGAATAACTGAAATCTCCGGTTTTATCGCGCCATCCTGCCAGAATTTCAATTCCTTTATTCAGCACTTCTGCCGTGTTTCGGATGGGTGGATTGACCATTCCGAGAGTCAGGTAAATTGGAGGCACCGTAAGAATGCCATCGGTAAGTTTGTTGTAAAGATCAATTTCAGCAAATAACCTGTCGCGTAAGAAAGAAACATCGATACCCAGGTTCGATACAGTTGTACTTTCCCATGTCAGATTTTTATTGGCAATCATTGACGGAGCCAGGCCGGGGACCTGTAATCCGTTGAGTGAGTATCCGGTAATTCCGTAAGTAGCCTGGTAAGCATAATTATCAATTCTTCCGTTTCGCATGGTGGCATTGTTCCCAAGTTTTCCCCATGATGCTCTGACTTTCAAATTATTGATAAAATCAACATTTTGCATAAAGCTTTCCTGTGAAATTCTCCATCCGGCTGAAAACGACGGGAACAACCCCCAGCGTTTGGATGCGTCAAATCGTGAAGATCCGTCATAGCGGAAATTGGCTTCGAACAAATACTTCTGGTCAAAAACGTAATTTAAACGCCCAAACCATGACCGGAGAGCCCAGTCGTTGGCATCTCCTCTGATCTCAATCATCTGGGTTGCTGAATTAAAGGTGTTGATATTTTTATCAATCAACCCCTTCTTCATGCCGGTGTGATAATATTCATAATAATATTGTTCGTTGTAACCCAGTAAAAGGTCTATATTATGCACATCAGCCAGAGTTGTGGAATACCGCAAAAGATTTTCGAGGGTATATCCTCTGTTGCTTGAAGCTCTGCGCGATGTGTAGAGCTCTGACGGATTCCATTTCGGCGCCATAACTTCTCCGGTGCTGAATTTGATGCGTTCATATACGTCTCCGTTAGTTGTACCCATTCCCTCATCAAACTGGCGTGCAAAATTGAAATTGAAATCCCAGGAAAGACCTTTTAGAATTTTTACCTTACTGTACAATGTAGTATTGAAATAGGAAGACCTGTCAAGCCCCAGAGTATTATTCAGGATAGCTGCAATATTGTTTGCATAGTAGCTTTCACCCGGAGCTTCAGGGAATCCGTATTTTCCATTGTATTCAGGTACAAGACCCGGTGTTGTTTGAAAGAGATATTCCAATGCCGTATCATAGTTCCCAAGGTCTTTTTGCTGGGTAAAACCCCATGTACGAGTACCAATGGTAAGCCAGTTGTTAACATTGGTTTCCAGGTTGGCTCGCAAGGTATATCTTTTAATTCCTGTCCGATCAACAAGCCCAGGATTATCCAGATAGCCAAAAGAAAGCAGAAAAGTGGATTTTTCTGTTCCCCCATCTAAAGAGAGAATATGATCCTGAACGATATTTTTTTGATAAATTTCTTTAACCCAGTCGGTGTTAGGGAACGCAATTCTGTTGGGAATTCCGTTTGCGTTGAGCGCATTCGGGTTTTTCTTCGCATTCAGCCATGCATCAATGGTAGCCTGGGTAAATGGTTCAGAACTTTCAATATTCCTTGCACTTTCATTCATTAGCTTCATGTGGGTTGCATAATCGTTCACAAATTCCATAAGGTGGGTTGGCGAGGAAAATGAGTAATTTCCGTTGTAAACTACGTTTATCCGGTCTTTTCTCCCCTTTTTGGTATTCACAAGGATAACTCCATTAGCTGCCCTTGAACCATAGATAGCTGCCGATGCTGCATCTTTTAATATGGAAATGGATTCAATATCGTTAGGATTTACAGCGTCGAGCGACCCTTCCATTCCGTCAATAATAACAAGAGGATTGTTATTGTTCAGAGTTCCAAGCCCTCGCACTAATATGGTAGCTCCGTCTTTTCCAGGGTTCCCATTACTCTGTAAAACAACAACACCTGAACTCAGCCCTGCTAGAGCAGACGAAACATTTGTCATTGGTCTTTGATCGGCAAGGTCCCCAAAATTAACTGAGGAAACAGACCCTGTCAGATTTACCTTTTTCTGTACTCCATAACCAACCACAACCACTTCTTCCATCCCCAATAATTCTTCTTCGAGCACTATATTTATTGTGGTCTGATTGCCAACAGGCACCTCCGTAGTCTTCATTCCTACGAACGAAAAAACCAGCACGGTAGAAGGTGAAACGTTGGAAATTTTGAACTGACCTTCGGTGTCGGTTATGGTTCCCTGAGAGGTTCCTTTGACCACAACATTCACACCGGGCAAAGGATTTCCTGATTTGTCAGTTACCTGCCCCTGAATGTCATAAGTTTGTGCATAACTCATGACATACATCATGCCTGTGATCAACAGAGCACTTAGTTTCAATAAGCCTTTTTTCATAGTTTAGTTACATTTTGGTTATAATAAATTTTGCTGTACTAATTTCTGAAGTTTTCAACCTGCAATTAGGGTTCAATTGTCCTTCTTGTTGACCTAATTCTTCATACGGACAATTTTGTACCCATTTTCGTATATTTTTAAACCATTGAATCAACTGGAGATAGTCTGTAAATTGCAGAAATACAAGATATTGGCTTTTGCTTTCCTTCTTAATATCCCGAGTATAATTGGGGTTTTATATTTAATTTTGAATGTTGCCAATGCCTCAGAAGTTTTATGAAAAGAGTGCTGATTATTTTTGTTTGCCTGACCGTTTCGTTTTCCGTAAATGCTATACGTCAAAAAATCAATTTTTGGAGTCTGGGGATTAGGGAAGGACTTTCCCATATGACAGTTTATTCAGTTTATCAGGATGAAACAGGAACTCTCTGGTTTGGTACACGTCTTGGCATGAATAGGTATGACGGGAACTCCATTGAGCACATACCCATAATTCCAACTCCTCCCCATCTTGTTAATCATGTTATTTGGGAAATATCGGGTGACCATAACGGAAGTCTTTTCATTCTTGCCGATAAAACCATTCTACGGTATGATTTACGAAAACAAAATTTTTCAGTACTGATTGAACACGGAGTTGATGTTATGCATTATAAGGCCGGGCAGTTGTATTATATCAACAACAATCAATTGTTTCATCTTGATCTGATTTCAGGAATTAGCAGCCGTATAGCGGTTTTTGATTTCCAATTTTTACCTGTACGTCAAATGATGTACTTGCCGGAAACCGGGTTTTTTCTTGCCGGGAAAAACGGGTTACTTCACTTCAGCATGGAAGGCGAACTTCTTCATGTGTTTTTAGAAGGCATTAATGTATCAAGTGTTTTTTCTGACAGCAAAGGAAGAATATGGGCCGGTACAAGAAATGATGGGGTTTATCTTATAAATTCTTCTACCAGAACAGCAGTTCCTGTTCCCATAAATCTGTTCAAAAATGATGTCCGATGTTTTGAAGAAGATATGTCAGGCAATATATGGATGGGGACGTTTAATGGAATTATTCGATATAACCCTGAACAAGGTGAAATGGATCATTACGTACCGGTTGAGAATATCCCTTTTACCTTGAGCCATGCTTCAATATATTGCATTTTTCGTGATAAGCAGGGAACTTTGTGGGCTGGTACTTATTACGGAGGTGTCAATTACTTTAACCCGGAAAAGGATGTTTTTACATTTTACAGCTACGGGCAAGCTCCTTCTCAATTAAGTTATCCTATTATTGGTAATATTGCGGAAGATGACAATGGATATTTATGGATATGTACCGAAGGGGGAGGCCTCAATCGCCTGAACCGCCGCACCGGCGAGATAAAAAGATTCTATTCTTCTGAAAAACCGGGAAGTCTGACACATAACAATCTGAAATCAATTGTATTTGATCAGAAACGAAGGAAGCTTTATATTGGAACACATACTGGCGGATTGGTAGTACTTGATCCTGCTTCTCTGGTATTTACATCATACCGTCATATACCTGGCCAACCAAATACTCTTCCGAACGACGTTATAGGGGGTATGGCTATGTATGAGGGCAAACTCTACCTGGCAACCCAGGGAGGATTGGTAGTATTCGACCCTGATGCAGGGAAAATTAGCAGTTTTGAACCTCAAATTACAACAAAAGAAAATCCCTTCGGTATGATTTTTAACTGCATTCTCATTGATTCAAAGGGAAGAATGTGGTTATCGCAATTGGCTAATACACTTTTCAGATACGATTTTCACAAGAATATTCTTGAAAAATTTGCCTATACTCCTGATGATTCGTTGCCTTATTCGCGTTACAGAATTACACGAATGATTGAAGACAGCAGAGGCAGGATCTTTATGACTACCGAGGGTAGCGGATTGATACAATATGTTGAGAAAACAGGCACATTTCTCCATTATGATGAAGAGAAAAACCATTTGTTGAGCAACTTTTGCTATAATCTGGCCGAAGCTCCTTCAGGCCGGCTGATTATAACCACAAATAAGGGAATAACGTTTTTTGATGTGGATCGAAATGAAGCACAACATTTACTTGCAAGAAAAGGATTTCCATTATCAGGGTTTCTGGAGGAAAATGGTTTGTTTATTACATCCGACAGGCAAATTTTTGTTGCAGGGATTGATGGTTTGGTATCGTTTGGTGAAAAGTCGATAGAACCATTTGCAACAGATTATGCTCTGTATTTTTCGAAAATTTATATCAACAACCGGCAAGCAGAACCTGGAAGCCCGGATGGAATTTTAAAAGAAGCCATTCCTTTTGTTCGGTCTATTAAACTTCGGCATAACCAGTCAAACCTGATCGTAGAATTTGCTTCCTCAAATTACATTCCGCACCTGCAGAATGATTATGAGTATATCCTTGAAGGGTTTGACGAAGAATGGATTCGTGCAAATGATCATACTATAACCTATACGAATATTCCTCCGGGAAGCTATACCTTGAAAGTGCGGGAGATTAATACAGGAAGTTTCCAGGGGAACCATCAGGTGCAGTTGGGAATTAAAGTACGTCCTCCCTGGTATGCATCTTCTCTGGCTTATATTGCATATTTTCTAATACTTTCTGGAATTGTGACCGCAGTTCTGTTATTTTACCGTTCGCGTGCTATTCTAATGGCCTCTCTTGCGTTTGAAAGAAAAGAAAAACAGCGCATTGAAGAATTAAATCAGTCAAAACTGAGGTTTTTTACAAATATAGCTCATGAATTCCGAACGCCGGTTACCCTTATCCTGGCTCAGATTGAGCTTTTATTTCAACATGCAGCTCTAACACCTGCAATTCATAATAAGATCAGAAAAATCCAGAAACATGCCATGCGAATGAAAAATCTTGTGAATGAATTGATTGATTTTCGCAAGCAGGAACAAGGACAATTCAAACTGAAAGTAAGTAACAATAATCTTATTGAATTTCTTGCCGATATCTTTGCCGCTTTTCATGATTATGCTGTTTCGCAGCAGATAAAGTTCAGTTTTGAATATGCTGATCCCGTTATTGAAGTATGGTTTGATCCTGTTCAAATGCAGAAAGTTTTTTATAATCTTCTTTCCAATGCGTTTAAGTTTACCCGTAAGGGCGATTCTATTACTCTTTCGGTGGTGCGTCGCTCTTCATCAGTAGTAGTAAAAGTTACGGATACAGGAGTTGGTATCCCGGTGCATGATCTTAATCGTATTTTTGATCGTTTTTATCAGGCAGAAAATATTGCCTCTGACCCCACCTTTGTTATGAGTTCAGGCATAGGACTGGCCCTGACAAAGAGCATTGTTGAACTGCATGGAGGTAAAATTACTGTAGAAAGCGTTGAAGGGCATGGTAGTGTTTTTAGGGTAGAATTGCTTTTAGGCGATGAGCATTTTACTTCGGAACAAAAATATTCACAGCCATATGATAATGTGCAGAGGGTTGTAAGTTTTAAAATAACATCGGAAGAATTGGCCGGAGAAATTGACCCGGAGATAGATCAGAATAAAAAACCAGTAATTTTAATTGCTGAAGATGATGAAGATCTTCTGGTAGCTTTGAAGGAACTTTTTCGTCCGTTCTATACAGTTGAAACAGCAAATGACGGAGAAGAAGCCTATAAAAAAATTCTGGAATACCGACCGGACATTATTCTTACTGATATAATGATGCCCAGGGTATCAGGCAGAGAATTATGCCGGCGCGTAAAATTCAATTATGAACTTTCCCATATACCTGTTGTACTACTTACAGCACAGGTTGATTCAGATCAGATTGTCAGCGGGTACCAGCTCGGAGCCGATGATTATATCACCAAACCTTTTGATCCGAGAAGTTTGATCATTCGTTGCAATAACCTGGTCAAAGGGAGGAAAATGCTAAGAGAAAAATTCAGCCAGACGCTTTCCGACGAGGCAAAATATACTGGAATGTCGGAGACTGATAAGGAACTTCTATCCAGGATTGAATCGTTGATCGAGAATAAACTGGATGCATCCGATTTTAATATCAATGACCTTGCCAGGGAAATGGGCATGGGGAGGAGTAAATTATACGCCCTTGTGAAAGAGATAACTGGCATGACGCCCAATTCCTTCATTCTTAATTATAAAATGCAAAGGGCAGTGTATTGGTTACGCAATGAACCACGTCTTTCAGTTTCGGAAATTGCATATCGACTGGGCTTCAGTAATCCAAAGTATTTTTCTGTGTGTTTTAAGGATCATTATGGAGTGACTCCGTCTGCTGTCAGAAAAGAATCACATAATAATAACTCATGATGGAATATAAAAACAAGAACTGGTAACAGAGTTTGTCAAAAGAACCTATGTTTCAGTGTTTAAATCGAGTTTGTTTTCTAAAGGATAGTTTTTCAAATAACTTCTTTTCGCAAATTGTTTCTGGAAGAATCATAATCACGTTCTAAGGTTTGACCTCCTTTGTTTGAATAGTAATATTTTAATTCCGAAAATGTATTAGAAATTTTTCTAATGCATTGAGATTAACCCACTGTTTTAGCCCCCAAATTCATCGGACAAAATTATAGACAGAAATCTGTAATTTT
>CAZJQN010000087.1:0-14315 GCA_964548125.1 uncultured Bacteroidales bacterium | reverse complement strand
TTCATAGCTATTCTTTTCATTATTCCGGTTTTACTCAGGGCCGGCGAACCTTCCCGTGACTATTTTCCCGACCTCAAAGGATGGAAAAAACCTTCCGTTATTCAGACCTACAACCCTGAAAACCTATGGAACATTATTGACGGAGCAGCAGAAAGCTATCTCGCCTATGATTTCAGGGAATTGTATATGGGTGAATATACCGGGAGAAAAGGATCCTATTTGACCCTCGAAATCTATCGCCACCAGACACCTGAAAACGCCTTCGGTATCTTCCGGTCCGAAAAGCCTTCTGACGCTGTGCCTGTAACCATTGGGGCGGAAGCTTACATCGGCGATGATTTTCTGAATTTCCTGTCCGGTTGTTTTTATGTAAAAATCCGATCAAAAGATGCTTCTCCTTCAATCAAAGAGGCTATGACTACTCTGGCAAAACTGGTAAATGAAAAACTGGGAGGAAACAACTCTCTCCCGGAACCATTAACCTGGTTTCCAGCTGAAAACAAAGTTACTGGCAGTGAGATGTATATCAATTCGGGTTTTCTTGGCTATTCTTTCCTGAATAAGGCATTCACCACTGAATACGAAATTAATTCCAACCGTTTCAATGTCTTTCTGATCGTCATGCCTGATCAGGCATCGGCCCTGCAGGTACTGAAAGAATACCTTGCTTCCCTAAATTCCGGCGAAGCACCAGAACCTGAAAAAAGATATTTTCTGAACGATAAGTATAACGGACCTGTTACCCTGTCGGTACAAAAATGTTGCTTAATGGGAATTTACAACACCGGTGAAAGGGAAACAGGTAACCTTATCCTCGAAAAGCTGGAGAAGAACATTGTCTGCCGGTAAATTCTCCCACCATGCTGGTCTTCTCACCCTGCCT
Source organism: uncultured Bacteroidales bacterium (assembly GCA_964548125.1). Lineage (GTDB taxonomy): Bacteria > Bacteroidota > Bacteroidia > Bacteroidales > JAAYUG01 > JAAYUG01. The sequence continues at coordinate 13,432 of CAZJQN010000087.1, read as the reverse complement.
GGAGATTTTCTTTGATGCTCTGCCCTTTCCGGAACGTATTAAGGCTGTTGCTTCTCTGGGTTTTACTCATTATGAATTCTGGAGTTGGTGGGATAAGGATCTGAATGCTATCACCGAAAAGAATGAAGAACTGGGATTAACCACCCAGGCTTTCTGTACCCGGTTTATTTCATTAGTCGACCCGGATCTTCAGAATGCATATCTCGACGGCCTTGCAGAAACTATAGAAGTGGCTTTAAAACTGAAGGCAAAAATTATTATCTCTCAGGTAGGAAATGAATTGACCGGATTGCCCCGATTCCGGCAGAAGGATACTCTGCTGTCCGGTCTGGAAAAGGCTGTTGCCCTATTAAAAAATACCGGACTTATCCTTGCTATTGAACCTTTGAATGTGCTGTTCGATCACCCTGGATATTTTCTTGTCCGTTCCGATGAAGCGTTTGAAATTGTCCAGGCTGTCGATAGTCCAGAAGTGAAGTTGCTTTTCGATATATATCATCAGCAGATCAGCGAAGGAAACCTGATTCCCAATATTAAGAAATGTATTTCCCGTATTGCCCATTTCCATATGGCCGACCATCCGGGAAGACATGAACCTGGTACAGGTGAGATCAACTACGGCAATGTTCTGCAGGAAATTGATAAATTAAATTTTAAGGGGACAATAGGCATCGAATTGTTTCCACTCAATAACGATCACCATCAGGTACTTACTGATCCTCTTTTTACCCGCTTCATGAAATGAACCAGAGGGATGGGCTGAAAACCTGGAAAGGGAGGATGATAAAGCCGGAAGCCATTTCCATAGGGTGCTACATTCCTGGTGTATCAAAACAGTTCAAATTTTTTTAAAAAAAAAGAAATAATTGTGCAAACTTTCCGGGGACATTGTTGTCATAGTTTACTGTAATTTCATGTTCCAACTTATGATAGACAGAACCAAAATAGCAATTGCTTTTGTAATTATGGTCGGCACAGGAATTTCACTGCTTTCCTGTAAAAAATCATCCGATCAGAATGGAAGAATGAACCGTCAGCGGGTTCCTGTTGTCGATATTCTGGTAGTTAAACCACAGCCAGCTGATGCACTGGCCGATGTTGTAGGAACACTTCTTCCAGCCGAAGAGGTGGAACTCCGGCCCGAAGTACCAGGTAAAATAATAGAACTCAATTTCAGTGAAGGTAGTCTGGTACATAAGGGCCAGCTTCTCGTCAGGCTGAAAGATGATGATCTGGAAGCTCAGATACGAAAAACCAATCTTCAGCTCGATATAGCCGAAAAGGATGAATTTCGAAAAAGAAAGCTTCTCGAAATTCAGGGAATTAGCCAGGAAGAGTATGATGCTGCTCTTAATTTAGTAAATACCCTGCGCGCTGACCGTGATCTGCTGAAGGCACGCCTTGATCAGATGAGAATCTACGCACCTTTTGACGGGAAAATCGGCCTGCGTTCCGTGAGTCCTGGCGCCTATGTTTCCACGTCAACCGTCATAGCCACGCTTCAGCAAACCAATCCGATGAAACTTGAATTTTCGGTTCCTGAACGACTTGCATACGGAGTTGTTTCTGGAAAAACCGTACGCTTTACTATTGGTGATTCTGAAACTGTTTATTCAGGAAAAATTTACGCAACCGAACCTGGCATTGACCCTTCTACCCGTTCGTTGAAAGCACGTGCACTTGTCACAAATCCGGAGGGAAAACTTATGACTGGTTCCTTTGCCCGCATCAACCTCCTTCTTGAACATTTTCCTGAAGCATTTGTCATACCGGCACAGGCTCTTGTTCCGAAACTTGACGGACAAATGGTATATCTGGTTAAAAACGGCCTTTGCAAATCATCCGATGTAAACGTTACCATGCGCACCGACAGCAGTGTGGTGGTAACCAGTGGGTTAAAAACAGGGGATTCGGTCATCATTTCCGGCCTGCTTCAGGTACGTGTCAATGCCCCGGTTAATGTAATGCCTTCAGGAAAAACCAATTAATGTTCCGGATATGAACATTTCCTCACTCAGCATAAACCGTCCCGTTCTTGCAACGGTAATGTCATTGATCATTCTTCTTTTCGGAATTATCGGCTTTACCTACCTCGGTGTTCGGGAATATCCCAATGTGGACCCTCCAATAATAACTGTGTCGACCACCCTTACAGGAGCCAATGCACAGGTAATTGAATCGCAGGTAACTGAACCCCTCGAAGCATCCATTAACGGTATTGCCGGTATCAGCAGTATTTCATCAACGAGCAGCGAAGGCCGAAGCAGCATTTCTGTTGAATTTGAGCTGGGCACCGATCTGGAGGCAGCTGCCAATGATGTGCGCGACAGGGTTTCCCGTGCCATTAACCGCATTCCGCCCAATGCCGATCCACCCGTAGTAAGCAAAGCCGATGCCAACGCTTTCCCTATTCTCTCTCTCACCATACAGAGTGACAGAAGGAATCTTTTGGAACTTAGCGATATCGCCAACGACATTTTCAAGGAACGGTTGCAGACGATTCCCGGGGTAGGACAGGTGAACATCTGGGGGGAAAAACGCTATTCCATCCGTCTTGCCATTGATCCGGAAAAAATGGCTGCCTATGGTATAACACCGCAGGACATTCAATCGACAGTTTCCCGTGAAAACATCGAATTACCCACAGGCCGCATCGAGGGCTACCAGACCGAACTCTCCATCAGAACCCTCGGCCGGCTCGACCATCCCCAGGAATTCAACAACCTGATCATCCGGGAAAGTAACGGAGCTATGATCCGCTTTTCCGACATTGGAGAGGCGTATTATGCACCCGAAAATGACCGAACCCTGTTACGTGGAAACCAGAAAATTCCAATGGTTGCTGTTGCACTCTCTCCCCAGCCCGGAGCAAACTATATTGACATAGCAAACGAATTTTATAAGCGGGTTGAAACCCTCCGCCAGGAAATTCCTTCCGATATTCAGCTCGGGATTGCGCTGGATGCAACACGTTCCATTCGCAAAGCCATTAAGGAAGTGGAAGAAACCATCCTTATCGCCTTTACCCTGGTTGTACTAATTATTCTTTTTTTCCTTCGCAACTTCCGCACCACTCTTATACCGGTAGTAGCCATACCTGTTTCACTGATCGGTTCATTTTTTATAATGTACATAGCCGGTTTCAGTATTAATATCCTCACCCTTCTGGCTATTGTTCTCGCAACGGGCCTTGTGGTAGATGATGCCATTGTTGTTATGGAAAACATTTATCACAAAATTGAAGGTGGAATGGAGCCTATGAAAGCCGGACATGAAGGCTCGAAAGAAATTATTTTCGCCATCATCTCCACCACTATCACTCTTGCTTCAGTCTTTCTGCCCATAATCTTCCTTCAGGGCCTCACCGGCAGGTTGTTCCGTGAATTTGGCATTGTAATGGCCGGTGCCGTACTTATTTCGGCTTTTGTATCCCTTACACTGACCCCCATGATGAGCGCACGCTTCATCAGAAAACGCAAAAGGGAAAGCAGGTTTTTCGCAACCACAGAAAAACAGATGAATCAGCTCATCAGCTTTTACCGGAATTCCCTTACCCGTTTTGTCGAAAAACGATGGATAGCCTTAGTTATTATGGCAGTAGCTGTTGTAACCATTGTCGTTTTATGGCGCATGCTTCCGGCCGAACTGGCTCCACTGGAAGATAAAAGCCAACTCAGCATAGTTTCAACGGCACCTGAAGGCACTTCGTTCGAAAAAATGGATGATTATGTAGTCTTATTGCTGGAAACAATTGATACCCTGCCTGAAAAGGAAGCCTACACAGCCATCACTTCGCCCGGATTCGGAGGCGGCGCTGTGAATTCTGCTTTCATCAGAATCCTTCTTACCGACCCCTCTACCCGGGAGCGTACTCAACAGGAACTGGCCGACGACCTTACCCGCCGTTTCAGCAAATACACTTTCGCCCGGACCCTGGTAACCCAGGAACAGACCATTGGAACCACGCGGGGAACAGGCCTTCCGGTACAGGTAGTTCTTCAGGCTCCAAATTTCGACAAGCTGAAAGAAGCGTTACCGAAGTTCATGGAAAAAGTCCAGGAAAGCCCTATGTTTCAGGTTGCCGATGTGAATCTGAAATTCAACAAACCTGAGTTGGTTGTGGAAATTGACCGTGACCGGGCAAAAGCCCTCGGGGTATCGGTTTCAGACATAGCGCAGACCCTCCAGTTGCTTTACAGTGGCCAGCGTTATGGGTACTTCATCAGGAACGATAAACAGTATCAGATCATCGGCCAGGCCAGGCGGACTGATAGGAGCAAGCCCTCCGACATGAAAGGTATTTATCTGAGAAACAACCGCGGTGAGTTGATTCAGCTTGAAAACCTGGTAAAAACTTCTGAACAGAGCAACCCGCCCCAGCTTTACCGCTACAACAGGTACATTTCAGCAACCGTCAGCGCTGCCCCGGCCCCCGGAACCACCATTGGCCAGGGCATTGAAGAAATGCGCCGGATTGCTGATGCTACCCTTGACGAAACCTTTTCCCTCGCTCTTACCGGAGCTTCCAAAGATTTTGCCCAGAGCAGCGGAAGCCTTCTGTTCGCATTCATGCTGGCCCTTATCCTCATATATCTGGTTCTGGCCGCCCAGTTCGAAAGTTTCCGCGACCCGCTCACCATCATGCTGACCGTTCCGCTGGCAGTGGCTGGTGCCCTGCTATCCCTCCTGCTGTTCAAACAAACACTAAACATCTTCAGCCAGATAGGTATGATCATGCTCATCGGCATCGTAACCAAAAACGGTATTCTGATTGTCGAATTCGCCAATCAGCGCCGCAGGGCAGGCCTTGCCATCAAAGAGGCTGTTATCGATGCAGCCGCACGACGTTTCCGGCCTATCATCATGACCAGCCTCGCCACCATCCTCGGTGCCATGCCGATTGCCTTTGCCATAGGGGCTTCAGGCAAAAGCCGTGTCCCGATGGGAATTGCTATCATAGGTGGACTCCTGCTCGGACTTATCCTCACCCTTTATGTTATTCCAGCCCTCTACACTTACATTACCAGAAAAAAAATAACCCGCTGAAATAACTTCGCTAAATGAAGTACAACAAAAGAAATATTCTCGTTCAGTCCTTTTTATCTTGCAAAAAAATGGCGCACCTACAAATACTTGTCCTGATCGTTGGCAGTGCTCTTGCCATGATCTCTCCTCCGGTTCAGGCACAGGATACTATTTCGCTGGCTGAGGTAATCGCTACAGGTCTGGAACAAAACTTTTCCATACGCCTGGCCCGCATTGATGCCGCAATAGCCGAAAACAACAATACCCTGGGAAAGGCCGGGTTCCTGCCAACTCTCACGGCTTCAGGTACCAAAAGCTGGACAGTGAACAACACCAAACTTGAATTCTTTTCCGGCGATGTAAGAGAAGGGAAAAACGCTCATTCCGACAATTTCAATCCCAATGCCACTCTTACATGGACAATTTTTGACGGATTCAATATGTTTATCAGCAAACAACGCCTGAATGAACTGGAAAAAATGGGTGAAATTCAGGCCCGGATTGCCATCGAAGAGAATGTTATCCGTATGGTGGCCGCCTATTACCAGATTGTTCAACAGGAAATGATGCTCGACGTTATCAGGGAAGCCCTGCAGCTTTCGTTAGAGAGAAAAAGGTTAGCTGAAGCCCGAATACAATATGGTGCCGATTCAAAGCTTGACCTTCTGCAGGCCCTCTCAGACCTTGATGCCGATAGCGCACGCCTCTTGCAGACAGAAAATCTGGTACAACAGTTAAAAGCTGATCTGAACGTCCTGATGGGCCGCGATCCGCAAATTTCCTTCTCTGTTAAAAAAGATGTACCTGTTTTGGACAACCTTCTTCTGGAACCTCTTCTTGAAAAATCGCTGGAGAATAACGCGCTGCTTCTGGCAGCCCGTAGCAATAGCCAACTGGCTTCCCTCACTACCAAACAGGCCATGGGAGACTATTTCCCCCGATTGTCGTTCTACACGGCTTATAACTACAACATTTCCCATGCACAAATTGGTATTATGAAGCAAAATAAAAGTTATGGTTACACTTACGGCCTCACAGCAAGTTTCCCCCTCTTCGAAGGGTTTAACCGTAACACAGATCTGAAAAATGCCCGCCTGATGCAACAATCAGCTGAAATATCTTACCAGGAACAAGAATTGTCATTGCGCTCCGATGTATTCAAGACTTATCGGAATTATGCTAACGCACTATCGCTTATTCGCATGGAAAACCGTAACCTGGAAATGGTACGTGAAAATGTTGCAATCGCCGCCGAGAAATACCGACTGGGTTCCCTTAGTGCTATTGACCTGAGAACAGTGCAACAAAAACAAATTGATGCCGAAAGCCGTCTTATTTCAGCCAAAGTGCAGGCCAAACAGGCCGAACAGGAACTTTTCCGCATGAGCGGGGAATTATACCAGCTTCTCAGGGAATAAGCCTGTTTCGGGTTATTTAATGAAAGGTTTTTCCGTGAACCTTTTGCAACACACGGTTGTTATTCTGCCATGCTGAAAAATAATATTCATCAGTCAGACGATAAAAGGCAGAACCTCTTTTTCATCTTGTCCGGTATTTTTATCGGCAACGTGCTCCTTGCTGAACTGGTAGGAACAAAAATCTTCTCTTTTTCAGCTTTACTCGAACCTCTGGCAGATGCAGGAAAAGGCTTCCCCCTGCAAATAAATATGAGCGTGGGCGTTCTTATTTGGCCATTTGCCTTCATCCTTTCGGATATTACCAACGAATATTTTGGTAAAGTAGGCGTGCGAAAAATGTCGTTCCTGGCTGCCGGCATCATTATTTTTGCTTCCCTGGTTATCCTGATGGCCACATTCCTCCCCCCGGCTCCTTTCTGGAAGGAACTTAACGGAACCGATCCCTCCGGAACTCCTTTCGATATAAATTACGCATATTCCCTTATATTCCGGCAGGGAGTGTCCATTGTAATCGGGTCGGTAACTGCTTTTCTTATAAGCCAGCTTGTGGATGTTTTTGTATTTATTTATCTGCGTGCATTAACCGGCCATAAAGCTCTCTGGCTGCGAGCTACAGGATCTACCATTGTCTCCCAGCTAATTGACAGCTATATTATCCTGTTCATCGCTTTTTACCTCATGGGAAACTGGAACCTCCGACAAGTAATTGAAACAGGAACCATGCAATATCTGTATAAAATCTCCTTTGCCATTCTGCTTACACCTTTGCTCTATCTGATACACTATCTGATTGAACGATATCTAAACCATCCAACCCATAACCCAGGCATCACTGACAATATGAATACGCCGGCTACATGATAATACAACACCCATCACACCCCAATCTACCCCATATACCGGAACAACGATCCAAAAATCGACTTCCCTCACCTGCCGTTCCCTCTTTGATAAAATTCTCATGACATTTCTTTAAATGCTATTCTAAAACATAAAAAAATAACCTTATTCCTCTATATTTGCGAAAATGCATGTTTAACAAAACTTTAAAAACCGTGAAACTACCGATGATAATGATCTTCTCTGCCACCCTGCTGGCAGGCTGTACAGGTGCCAGGAAAGAAAATCCTTTCTTTTCCGAATTTGACACTCCCTTTGGAGTTCCCCCCTTTGAAAAAATTAAAAACGAACATTTCCTGCCCGCTATTCAGGAAGGAATAAAACAGCATGCCCGGGAAATTGAAAAAATCGCTTCCAATAAGGATGCCGCAACTTTCGAAAATACCATCGTTGCACTTGACCGCTCGGGAGAAATGCTAGAAAGAGTAACTCCCGTCTTCTTTAACCTCTATTCAGCCAATACCAACGATGAGTTGCAGAAAATCAACCAGGAAGTCACACCCATTCTTACCAAACACATGGATGATATATTCCTCAACGGAAAATTATTCAACCGTGTGAAGGCCGTTTATGATGCGAGGGAAAATCTTCAACTGACCCCTGAACAGATGAAACTGCTCGATAATACCTATAAGCGCTTTGTCCGTTCAGGAGCTGATTTACCGGAGGCCGAAAAGGAAAAACTGCGTCAGATCAATCAGGAACTGTCGATGCTTTCGGTTAAATTCGGTGATAACCTGCTGGCTGAAAACAAAAATTATCAACTGGTTATTGATAATCCTGCCGATCTGGAAGGAATGCCTCAGAGCATCATTGATATGGCCGCACAGGCAGCAAAAGAACGCAACCTCGAAGGCAAATGGGTTTTTACCCTCGACGTGCCCAGCATCGTTCCGTTCCTGCAATATAATAAAAACCGGGCTTTGCGCGAACAGATCAAAACCGCCTATGCCAACAGAGCTAACCACGATAATGAGTACGATAACAAAAATATCATTTCACGCCTGGTTAAACTTCGTCTCGAAAAGGCCAGAATGCTCGGCTTCGATACGTATGCCGATTATGTGCTTGACCGAAACATGGCCAAAATACCGGCCAATGTTTACGATCTTCTCATGCGCCTGTGGAATGCTGCCCTGCCGGTTGCCAGAAAAGAAGCTGCCGACATGCAGAAAATGATTGACCAGGAAAAAGGAGGTTTTAAACTGGCTAAATGGGATTGGTGGTATTATGCCGAAAAGGTGCGCAAACAAAAATACGACCTTGACGAAAATATGCTCCGCCCGTATTTCGAACTGAATAACGTACGTGAAGGAGTATTCTACACAGCCAACCGACTATATGGAATTATCTTTAAACCCTTGCCCGATCTCCCAAAATACCACCCCGATGTTCAGTCGTTTGAGGTGCTTGATAAAGATGGTTCGCACCTTGGAATTCTTTACCTCGATTTCTTCCCGAGAGCCGGAAAACGGGGAGGAGCCTGGTGTACCGAATACCGGGAACAGGAAAAGGATGAAAAGGGAAATCGCGTACCTCCTGTGGTTTCTATCGTCACAAATTTTACTATTCCTTCAGGAAATACCCCATCACTCCTTTCTCCTGACGAAGTGGAAACCTTCTTCCATGAATTTGGCCACGCTCTCCACAGCCTGTTTGCCGATTACACTTACCGTGGTACCGGTGAAGTTCCCCGCGATTTTGTAGAACTCCCCTCCCAGATCATGGAACATTGGGCCTTTGAACCCGAAGTGCTTCAGGTATATGCAAAACATTACCAGACCGGACAGGTCATTCCTCCCAACCTTATCAATAAAATAGTGGAAAGCGGCAAATTCAACCAGGGTTTTGCAACCGTTGAATATCTTGCTGCTTCGGTTCTTGATATGGACTATCATACAGTGAAAGATACCACTCCGGTGGATGTTCCTGCCTTTGAAAAACAGTCAATGGATCGCATCGGACTGATACCCGAAATTGATCCGCGTTACCGTAGTACCTATTTTGCCCATGTTTTCTCCGGTGGTTACTCAGCAGGCTATTACAGTTATATCTGGGCTGAAGTACTTGATTGCGATGCATTTGCTGCATTCAAGGAAAAAGGCAATATCTTTGACCAGCAGACAGCCCAGGCATTCCGTGATCATATTCTCTCCCGTGGAGGCATGTACGAAGCAATGGATATGTACCGTACCTTCCGTGGCAAAGAGCCTTCTATTGAACCTCTGCTCGAAAAACGAGGGCTGAAGTAGTTAAAAAACCACAGGGGACTCATTGCAGTCATCGTTGTCATTGTTGTCATTGTTAATAACAACCGGACAACCTGACAACGATGACAACTATGACAACCAGACAACATTGACCTTCATCCCCTACCGGGAAATAGAATTTTACGTTTTTGGGCTATTTGCCGTCAGGCATTCACTTATGGCTTTACGATCTACGCTTTACGCTACCATAGAACTCTGGAATCTTTACAATTCAAACTTCAACATCAGGTCTTCAGGATTGAATTTTTAATGTAGATTTGTGTCTGAGGTTTAGCATACTACCTTCCAAGCCCGCATAAAACCCCATGCTCTTTCACATACCATTGAACCTCAAACTTTCCGCACCGTTGAATTAACTTTCCAGTACTGAACAACATGCTATCTCAAAACACCAGGGCTAGATTCCTTTCCTTCATCCAAAAGCTTCCGGCATTTCTCCTCCTCCTCATCCCCCTTTCGCTGATATATCTCGGTTTTCAGCTTCGATCTGCCGGCGGGCCTTTCTCCCTCGTTGCCACAGATCCTGAATTCATCTTTCTTTTCAGCGGCATTGCCCTCACCATGGGACATCTGGACCTGTTCATAGATCAGCCCGGGACACCCTTACAGGTGATGGAAGGCATCACTGCCCGCATTATTCATTTGTTCCGGCCAGGAACATCCTTCCCCGAGGATGCTCTTCAGCACCCCGACCTCTACCTCCACATCATCAGTATTTGCATCATTCTGATAGTTGCGGCCGGCGTCTTCCTGGCAGGATATGTTGTATACCGTCGTACCGGCAACCTGCCTGCAGCTCTTTTCCTTCAGTTTGCACCCTTTGTGGCCGAACAGGTTTTTTCTGCTCTCGAACGGGCCATGATAGAACCCCTCTTTATTCCTTTTTTTGCCCTTTTCTTTGCCTACCTGTGGCTTGATGCACGGCAACAACTGCCTTCCCACGGATTGGCCGCCCGCAGGGTATGGATGTATGCAATAATATCAGGTCTGGGCCTGTCCATGAAATTCAATTTTGTATCTTTTCTTCTCCTTCCTCTTTTTATGCTCCGTAACTGGAAGGAAAAAGGCAGTTACACATTCCTTACCGCTGTTTTCTTTTACCTCTTCACGTTCCCTCTCTTTACAAAAACCAGCGATTTTTTCCGGTGGATCAAAGCTCTGGTACTCCATAGCGGAGTATATGGCACCGGTGAAAGCAATGTGCTCGACCTCAGCCAGTTTCTTTCTCATCTCGGCACCATAGCGCACGAGAAGAAAATTTTGTTTACCGTGATTCTGGCTGGCATACTGATCCTTCTTGCAAGCTATCTTCTTCCTTTACGAAACAAAATGAAAGGCAGCGCCCTCCCTTCTCTTCTGGCCGGAATGCTCGTTGCTGAAATACTGGGGATTTTCATTGTCGCGAAACACTATTCCGAACGGTACCTCATCCCTGAACTCCTGATGATCATCCCTCTTCTCCTTGTCTGCATTCAGATGTTCATCCGGATGATCCCCGAAAGGTTCCGACGGATTGAGTATCTCCTATATGCTTTGATGGTATATCTCATTGCCATCCATCCGCAAACCTTCCGACAGCACAGAATGTACTTGCCCCTGAAAAAGAAAACCTACGAAGCCAAGTTGGAAAGCATACGTTTTCTCCGACAGCTTCCTGCACCAGACGCCCTCCTCCTTAGTTCCGACAACTGGAGCATCTGCCCCGAATACGGTTTATTTTTCGGCATGCTGATGACCCCGGCCGGAAGCAGGATCTTCGGCCAAACCCTCAGCGAAATCTATCCAAACACGTACCTTTTTAAAGAATACGATGGACGTTTTTTCGACTGGTTTGATAAACCTCATTCGGCAGGAGAACTGCTCAGTCAATACAGAACCATCATTCTTGTCGCCAACCGCTATAATAAAGAAATCTATACACAAATTGAAAGCCTGTTCCGTGCCCTGCCCGAGGCTGAAATAACCCTTGAGCATGAGAACGAGAAAGCGAACATTAGAATTTATCTGATTCGCAATAAAAAATAATTCATGGTTAGTTCAAATCATATTTTATCAATACATGAACCATACATCATAAATATTATCTGCTTCTGTATACCCGGTATTTAATTACTGACTAATCATATGTCCATTTAGGTACAATCCATATTCTGACCTCTTTGCAAGTTAAACGAATTCACCCTACAAATGATTTTTTAACATGTCCGCCTCTCGGATTTTTCTCCGTGTGACTTTGTGGGCTCTATGGTGAGTTATTCACCACGGAGGATACGGAAAAGCACGGAGGTTTTTTGAAGGAAGCTTACAGAGATCACAAAGACAGAAAGAAGTATAACAAAATACTCCGGTGGATTTTTTACTCCAGTATTTGCCTTCTTTTTGCTTTCTATTAGCCTATTGATTTCCGACTTGCTTTTTTTATGTATCGAAATATTTTTATGTAACAGTTCATCTCATTCCTATTTGTCCTGCTAATGAGGAGATTATGGTACTACTATAACTCCAATAAATCAACTTAACTCTATAATGACACAAATTGAAACTTGTGGTCATGAATCTAAACTTAAAATTTCTGTCTATCTCAACCACCTAATAGTTCAGCTAAATATCAACATTGAACAAAATTACATGGAATCTGAACATTTTTACAAATAACTGAAATGTATCGCATTGTAAATTTATATGAGAATTCATAAGCTAATACTTACAATTATGAAACCAAAACTGCTACTAATCCAATTACTTTTATTTTTTGTAACTTATTCTTATGCCCAAAAAATTAAAATTACCGGGAAAATTACCGAACCGAATGGATCCGCATTACCTGGTGTTAATATACTAGAAAAAGGCACATTCAATGGAACCGTTTCTGATCTGAACGGTAATTATACAATTAATGTATCCGGAAATAATGCTATTCTAATTTTTTCCTTTGTTGGCTATTTATCAAAGGAAATTCCAGTAGATGATAATACCATTATCGACGTGGTTCTTGAACAGGATATTGCATTAATGGATGAGGTAGTTGTTATAGGGTACGGTACCATTAAGAAAAAAGATTTAACCGGAGCAGTCTCAGTTGTGAATACCGATGATTTTAGAAATGTTCAATCGTTATCTATTGGAGAAGCCATACAGGGGATGGCCTCAGGTGTAACGATCAGATCAAATGGGGATATCGGAAGCGAACCAAATATTAAAATAAGAGGTATCGGAAATATTAGCAATAATAACCCACTTTATGTTCTCGATGGATTTTTATTCACCGGCGGTTTGAGAGACCTTAATGTTAACGATATTGAATCAGTTCAGATCCTTAAAGATGCTTCTGCGGCTGCAATTTATGGAAACAGAGCTGCAAATGGAGTAATCATAATAACAACCAAAAAAGGAAAATTCGGCCCTACCAAGGTGGATTTCTCTTCCAAAATTGGATTTGAAAAATTACCTTCCTTAAACTTGATGGATACAACTGAATTCTTTTACTATAATGATATGGCGTATGATAATGCCGGAAGCCCTCGACAAAATCATTTCGAAAACAATACAGACTGGGAAACGGAAACACTGCAAGTTGGAATCTCAAAAGATTATAATTTAGGGATTTCTGGAGGAAATGAGAATAGCAATTACCTTGTTTCAACAAATTATTTCTCCAACACTGGTACCTTAAAGGGAACAAACCTTGACCGGTATAGTATTAGAGTTAATACAGAAGCAAAGAAAGGAGCTTTTGTTTTCGGAGAAAATTTGGCAATAAGTAACACTGCAGTAATACCTTATAGCGGTGGCAACCCTATTACTGATATAATGAGGATG
>CAZJQN010000086.1:5856-14677 GCA_964548125.1 uncultured Bacteroidales bacterium | reverse complement strand
AAGATTTTGATAAGTCGGGGTTACCTCGATAAGTCAATAGAAACAAGTTGTTTAATATTTTATGGTGTTTCTATTGACTAATCTCGGTTTACATATCAGTTACCTGCACTTTGCTTCACATGGTTAAATAATAACTAAAAAGAAATCCTATACCCGCGAATGCAGGATAATTTCAGAGTACACAATTTAAAGAGGTTTCTAAATCTTTAAAAAAATCTTCTTCTTATAAAAGAAGTACAACACCAGCCAGCAGACCAGGGTATAGGTAAGTCCGTTGGCCAGAGTTTTCCATGATTCCGGCAGATGATTTATCATGCCCTCAAAAAAGAAGTTTCGCACACACCACAGGCAGAGCATGGGCTGCATCAGGTAGCTTACGATAGAATTCATACCAATCACCTGAAAGAAGAAGGCCCACTTTTTCTTCCCCCAGGCATCGATAATCAGGTAAAATACTCCAAGAAGAATAAGGCTCCACCCTCCGGCATAAACAACAAATGAGCTTGTCCATAGCTTTTTGTTAACGGGAAAGATATTATGCCAGAGACGGCCTATAATAAGTGCCACGACGCCGGCAACCAGGATAGCAATGCCTTTCTGTACCGGTTTGGGCAGACGTTTCTCATCGCGCAGGAAATCGCCGGTGAGGGCACCCAGCAGAGCTGTTCCTATAGCCGGCAGTGCGGAGAGGATTCCTTCCGGGTCGAAGTAATTCTGTTCATGCAGCCAACCAGGCAGAAGCAGACGATCAACGTACCCCACCAGGTTTCCTTCCCAGGAAAGGTCTCCTGCCTTAAAGCCCGGTGCAGGAATAAGCGCCATGATGGCCCAGTACCCGAGAAGTATGACAGCAAACCAGATCCACCTCCAGGTTCGGTTGGCGTAGAGGACGATTACCGCAGCGAAGAACCAACCGATACCGATGCGGCCCAGGACACTGGCAACACGAATATGTCCGAAATTCAGCCGCAAAAGTCCGTTATATATCATTCCGAGAAAAATAAGAAGAACGAGTCTTGTTAGCATATGTTTCCAGATCTGCAGACCTGTATCGCCCCTCTCCTTCCGCTTTGCCATGGAAAAAGGCAGAGAAACACCTGCGATAAAAAGAAACAGAGGAAAAATCATATCATAAAAGGCAAATCCGTGCCACGAAACATGTTCCATCTGCCGGGCAGCAGCCTCAAGGAAGGGCCATCCTGTGAGAGTTGCCAATCCGATAATAATCGTGTTACCGCCCATGATCCATAACATATCGAAGCCTCGCAGGGCATCAAGCGAAGCCACACGGCCGGTTTTGTTTGCTGGTTCAGTCATAGGAAGAAAAATTTATTATTTGGTTGTTTATTGATCAGAGGTTGTTACCACAAACCTTTTTATGTTTTATTATTTAACTTTCAGCGGGTTGTTAGTTTCTTTCTGATATTGTTCCTGAAGCTTTTTCAAGTTTGTATCTTCTTTTACCTGCCGGAGAGCTTTAGCCAGGTGCTTTACCTGGATATCGACCAGCAATTTCCCCAGCTGAGCATTAGCGTACTGCGCATCACCGGCATAGTGATTGGGAAAGCGGGCATACCACCAGAGGGCTGTAAAAAAGTCAGGAAGGTTTTTTAATCGTGCCTGGTCCTCTCCGCTTTCAGTTTTTACTGTTTCCAGTTTTACCAGATCAGGCCTAATAGCAAGCATTTCGGAAGTCTCCCGTTCACCGGCATGCATTTCCTCCACCTTTGATTTTACCATTTTCTCAGCCTGAGCCATTTCAGAGTCGGGTATCTGCGGCTCGTACAGGTAAAGCTGGTAGGGATGAGGCTCAGCATTCTGGCAAAAAACGAAATAATGCAAAAAATCGTTATTACCGCCATGTCCGTTTACCAGCACTATTTTATAAAACCCGTTTCTTGCCAGTTCATTACATGTTTCCTGTAATAATTTCCACGTTAATTCAGGGCTGTAGGCAATGGTTCCCGGTTGATGCTTTGCTTCGTTAATCTGGCCGAAATAGTATTCCGGAAAAACAACTGCATATTCTAACTTAGCTGCATTAACAGCCAGATTACGGGCTGCAATAAGGTCGGTGCCCAGGGGCATATGAGGCCCGTGCTTTTCCATAATACCCAGAGGGATAATGCAAACTCCCTCCGATTTTTCTACTGCTTTTATAAAATCAGGAGCCGTCAGCTCTTCATACTGTACCGGAAGGGAAATATCTGCTTTTGCCTGTATCTGTGCTAAACTCACACGAGCAAATACAGAAAACAGAACCATTATACATGCAATTTTTTTCATGGATGATGATTTTATGAATTTACACTATAGTTACCATGGTGCTTAAGACACATTTTCTTTCCGTTATTGTTCCTGTTTCGGAAACCAGACTTTCATCGGGTTACAGCCGCGGTTTGACCACGCATAATAAGGTATAAGAGTTAATTCACGGGTTTCGGCATTCCTGTCAGCAGTTTGCATCACCCCTTTAAGAACAACAACTCCCTTCAGCATTTCCGGTTTCCACACCGGTTCAAATTCAGTGTCCTCAGAAACCTTGACATTCCGGAGGTCAAACGGATTGTCAGCTCCTTCGGCACAAAAGACAATCGGGCCGCGTTCGATGGCTACTTTTCCGGAATCATCCTTTACGAGTGGATTGGCAACTACTTTGCGAACAACCATCGGAAAGTCGCATTCAACAATGTCGCCATCCTTCCAGGCATTATTCAGAACCACATATCCGTTCAAGGAGGTAGCAGCAGCAGGTTGTCCGTTCACAAGAATTTGCGGAGCAGCTTCAAATGAGTTCAGATAGGAATATAAATCGCCAGGGAGGGGTTTTCCCTCTACCCATCCCGGTATTCGGACAGCAAGAATAATTTTCATACCGGGAGCAGGGTGCAGTGTAATTTTCACCTTACCGTCCCAGGGATACTTTGTTTCCTGGTCGAGAACAAGGGCCTGGTTGCCTATAATCACGGTTGCCCGGCTTCCAATGAACAGATTAACATACACGGTATCTTTTCTGGTAGCATAAATATAACCTGGTATAGAAGGAATAAAGCGGGCCAGGTTAGAAGGACAGCAGGAGCAGTCGAACCATTCCTGACGGGTACAGGAGCCCATGTTGAACGGAGTTTTTCCGTCTGATTCGAGGGGATTAGGATAGAAAAACCTGGCACCGTCGAGCGAATAACCTGAAATGACACCGTTGTAAAGCGAACGTTCCAGCACGTCGATGTATTTGCTGTCTCCATGCAGAAGAAACATGCGCTGGTTCCAGAGGACATTGGCTATAGCGGCACAGGTTTCAGCATATGCGGTATCATTAGGCAAGGCATAAGCCGGACCGAAGGCTTCCCATGAAGGCCAGGCTCCTATTCCTCCGGTAAGATAAATTTTTCTGTACACAACGTCTTCCCAAAGTTTATCCATATGCTCCAGATAGGCTTTATCGTTCATTATAGCCGCTATGTCGGTAGCTCCGGCATACAGATAAAGCGCCCTCACGGCATGCCCAACTGCTTCATCCTGTTCGAGCAGAGGTTTGTGGGTCAGGATATATTCCCGGTAGTATTTTGGATTCGCATCAGGGTCTTTTTTCCCTCTCTGATCAACAAAGAACCGGGCCAGTTCAAGGTACTTTTTGTTGCCGGTAGCACGATACAGTTTAACCAGTCCGATTTCCGTTTCCGGATGCCCGGGAGTAATATGCAGTTTGTCAGGTCCGAATGTATTCACCAGCAGGTCGGCATTTTTTATAGCCACATCGAGCAGAGTGCGTTTTCCTGTAGCCTGATAATGAGCCACAGCCGCCTCATAAAAATGACCAACATTGTACAATTCATGACTGCCAAGCGGGTCTCTTTCCCAGCGGTTCTTTGCCCAGGAACTGTCGGGATTTATGGTTCGCATGGTATATAAATAACCATCCGGTTCCTGTGCTTTTGCAATCAGGTTTGCCAGCGAATCCAGGTATGCCTCAAGTTTCGGATCAGGATGCGTAGCCAGTGAATAAGCAGCCCCTTCAATAATTTTGTATACATCGGAATCGTCATACCCATATTTCGAGCAAAACCTGCCCGGAATAACCTTTCCGGCTACGGCAAAATTTGCTATGCGTCCGGTTTCTTCACTTTTACGGAAAGCAAAAGGAATGGTCACAGTCCGGTTGGTCTCAATCTTCGGCAACCAGAAGCTGTCGGTAACCTGAACCTGAGTAAATGGAACAGGTTTAATCGGATAATCACCAGCAGATGGCTTTCTGCATCCTGCTATAATAAACAGAAAAACACAGGGCAAACAGTAAAGAAACTTTCTCATAATTACGTAAAATTTGGAAAAGCCAAATTAACATTTTATTGGATTTTTCGAATAATTCTCTTTAATTTGAACCAACAACCAGCCAACAGAACATGAAATCTATATATGATTATTTCCTCCGGGAGTTTCTGTTTTCCATTCCTTTCCCTTTAGTATCAGGTTTATATTATCCCACAGCTTAGCCACTTTGAAGTTATGTATTATCAAGAATTTGCTAAAACATAAACACCTGAAAACCAACACTAATAATCATGAGTAAACTGACATTGAAAGAAAAGCTTGGATACAGCGCCGGCGAAATAGGAAGCACCATCAGCTGGCAGGGCATGATGTTCTTCCTTGGATTTTTTTACACCGACATTTTCGGACTTCCTGCCATCACAGCGGGATATTTGCTGTTTCTGCCGCGCTTTTTCGACGCCTTTGTTGACCCGATTGTCGGGGTGATTGCTGACAGGACGAACACCCGTTGGGGAAAGTTCAGACCTTATATTCTATGGTTTTTCATACCTTATAGTATTCTGATGGTGCTGATGTACGTCACGCCCGATTTCAGCCTCACAGGAAAGACTATCTATGCTTACGTTACCTACATTCTGATGATGGTCATTTACTCGCTGATCATGACGCCGTATAATGCTCTCGGGGGAGTAATTACGAATGATCATATTGACCGTACCAGCTTGCAGAGTTACCGTTTTCTGATGGCATTTGTAGGCGGACTTCTCATACGTGGGCTTACAAAACCGCTGGCCAATCTGTTTGGAGGAGGGTACAACCCGGCTAACGATATGCCTATGAATCCGCAGAAAGGATTCATGTTAACCATGCTGGTTTTTGCCATTATCAGCCTGGCTGCCTTTTATTTTACGTTTGCCAGTACAAAAGAAAGGGTGGCGCCTCCGCCGAAACAAAGGACACCTCTTCTCACCGACCTCAAAGATCTGATCAACAACAGACCCTGGATCATACTTTTCTTTGTATCAACTCTGAATCTTATCTATGTTGGTGCCTGGTCGGCTTCCATGGCTTACTTTTTCAAATATTACATGTCGGTCAAAACCCTGCAGGTATTCGGGATACAAACAGGGTATGATCTTTTCTCGGCATTTAATGTATTTGGATCCATCGTTATCATCCTTATTCTGGCTTTTCCTGTATCCAACTGGCTGGCCAAACACCTGGGAAAAAGAAACACACTGGTTATCTGTTTCACTCTGGTAGCGGCATCCATAGCGGGTTTTTATTTATGCAGGCCCACAGATGCCGGACTAACACTATTTTTTCAGTTTATCCAGTCAGCGGCCGCGGCCCCGACCATGCCGCTGGTATGGAGTATGTATGCCGATGCTGCAGATTATTCTGAATGGAAAAACAACCGACGAGCCACCGGACTGGTTTTTTCTGCGGTTGTTATGGGGCAGAAGGCCGGAATTGCGCTTGGTTCAGCCATCACCCTCTGGGTTCTGGGAAGAGCAGGATATAATCAGGAAGTAATGCAGCAGACAGATTCTGCACTAACAGCTATACGGTATTCCATGAGCCTTATTCCAGGGGCCATTGCTCTGGTCACGGCCATACTGTGTATTTTCTATCCTCTCTCCAATGCCAAAATGGATGAAATACAGGCCGCGCTCAGTCTTCGCCGGCAAAAGGAAACTGAAACAACTATGTAGAGTATGAAAACCTTTCGTGTCTGGGTTCCGGAAGTTAATAAAGCGGAACTATCGGAATTTGATTTCGAAGAGAAGATTACCAGTCCGAACGAAGTCATTTTAAAGAACCTGTTTTCGCACATAAGCGCAGGTACTGAACTGGCCTGTCTGGCCGGTCTTGAAAGTTTTTTCCCCATTCCGAATGTACCGGGTTACACGGCAGTGGCTGAGATTGTGGAAAAAGGGAGCAATGTTCCTTTTTCGGTCGGGGACGTGGTATATACCTATGGCCCGCATGCCGCGTATTTTAAAATTGATATTACAGACCGCTGGCATGGGGTATGTGTAAAAGTGCCGGAAGGTTTGAAATATGATGTTGCAGCCTTCACCCATATGGCCGGTATAGCCATGACAGCTATCAGGGTATCTGAGATTGAACTGGGCGACAAGGTAGCCGTTACTGGTCTTGGTGCCATTGGAATTCTTGCCGGCCAGCTTGCCCGTCTTCAGGGAGCTGTGGTTTTGGGTACCGACCCGGAAAAGTTTAGGCGCAAGCTTGCACTGCAGTGCGGAATTGATGTGGTAATAGACCCCACTGCAACAAATCCCGTTGAGGAAATCCGCAGGGCTACCAACGGTGAAGGTGTAACCACGCTCATCGAAGCCTCGGGAAGTTCAACTGCTCTGGAATCAATCCTTGATGCTGTAGCGCTGAACGGAGAAATAATTCTTTTAGGTTCACCAAGGGCGCCTTATGAAACCAACCTTACAAAAACTCTTCAGCATTTTCATCTTCTTCCGTGGAATCATACCCTGAAAGGAGCACTTGAATTTACATTTCCTACTCAGCCCATACCTTTTGTCAAACACAGCATAGAACGAAATGCACAAATTATCATGAACCTTTTGAAGGAAGGAAAACTCAACATTGAGCCAATTTATACCCATCGGCTGTCTCCTTCCCTTGCAGCAATGGCATATGAAGGTCTCAGAAACAGGAAAGATGAATTTGTCGGAGTTGTTTTTGACTGGTCACAGTTATAAAAGCACAAATCAATGAAAAAATATAATATTGGAATTATCGGGGCCGGCATGATTGCCGAAAAACACATTGAGGCATTTCAGAAGACCGGAAGAGCAGAAATCACGTGGGTGGCCCGAAAAGACAAATTACGTCTTACCGAGTTCACATCACGTTACGGAGTACCGCACGGCACAGACAATTATCACGAATTGCTTGCTGATCCTGAAGTAGAAGCAGTGGTAATCACTTCACCCCCCTTCCTGCACCGCGATATGTTTATTGATGCACTAAGGGCAGGGAAGCATGTCCTGCTTGAAAAGCCTGCTGCCATAAACAGAAAGCAACTACATGAAATGCTGGAAGCACGGCACCGTTTTCCTCACCTGAAAGTACTTGATTGTTCCTGCCGGCATGCGCGCCTTCAGCCGAAATTCAGACTTGTGCGTGAATATATTCAATCAGGCCGGCTGGGAGAAATATACTTTATTCATCACAACGGTGTATTCCGGAATGGAAGACCAGGAATAGAATACCATCCTTCTGCCAAATGGTTTCTCAATAAAGAACTCGCAGGCGGTGGTCCAATGATTGACTGGGGAGTGTACGACCTTTCCTTTCATCTGGGTTTACTTGACGATACCCCGACATTAAAAAAAGTGCATCATGCTTTTGTTACTTCCGGTCTGGACAAAAAAGATCCCGGGACTAAAATTTACAATGTAGAAGAACACGGAATGGCATTGCTGGAATTTGATAACGGCCTGCGGTATTACTGGGAACGGGCAGACCATGCCAATGTGGAGGCACCTCATGAAACCCGGATTTACGGAACCAGGGGCGGACTTAAATTGGCTTTTTGCAGCTGGGATGCACCGGAAATAACATTCTTTGATTCAGAAAATGAAGGAAGAGGAAACGCCCGCAAAGAAGAAATCAGGGTGGATATGCAAAACCATATCAACGACGACTTTGCCCTTGCGGAACATTTTCTTGACCTGCTGGATGAGAAAACTGAACCACTTATGCCACTTGAACTGGCAGCCAAGCATCTGGAAATTATATTTAAAGTATATGAAGCTGCTGGAGTGAAATTACACTGATAAGCAGGCATCAGAGAAAATTCCTGTTGAGAAACTCTTCAAACTTCTCTTTGTATTGTTCCCCTACCGGAATTCTTACATTTCCGAATAGGATTCTTGACCTTTCAATGGTATTTACCTGTTCAAGATTCACAATGAACGAACGATGCACCCTCATAAAACGATCAGGAGGAAGTTTTGCTTCAATATTTTTAAGGGTTGAAATGGACAAAACCGGTCTTTGTTCATTCTTCAAATAAACTTTCACATAGTCTTTAAGGCCCTCAATGTAAAGTATATCGCTGAAATTTATTCTTCTCACCTTGTACTCCGATTTCAGGAAAAGAAAATCTCCTGAAGTTTCCGGCCATGCGGCTTCCTTTCGTTCCAGTTCAATCAATCGACGGGCTTTCTGGGCAGATTGAAGAAAATCGTCGTAGGTAAATGGTTTTAGCAAATAATCAACCGCATTAAGTTTATAGCCCTCCAGAGCATAATTTACATAGGCTGTAGTGAAAATGATCTTTGGACCATTCAAAAGCATTCTGGCCATTTGCGTACCGCTCAGATCGGGCATATGAATATCAAGAAAGATAAGTTCCACAGGTTCTTCGTTCAAAAATTCCATTGCTTCTACTGGATTTTCGAACTCCCTCAATAAATCCAGGAAAGGCGTTTTATGTATATATCCGGCCAGGAGGTGAAGTGCCAATGGCTCATCGTCCACAGCTATTACCGGTATTTTTCTGGTA
>CAZJQN010000086.1:0-5756 GCA_964548125.1 uncultured Bacteroidales bacterium | reverse complement strand
CAGTAAGGAAATTTTTATATATGAATTCTCCTGATAACTGATTCCGTGCTTAAAAGCATTTTCAACAAAAGGAATAAACAATAAGGGGGGAAATGGTTTGTTGACAGCTGGATCAGGTAAATCTGTTTCGAGCTGCATTCTTTTACTAAGTCTCAATTTCATGAGGTCGATATAATTCTTAAGAAAATTGACCTCTTTATTCAGGGTGACATCATTTTGTTCCGATTCGTAAAGAAGATAGCGCATTAATCCTGAAAGTTTATGCACTGCATTTTTTGCTGCTTCTGTATCAATTTCAATCAGTGAATAGATGTTGTTCATGGTATTAAAGAAAAAATGCGGGCTGATTTGATTTTTCAGCATAACAAGCTCGGCCTGTATGCGTTCTTTTTCGAGTTCTTTCCGTATTCTTTCGTTTGTCCTGTATCGTTCCAACAGGCGAAGACCAATACTAAATCCGATAAAAAAAGTAGCAGTAAAGAAATAGTTTATCGCCCTGAAAGGAAATTCTGGTTGTTTAGGAATTCCATGACTTTGCATAAATTCATCGAAGGCTTTCCGGAACTCCATTTCTCCCGGAGTTTGCGGAAATAAGTGCTCTCCACCATACTCTGTGGCAAAAAACATCAGGATCATAAGCCCTGCCACTGACAGAAGGTACAGATGCCATTTCCCTCTGAAAAGAAGCTTAGTCGAAAGCCATAAATAACTCAGGTAAAAAAGTGCTGCATATCCGGCCAAATTCAAATAATGCCGTTTGAGAAAAGAAGTGTCTGCTCTGTTGGTGACCCAATTAAGATACAAAGGAAGCACAACAAGGATTAACCATGCTGAAATATGCAATACTGCAGGAAGATATTTTTTTTCACCGGAAGCCATGGTACTTACTCATATCGTATTGCTTCAATCGGATCAAGATCAGCAGCTTTTCGGGCTGGATACCATCCGAAAAAAACGCCGATAAAGGTACATACAGCAAAAGACAGTATCACAGACTGCGGCATCACCATAACAGGCCATCCCATGATGGAACTGATCATTGCCGATGCACCCATGCCAAAGATAATACCAATTATGCCACCAATGATACTTATGAGAACCGATTCGACCAGAAATTGCATCAAAATATCTTTACCACGTGCTCCAACCGACATGCGGAGACCTATTTCTCTTGTACGTTCTGTTACTGAAACAAACATGATGTTCATTATACCAATACCTCCAACCAGTAAAGAAATACCTGCAATTGCACCAAGGAGAGCAGTGAGAACGTTGCTGACCGAACTGAAGGTATTGACCAGTTCTGTCTGTGAACGCACGGTGAAATCGTCTTCATCACCTGGTTTAATTTTATGTTGTTCCCGCAGGGTTTGTTCAATTTCATTCTGTGCTCTGGAACCTAATTCTTCTGATGCGGCAGAGGCATAAATAGCATTCAGCCAGGTAATGGCAAGAATGCGTTTTTGCACTGTAGTATAAGGAGCAA
Source organism: uncultured Bacteroidales bacterium (assembly GCA_964548125.1). Lineage (GTDB taxonomy): Bacteria > Bacteroidota > Bacteroidia > Bacteroidales > JAAYUG01 > JAAYUG01. The sequence goes on along the minus strand of CAZJQN010000086.1, from coordinate 4,270 downwards.
GAATGAGGTCGTCCTGGTCCTGCCCGAAACCTGATTGTCCTTTTTCGGCCAGAACCCCTATTACCTTGAACGGAATATTCTTGAACCGGATGACACTCCCTACGGGATCCTGATTGTTTGCAAACAAATTGTCTTTTACGGTTTTCCCGATCAAACAAACTTTGGCTGAGTTTTTCACTTCCCGTTCTGAAAAAACGCGACCTGTTTCAATTGTTATTTTTCGGATGTCAAGATATTCAGGGGTAACGCCATATATTGTAGTTGGCCAGTTTTTATTGCTGTAAATACTTTGGCCGGAGGTTCTGACTTCAGGAGAAACCATGGTAACATCGGGGCAGTTTTTTTCAATTGCTTCCAGATCAGTTATTTTGAGCGACTGCATATTGGAGGGACCCATCTGAACACCGCCACGGAACATTGACCCGGGCATAACAAAAATCATATTGGTACCCATGGAAGAAAGCTGATTCTGGATACTGGCTTTTGAACCCTGTCCGATGGCAAGCATAGCAATAACAGAAGCTACGCCAATAAGGATTCCGAGCATGGTCAGGAAGGTTCGTGTCTTGTTGCGTTTAAGGGCCCTGACGGCAATACGCATCAGATTAACATAGTTCATAGTATCCGGTTTTAGACAAGATCATTGTTGTTCATCACAGGTATTCCTTTAATAGCCTCTCTTGCATCAATGGGTGCAGCAGCTTTTTCTTCCTTCTGGATCAATCCATCACGGAACAGAAGGCGTCGGCTTGTAAAATTAGCTATATCAGGCTCGTGGGTAACGAATACGATAGTTTTACCCTGGCGGTTCAGATCCTGAAACAGTGCCATAATTTCGAACGATGTTCTTGTATCGAGATTTCCTGTTGCCTCATCAGCCAGAATAATAATGGGATTATTAACAAGAGCCCGGGCTATAGCAACCCTTTGCTGCTGTCCACCTGACAGCTGACTTGGCATATGGTCCATTCGGTTGGCCAGTCCAACAGCCTCCAGTGCCCTTATGGCCATTTCCCTTCTATCCCTGGATTTAAGGCCTGCGTTGTACATCAGAGGAAGCTCCACATTTTCCAGTGCTGTAGTACGCGGCAAAAGGTTATATGCCTGAAAAACAAAACCGATTTTCCGGTTGCGCATCATTGCCAGCTGATTACGATTCATAGCAGCCACGCTGGTTCCGTCGAGGTAATATTCGCCAGATGTAGGCGTATCAAGGCATCCAAGAATATTCAGCATAGTAGATTTACCAGAGCCACTGGCTCCCATTATAGCAACAAACTCACCTTCCTCAATTACCAGATTGATGCCACGAAGTGCATGTACAACCACTTCTCCAATGTGGTAGTCTTTTCGCACCTGTCTTACCTCAATAATTTTCTTTCCCATGGTTATTGATTTTATCGACGACGAGGAGGAGCAGGCATGAAAGGACTTCTTGTCTGATTATTGCCTGTTGATATTTTCTTTAGCCCGCTAATTTCTGCTACAATGACGGTATCACCCTCCTTAAGACCGTTTAGTATTTCAGTATGAATGTCATCATCAATTCCTGTTTGTACTGGCTCAGGACTTATTTCATTTCCTTTTTTCAACCAAACAATTTTGGGTGGCTGATTTCCAAATGAATCAGTCTTTATTCCAGCAGGGGAAAGAATGCCGGGAGCCGTTCCAGCCGGCATTCTCTTAACCTGTGTATCAATTGATTCCCCTGCCCCATTAGAAGCAACCCTGTTTTTAGGAAAACCGGATGGCGTAAACTGCAAGGCTTTAGACGGGACGAGCAATGTATTGTGTGCTTCCATAGTAACGATGGTAATGCTGGCTGTCATTCCAGGCATCAGCTTCAAATCTGGATTAGGTGCTTTGATGACTACGGTATACGTAACAACATTGTTGGTTGTGACGGGCTGAAGCCTGACTTCGGTAACTCTTCCTGAAAACTGGAGATCAGGAAAAGCATCCACTGTGAATGTCACCCTGTCGCCCTCTTTAACCTGTCCTATATCAGCCTCATCGACATTCGCTTCTACCTGCATCTGTGTGAGATCATTGGCAATGGTAAACAGAGTAGGGGTATTAAAACCCGCTGCTACTGTCTGCCCTTCGCTAACAGCCCTGTTGAGAACAACTCCATCAATCGGAGAATAGATAGTTGCATAACTTAAGTTGATTCTTGCCCTCTCGTACTGGCTTTCAGCCGATTTGAGATTTGCTCTGGCCATATTGTAGTTATACAGAGCCTGATCATAATCAGTCTGAGCCACCAGATTCTTATCGTACAAGGGTTTAATACGATTATAATTGGCTTCCTGAAATAGAAGCTGAGCTTTTGCATTTTCCAGTGCAGCTTCTGTTTCGGAGAGGGTAGCCAGCAAAGGTGTTTTATCCATTTCAGCCAGTAATTGCCCTTTTTTTACCCGCGAATTAAAATCAGCATGCAATCGTTTAATAACACCCGACACCTGTGTACCAACGTTTACCGTAATAATAGCGCTAAGTGTTCCTGTGGCTGTTACAGTATTTTGTATATCACCCCTTTTGACAATTTCAGTTTGATATGTTAATGCGGGTTGGGTTACTTTCTTTTTTCTGATAATAACCAGAACCACCAGCAGAACAACCAGTATGGCAAGACTGATCAATATGATACGTTTTTTCATTTCCTGATAATTTTTTAATTAGCTCATTTTTACAACGTAAGTGATTTGCCTAAATAAAATTCGAGTACTTTCTGACTAAAAAGCAGATTGTATTTTGCCTGCAGTAGTTTACTCTCAGCCAGGATCAGATTGGTTTTCTGGATTAGAAAATCAACAGAATTAATAATGCCCTGATTAAATTTCTCTTCCGCTACCCGGTATGATTCCATGGTGGCATTATATCCTTCCAGGCCGGCTTCATATTCATTCCGGGCTGTATTAACATCCGCACAGGCTTGTTCAATATTTTTTCGAAGCTGGTTTATTGTATTCAATTCATCGAGAGTAGCACTTTCCACACCTAATCTGGCGACTTCAATACGGGATCTGATTTCGCGTCTCTGATAAATTGGTATCGACAAACTCAGACCAAGTGAAGGACTGATTTTTTTATCCAGTTGTTCCGAATAGCTCAATCCAGTCAATTCACTCGAATATCCGGTACCTACACCGGCATTTAGCGACAGCGAAGGGAACAAACTTCCTCTTGCTATCGCTACCTCCAGTGCAGCTGATTCCTTGCGAAGCTTTGCCGATTGAATTTGCGGCTTAATGGAAAGAGCCAACCGAAACACCGAATCAGCATCGGGATATTCTGTTACATTTATCAAGCTGTCCACTTCAGGGAATGCAATGTTAAATGTATCATTGACTGGCATTTCCATTAATTGCATGAGGTTCACGCGGGCGAGAGTCAGCTGGGTATGCGCTGAGACCAGATTTTGTTTTTCGGACGCCAGCTGAGATTTCACCTGAAGATAATCTGACAAGGCAATAGAACGAAGGTTTAACCGTTCTTCAGCCAGCTGAAGCTGATTTCTGGTTGCTTCGACCTGATTTTCGGCATTTCTTACCTGTTCATTTGCATACAATACCTGAAGATAGGCATCCATAATACTCAGACTGATGGATTCTCTCTGTGCTTCTGCATCATATTCACCTGCCTTGCGATTCATCACTGACTGTCTGATACTGTTAGTATTCCTGAATCCGTTGAAAACAGAAACGCCTGCGTTAACTGAATAATTGGTACTGTTAATTGAAGAAAAATCCGAACTATTCTGTTTTTTACTCCATGCAAAATTCTGAGATACAGAGGCGCTTACAGCAGGAAAAAGCTGGGCACGGGCAAGTTTTTCGCTGATGATCTGATTCTGTACACTTACATCAGCCTGTCGGACCTGGATGTTTTGTTTCAGAGCATATTCAATGCACTCCTCCAAGGTCCATAATTTAACCTTCTGGGCTGCAATCTCCTGAAAGAAAAAGGCCGGGATAAATAGAAGAACCGTAAAAATTCCAATCCGTCTCATTTCGATATTTTGACAGCTAAAATAGATCAGGTATTCAGCTGAATTACAACAAAACAGACAAACCGACGTTTTTTACCGACAAAGACTTTCCTTTACTGCATTAAAAACAGCAAAACAGAAAATCAGAATAGTTCTTTAATCCCAAACAATGCATTAGAAATTTTTCTTATGCATTGCGATAAAGAAAAACCTATCTTTCAGTTGAATTTTCAATTCACCTGAAAGCTGGTTTTTCTAAATCGGGGTAACCCCAACTAA
>CAZJQN010000085.1:0-14820 GCA_964548125.1 uncultured Bacteroidales bacterium | reverse complement strand
GGCCTAACAGGCACAATAGGCATTGTATAATGCGTATTGTGGGTTAAAACCTACATGATTAGAGCAAAATTATTTTTAGAGGAGATTAGTCAATAGAAACATAATAAATATTTAAACAACTTGTTCTATTGATTTATCGTGGTAACCCCGACTTATTAAAATCTTTCATTTTGTTAGTCGATTCGTCAATTGATTGTTTCAATTGACGAATTTGGGGTAAAAAAACAAAATTCTTTCGGGACAGGGATTGAAATATTCTAAATTTGCCAAAAAGGAAAACACATGCTTCTGCAAGAAAGACTGAATGCATTCGCTCGATTGGGGAGTTTTCTTCGTGCATTTGCAACTGCAGGAAAGAGCGATAACAAAGAGATTGATACCATTCTGAATCATGCGATTGAGGAAGCAGAAATTATCAATCCCTGGTTCACGGAAAAAAATATCAGGATGGCACTTTCATCTCTTGGCCGCCAGCTTGAAGAGCAGAATCTTCATCGATGGACTGCATCATATTCGTTCCCTGATTACGATGAGCAAAAACAAGCCACGATTGGAGTGGTAACCGCAGGGAACATACCACTCGTAGGATTCCACGATTTTTTATGTGTACTGGTCAGCGGCCATAGATTTCTTGGCAAACTTTCTTCGCGAGATGATAAATTGCTAAGAGCTCTGGCAAGTATACTCGTTTCAATTGAACCACGCTTTGCTGAAAAAATTGAATTTACCGACGAATTTCTGCGTGATTACCATGGCATTATTGCTACCGGAAATAATAACAGCGCCAGGTACTTTGATTATTATTTCAGGAATGTACCGCACATTATACGTAAAAATCGTAACGGAATTGCTGTACTTACCGGGAATGAAACCAAGGAAACTCTTAAACGGCTTTCCCTTGACATTTTTTCCTATTTTGGACTCGGATGCCGCAGCGTGTCGAAACTTTATGTCCCCGAAGGATATGACTTTTCTGCCTTTTTCGAAGCATGCCAGGAATGGAATGAAGTCATATTCCACCATCATTATGCTAATAATTATGAATATAACAAAGCGGTTTTTCTTGTAAACAAAATTCCTCATCTGGACAATGGATTTCTTCTGGTAAAGGAAGATTCGGCTCTGGCATCTCCGGTAGCAGTATTGTACTATGAGTTCTACAGGGACCCAGCCCGATTGAACGAAAAATTAATTGATATAACTGACCAGATTCAATGTATAGTAAGTGATACATGGGACAAATCCCCCTCTGTACCATTCGGGAAAGCCCAGGACCCTGAACTGTGGGATTATGCTGACGGAATAGATACTTTGCAGTTTCTGCTTCAGATGAAAGGGGCATGAAAAAAAACAATAAGCCATTGCTGGTTGTTCTGGCAGGTCCTACTGCTTCCGGTAAGACTTCATTGTGCATCCGGCTGGCGCATCATTTTTCCACCGAGATTATTTCAGCCGATTCACGTCAAATATACAAGGAGCTATGCATTGGAGTAGCCCGCCCTACCCGGGAGCAGTTAAATGAGGTTCAGCATTATTTTATTGGAACCGTTTCAATCCATGAATATTACAATGCAAGTATATTTGAAACAGAAGCACTGCAAGTCCTGACCAGGTTATTTGAAACCCGTCCCCTGGTACTTATGACTGGAGGTTCTGGACTATATATTGATGCGATCTGCAAAGGAATTGACGACCTGCCAGCAATCAGGGAAGAAATCAGAAACGAATTGCTGGAGGAATACAAATCGAAAGGGAAGATATATCTGCAGGAAGAACTCAGGAAAGCTGATCCCGTTTTCTTTTCCAAAGCTGATATTCACAACCCGAAACGGATACTCAAAGCTCTGGAAGTATTTCGTCAAACAGGAAGACCATATTCAAGCTTTCTCACCGGATCAGCCAAACAACGGCCATTCCGCATTGTGAAAATTGCGCTGGAAATACCACGCCAGGAATTGTACCAACGTATTAACGACCGGACTGATACCATGATGCTGCAGGGTCTGGAAGAGGAGGCCCGAAGTCTCTATCCATTCAGGAATCTGAATGCACTCAATACTGTCGGCTACAAAGAACTTTTCGGGTATTTTGACGGTACATATGATAAAAATGAAGCAATCCGGCTGATTAAACGCAATACACGACGTTATGCACGCAGACAGCTTACATGGTTCAGAAACGACAAGGAATACCAATGGTTCTCACCTTCAGAGCCTCATACAATCATACAGTTTATTGAAGAACAGTTGAATATCTGAAATGGAAAAAAATCTTTTCATTATCAGGGTATATGCGCTGATAATAAATCAGCAGAATGAGATCCTGCTCAGTGATGAATTTCAGATGGGAATGCGGATGACGAAATTTCCGGGTGGGGGATTGCAATATGGAGAAGGCACACTTGAATGCCTACACAGGGAAGCCTTAGAAGAATTCGGACAGGATATAGAAATTATTGACCATTTTTATACTACTGATTTTTTTCAGGAAGCTTTCTTCTACCCCCAGCATCAGCTGATTAGCATATATTATCTGGCCCGATTCCCTGAACCCCCGAAATTCAGAGTCAGCAGCATTCCGTTTGATTTTGGTGAGGGAAAACAGGAAAATCAATCATTTCGCTGGGTCAAAATAACGAATATTGATCCGTCAATGATCACGCTTCCGGTTGACAAAAAGGTAGCAGAACTACTCAGGCAGAAGTACCATTAGTTCCCAGCACAGCCCGCGCATAATTATCCCAGCTCATTTTACGTGATGTTTCAGCTACGTTTTCACGTGGGATAGGTTTTTCTATAGCCTTGCGCATGGCTCCGGCCATAGATTCAATATCATTGGGTGCTGCCAAATAACCATTATATCCATCCTTTACTGTATCGGGGAAATGTCCTACACAGGTAGCCAGAATAGGCATTCTAAAGTTATAGGCAATGGATTCCACTCCCGATGGAGTAGCAGTTTCGTAGAAGAGAAGAATAGCGTCGCTTACCTGGAAATACTTATGAACATCCTCATTAGGAATGAATTCATTAATAATGGTAACCCTATCCTGTAGTCCAAGTTTAGCCACCAGTTCAAGCGGACGATAATTTCGTTCATCACTTTCCTTATTCAGGAACATTGATTTAAGAACTCCGAAAATAAGATGCTTCAGCCGTGTAGTAAAACGACGGGCATCCAGCGTTTCCCAGAATGATTCCCCGGCAATAAGCAAGCTCACATCATCTCTCTCACTGGCCAGTAAATGGAATGCCCGTATAGCATTGTGCAATCCTTTGTATTTTCTGATAAATCCGAAAAAGAGAAAAACATACTTTCTCAGGTTCATTTGCCTTTTTGCTGCCTCCACATCAAAGTCAGGGTCGGGTTTGAACATATCGTAAACGGGATGGAAGAGGCGAATTACTTTACGGTTTCCTTTGGTAACCTCCTGAGAACGGTTATCGACCAGAGCAAAGGTACGGGAAGGGAAGAAAGCCGCCAGTTCGCGGGCAGTTTTAATAGAATGAACAATGTATGTATGAGCATGTTTAATCCCGATTCGTGTAAACCATCTATCCAGACTGCTTCCTTCCTTCTGCTGGACAAAATGAAGATCAAAAATTACCTCAGCTTTTGCATTCCGGCAGAGCCAGCGAGCAATACGTCCCATAGGAAGACCCTGTATAGCTATTGCCCATTGGAAAATAACAAGGTGCGGATCCAGTTTTTTAATGAACTTATACGTACGATACCAGCTAAGAGGTCTGTTGTAATTCGTAAGATAGTGCACAGAAATGTTTGTCCCTTCCAGCAAAGCTTCCGTCCTGCTTTTCCGGTCAAGAAAATCACGCGGAATAATAGCGGGATACTGGCTTGTCCAGGAAACGATGTGCACTTCCGCTTCTCCAGTGCGAGCCAATGCTTTTGCAAGAGACGTATTGTAGTTAGCAATACCCCCTTTATACATGGGGCCTGGTCCAAAACAGACAATCCTTTTCATTCAGTAGCCTGAAAAAAATTTCGGCAAATATAAGCCATTTTGCAACAGTAACTTCACTAAAGCTTTGAGTTAATAAAAAAATGATCCTGATTTAAGCATAAATCAGGACCTTTGGTACATATTCAGGTAAATTAAATCAATTTATTCATTAGTAATTAATTAATAGCTCTTGAAAAGAACAAACTAATGAATTAATTGGGGTTGATCATCCCTCCTTTGAAATTCTTCTGCAGGCAGCTTCATAAACCCGGCGCATGCCTTCTTCGAGAGAAATTTTTGGTTTCCAGCCGAAACGCTTTTCCATTAGAGACATATCAGCGTAGCGGGAATATACACCCATTGGTTTGTCAGTAAGTGCCTTAATAACCGGTGAATATCCTGCAAACCGACAGAAGAGCTGAATCAGTTCAATAAATGATGTCAGTATGCCCGACCCGATATTATAAGCCGATCCATCACCTACATTGTCCATCAGAAGCTGGATACAGTCAATCACATCATCAATGTGAACAAAATCCCTTCCCTGCTTTCCAGTTCCCCAAACCTCAAAAGGATCTTCCTTTCGGGCAGCACGTGCAGCAATAGCTGGTACAGGATAGGTCAGGTCCTGGTCTTCGCCATAACCGGAAAAGGGTCTGATACACACCACCTTCACACCATAATGACGCGCTGCAATGCGCGCCAGAAACTCACCAGTGAGCTTGGACCACCCGTAAGTCATATCAGGCGTTCCCAGGTTCTTTTCAAAATCAATATCTGATTCCTTAAGGGCTACGGCACCCTGAGAAGTCTGTAAATTTACAGGATAAGCCGCACTGGAACTCGGATATAATACCCTGGTAGGTTTGTGATTACAAACCCAATGGAAGAATTCTGCATCAATCGATAGGTCAAGGGCTACCATCATAGGATCACCTTCAATTTTTGCCCTCCCTCCAACAATCGCTGCAAAATGATATACATCATGAAAAGTCACAAAATCAGGTATCAAGTTTCTTGCAATAAAATCAGGCTCGTGGCGAAACCTGTAAAGAAAATCACGGAAATCTTCCTTAAGAAAATATACCCTTTCATCCTTCCCGATTATTTCAGCTTCTCCCATACTGCGCACAGTATAGGAAGGAAACCACCGCGACGGATGCATTCCGGTAGACAAATCATCAACAATAAAAATCGTATCGTTAGTAGCTGTTAAAAGTCGCTTAACCATATTCCGTCCCACAAAACCACAACCTCCAGAAACAAGATGATATTTCATAGTATTACTTTCTTACAATACAACAAGAGAGCTATTATCAGATAATTTTATCAATCAGGTAAACATTTCGCTCAGGAGAAGTGCGCGAAACTAACTCTCCTAGAAAACCGGCCACAAAAAGCTGGGTTCCCAGAATCATAGCAGTAAGGGCAATATAAAAATACGGGCTATCGGTAACCAGCGGAGCGCTTAACCCCCTTTTCAGCATGCTGAGTTTATGAATTCCCAGACCCGCTGCAAGAGCAAAACCAACAATAAACATCAGCGTGCCCAGAGTGCCGAACAAATGCATGGGCCGTTTTCCGAATTTCGAAATAAAGGTTATCGAAAGAAGATCAAGATATCCGTTAATAAAACGTTCCAAACCGAACTTTGACGAGCCATATTTACGTTTTCTGTGCTGGACCACCTTCTCTCCTATTTTGCTGAATCCAGCTTTCCTCACAATAACAGGAATATACCGGTGCATCTCTCCATAAACCTCTATGCTTTTCACTACATTATTTTTATATGCTTTAAGCCCGCAGTTAAAATCATGTAGATGAATTCCCGTTACAATCCTTGCTGTAAAATTGTAAAGTTTACTTGGTATAGTCTTGGAGATGGGATCATAGCGTTTCTTTTTCCAGCCTGAAACCATATCATAATCTTCTTCCCTGATCATTCTGACCAGTTCAGGAATTTCCTCGGGACTATCCTGAAGGTCAGCATCCATGGTAATTACTACTTCTCCAGTTGCCAGTTCAAATCCTTTGTGAAGGGCTGCCGATTTTCCGTAGTTACGTCGGAACTTAATGCCACGAATACAGGCATCTTCAGCAGCAAGCAGTTCAATTGCCTGCCACGAATGATCAGTGCTTCCGTCATCCACCAGTATTACTTCATAATCCAGCGAATGATCCCTACAAACTTTCCTGATCCAGGCAACAAGTTCGGGAAGAGATTCCTCTTCATTGTATAATGGAACAACAACAGAAACATCCATAACACTCAAATGCTCTTATTTTTGCTCTTCAGAAGATACTTCCCGCATTGCGTCAGTAAAAGTATCGCCTTCCTTTTTAAGAAAAGCAGCTGCAACCAGGGCTATTACCGCATTGATGAGACCTATGACCAGAAGAGCAAAAAACTGGCTAATTAGCACATACTTTAAATTTGACGTCATTTGTTTCAGTTGTTCGATCTTGGTCTCAATTTGCTCTTCGGTAAATCTGCCCTTTTTAAGCATCTGTTCAGCAGAATACTGATACGCCTTATCGCGAATCCCCGGGTCGATCACATAACTTAATATATTACTGAAAATTAAAGAAATAATCATAGCAAAAAGACCAATTAAAAAGGCGCTAAGAAAAGCCTTTCCATAACTCATCGATCCATGCATAATTCTGTCGCGCAAATGTTTTGTACCAATAACCATGAAAACAATGACAATGAGAAAACTGACAACATTATTTAGCAGAAACGGCTTATAAAACATCAGATCAAAAAAATACAGAAGCAGAGAATATACAATTAAAACAAGCCCTGCAATAATACCGTAGTTCAGAGAATTTTTTCCTAAGGTTGCTGAAGTACTCATAGTGTATTGAATTTAAGGATTTTCAGTAATACAACTGACAAAGATAGAAGAATGTTTGGAATTGTTTATTGTTTCGTTGTATCTTTGCCCAGGGTAAGTCTTATACGACCAGCTCCTGCTGAATCCCCCCAGGTCCGGAAGGAAGCAAGGGTAGGCGGTTGTAGCGGTGCGATATAAGTAGCTTACCCTTCTTTTTTTCTTTTACTAATCCTCAAGCCTGATTTGTAAGAGACTTTTGTCGTTCGACAGACCATTTCATCAGGGTAATCTTTTTATTTATTAAACGGACAGTGATATTCTAAACAAAAAAAATTTTGATTTTTCAAATTAATCGTTACATTTGCTGTTGTAAAACATAAATGTAAAACATATGGTACATTTCCTTCTCCTCGGTGTAGTAGTAGTCATCCGCGAATCACTGGCGTGAGAAAGGGATTTACCTTAACAATAACTAAGGGGCCTTCTCACGCAAAGCGAGAAGGCCTTCTGATTTTATAACTTTAATAGAGTGATCATGAAGTATCCGCTTCGCAGTTTTACTACCACGAAAGGACGTCAGATGGCCGGAGCAAGGAGCCTCTGGAGAGCAAACGGAATGCGCGAAGACCAGATTGGCAAGCCGGTTATTGCTATTGTAAATTCATTTACCCAATTTGTTCCCGGTCATGTCCACCTGCACGATACCGGTCAGATGATTAAATCGATCATAGACTCAGAAGGAGCTTTCGGGGCCGAATTTAACACAATAGCCATTGATGATGGAATTGCTATGGGACACGGAGGCATGTTATACAGTCTGCCATCACGTGATCTCATTGCCGACAGTGTTGAATACATGTGCAATGCCCATCAGGTTGATGCCATGATTTGCATATCCAACTGTGATAAAATTACGCCAGGTATGCTGATGGCAGCCATGCGGCTCAATATACCCACCGTTTTTGTTTCGGGAGGCCCAATGGAAGCAGGTGAAACAGGAGGAAAAAAATATGATCTGGTTGATGCAATTGTTATGGGAGCAGATCCATCAGTACCTGACAATCTGCTTGATGACATAGAAAAACATGCTTGTCCGACATGCGGATCCTGCTCAGGAATGTTTACCGCCAATTCGATGAACTGCCTGAACGAAGCCCTCGGTATGGCTTTACCCGGGAATGGTACGGTTGTTGCCACCCACCAAAACAGGAAAAAAATGATGGAAAAAGCGGCCCATACTATTGTAGAAATAACAAAAAGGTATTACGAAGATGGAGATGATAGTGTCCTGCCAAGGTCGATTGCCACACGTGCCGCATTCATGAATGCCATGGCCCTGGACATAGCCATGGGTGGTTCAACCAACACGGTTCTACATATACTCGCTATCGCCAGGGAAGCTGAGGTGGACTTCAGCATGAAAGATATCGATGAACTCTCAAGAAAAATTCCGGTATTGTGCAAAGTTGCTCCCAGTTCTCATTATCATGTGGAAGATGTGAACCGAGCCGGAGGCATTCTGGGCATACTTGGGGAACTTGATCGCGCAGGGCTTATTGATACGACTGTGCGGAGAATCGACTTCCCGTCGCTGGCTGATGCGCTTGCAGCATACGACATACGCCGGTCTACTGTTACAGAAGAAGCCATGAAGCTTTATCTAAGCGCACCTGGTGGAGGGCGGAATCTATTCCTTGGATCGCAGAATAAATATTATCCGGCGCACGACCTTGACCGTTCGTCAGGATGCATACGTGATCTTGAACATGCCTATTTCAAAGACGGAGGTCTTGCTGTATTGTACGGAAACCTGGCTGAAAAAGGATCCATTGTAAAAACTGCAGGGGTTGATCCGTCTGTTTTTACATTTACCGGACCAGCTAAAGTCTTTGAATCGCAGGAAGAAGCCTGTGAAGGGATTCTTGGCGACAAGGTTAAACCGGGAGATGTGGTGGTGATAAGATATGAAGGCCCAAAAGGAGGACCCGGTATGCAGGAAATGCTATATCCCACCTCTTACATTAAAGCCAAAAAGCTCGGAACAAGCTGTGCCCTGATTACTGACGGTCGTTTTTCCGGAGGTACTTCCGGCCTAAGCATAGGGCATATTTCCCCTGAAGCTGCAGCCGGAGGAACCATAGGACTTGTGAAAGACGGAGATCTCATTTCAATTGATATTTCTGCCCGTTCCATCCAGTTGCTGGTTGATGAGGCAGAACTCAACCGCAGAAGGAAGGAGATGGAATCCAGAGGAACAGAAGCATGGAAGCCGGAACATAGGAACCGACCGGTTTCTGCTGCGCTCCGGGCTTATGCCTCCATGGTTGCATCGGCCGATACCGGTGCCATACGGATCGTTAAATAACAATCTGAAAGATAATCATACATGGAAACTAAGACCAAACAAATGGGAAAATCGGAAGAACAAACCAGCCTGACAATTACAGGGGCTGAAGCCATTGTTAAGTGCCTGCTGGAAGAAGGTATTAAAGACATTTTCGGGTACCCCGGAGGTTCAATTATGCCTTTATATGATGCTCTTTACGACTACCAGGATAAACTGAATCATATACTGGTACGACATGAGCAGGGAGCTATTCATGCCGCACAAGCCTATGCACGTGTTACTGGAAAAACAGGGGTATGCGTGGTAACCTCAGGACCAGGTTCCACCAATCTGACCACAGGTCTTGCCGATGCCATGATGGATTCTACCCCTGTGGTCTGCATTTCAGGTCAGGTGGCAGCAGGGCTTCTTGGAACAGATGCTTTTCAGGAAACGGATATCATAGGGATTTCTATGCCGGTCACTAAATGGAATACGCAGGTAACCAAAGCGGAAGATATACCGGCAGCCATTGCAAAAGCTTTCTATATTGCCCGATCCGGCAGACCTGGCCCGGTACTGGTGGATATTACAAAAAATGCACAGTTCGGGAAACTGGAGTTCAGCTATAAACCATGTACCTTTATACGAAGTTATCGTCCCCATATTGAACCGGATATTTCTGCCATAAATCAGGCAGCAGAACTCATCAATAATGCAAAAAAACCCTATGTATTATTTGGACAAGGCGTAATACTTGCAAACGCCGAAGAGGAGTTCAAAAGATTTATTGAAAAAGGTGATATTCCTGCAGCCTGGACACTTCTTGGATTATCAGCCCTACCTACCAATCACCCGTTAAATGTTGGTATGCTGGGTATGCATGGAAATTACGGACCCAACGTTCTTACCAATGAATGTGACGTGCTAATTGCAGTTGGCATGCGCTTCGATGATCGCGTTACAGGCGATGTTTCACGCTTTGCCCGACAAGCTAAGGTTATCCATATGGAAATTGACCCGGCCGAAATTAACAAAAATGTTAAGGCAGATGTAGCAATTGCAGGTAATGTGAAAGATACTCTCCCATTGCTCACGGAACGCATCAAACCAGCCAACCATTCTGATTGGATACGGGAATTCAGGGAACTCTACAAAATTGAATACGAAAAGGTAATCAGCAAAGTACTCCACCCTCAGGACAAGGGTATCACCATGCCGGAGGTTATTCATCTGTTGGCGGAAAAAACTCAGGGAGACGCAATTCTTGTAACCGATGTTGGACAGCACCAGATGATGGGAGCAAGATATTTTCGCTTCAACAAAACCCGGAGTCTGGTAACCTCAGGAGGACTTGGGACCATGGGATTTGGGCTTCCGGCTGGTCTGGGAGCTAAAATTGGATGCCCAGACCGAACTGTAATAACTATCGTTGGTGACGGGGGTTTCCAAATGACCATGCAGGAAATGGGAACCATCTATCAAACAGGAGCAGCGGTAAAAATTGTTCTGCTGAACAATAACTTCCTTGGTATGGTAAGGCAATGGCAGGAATTATTCTTTGATAAACGATATGCTTCGACGGAACTTGTTAATCCTGATTTTATCAAGCTTTCCGAAGGTTTCAGGATACCTGCAACCAGGGTAAGTGAACGAAGTAAACTCTCTGAAGCCATCGATACGATGCTGACACACAAAGGACCATATCTCCTTGAGGTAATGGTTGAAAAAGAGGGAAATGTTTTTCCAATGGTACCAGCTGGTGCCGCTGTTTCCGAAATAATGCTCGAATCCAAAAAATCATAAAAAAATGATTCAGGAATTTACTATTACCGCCTTTTCAGAGAACCAGATCGGGCTCCTGAACAGAATTACCAACTTGTTTACCCGCAGACACCTCAATATTGAAAGTCTCACTGTTGGCGAATCTGCCATAAAAGGAGTTCACAAGTTTACCATTGTTGTACGTGCAACCCGTGAACAAGTGGAAAAAGTAACTAAACAAATTGAGAAGCTGGTAGAAGTCTTAAAAGCATTCTATCTTTCAGAGGAGGAAGTAATTCATCAGGAAATAGCTTTGTACAAGGTACGTACTGAAAGTCTTACACAAAGCAACCGGTTTGAAGCCATCATGAGAGAACATAATGCCCGTATTCTTGAACTGACCCCCAAATATACCGTCATTGAAAAGACTGGACACAAAGAAGATACCCAGAAACTTTTTCATGAACTGGATCAGTTCGGAGTACTTCAGTTTACCCGAAGCGGCAGGATTGCAGTAACCCGCTCTAATTACGAATACCTGACCGCATACCTGAAAGAAATTGAAAAACTCAATGAGCAAAATTCCTAAATAAATATTTGATATGGCAAAAATCAATTTTGGCGGTGTTATTGAAGATGTCGTAACCCGCGAAGAGTTTCCACTGGAAAAAGCACGGGAAGTGCTTAAAAATGAAACAATTGCAGTAATTGGATATGGCGTTCAAGGTCCTGCACAAGCACTTAATATGAAAGACAACGGTTTCAGAGTGATTGTTGGCCAGGCGCCAGAAATGAAAGGCGACTGGGAAAAAGCCCTTAAAGACGGATGGGTGCCGGGTGAAACCCTTTTTACTGTTGAAGAAGCTGCCTCCAGAGGCACTATCATCCAGTACCTTGTTTCGGATGCAGCTCAGCGAATTCTTTGGCCATCTCTTCAGAAATATCTGACAAAAGGGAAAGCTCTGTATTTTTCGCACGGATTTTCGATAACCTATAAAGATCAGACCGGAGTTGTTCCCCCACCTGATATTGATGTAATTCTGGTTGCACCCAAAGGGTCAGGCACCAGTGTGCGCAGAAATTTTCTGGCGGGATCAGGTATTAACTCAAGCTTTGCTGTTTATCAGGACTACACAGGAAAAGCACTTGAACGGACTCTGGCTCTTGGTATTGCCATAGGTTCGGGATACCTTTTCCCTACTACATTTGAAAAAGAAGTTTATTCTGATCTTACCGGTGAACGTGGGGTTTTGATGGGTGCCCTGGCCGGCATCATGGAAGCACAGTACCAGGTTCTCAGAAAAAATGGCCACAGCCCCAGTGAAGCCTTTAACGAAACGGTTGAAGAACTCACGCAAAGTCTCATTCGCCTTGTTGATGAAAACGGAATGGACTGGATGTACGCAAACTGCAGTGTAACAGCCCAACGGGGTGCCCTTGACTGGAGGCATAGATTCCGTGAAGCCGTTTTGCCGGTATTTGAGCAGCTTTATGAAAGCGTCAAAAACGGAACAGAAACCAGGATAGTACTTGAAAAAACCAGTGGTCCTGACTACCGGGACAAACTGAATGCCGAACTGAAAGAAATGCGGGAATCGGAGCTATGGCAGGCAGGAGCCCAGGTAAGAAAACTCCGCCCAAAGGTTTGATTTTGAAAATTTCGTAAATTGAGGCGATCAGTTTTCACCCTTACTGATCGCCTTTTGCTTTTAACCGGATGAGCGATCAACGTAAATTCATGCATAGCCTGCTTGTTGGATTTCTGCTGTGCGCATTAATTGTGAGTACATATATCATCTCTTCAGCTTCTGATTTCCCTTTCGTGCAGCTGGGGATTCATCCCCGTCATATAGACGGTTTGCTCGGAATATTGACTTCTCCTCTGATTCATGCCAATAACAATCATTTGATTGATAACACAATACCACTGTTTCTCCTGACACTGGCCACATTTTATTTTTACCACGATGTTGCATTTTCAGTTTTACTGACAGGCTGGATTCTTACCGGTTTCTGGGTATGGATAGGAGCCCGTCCGGATGCATGGCATGTGGGTTCCAGCGGCATCATATATTGCCTGGCATCTTTTCTGTTTTTCAGCGGAATAATAAGAAAACACCCGCCATTACTGGCTATATCCCTTCTAGTAACTTTTTTGTATGGCGGAATGGTCTGGGGCATACTGCCGGTACAAACTGATATTTCATGGGAATCTCATCTGTACGGAGCAATAGCAGGTCTTCTGCTGGCATTTATCTATCGCGGGTATAATCCGCATCAGGAACAAGAAGAGGGAGAAGAGGAGGATGAGGAAGAAGAGGAGGAAGGAGTAGGACAATTCGAAGATGAAGAGAGAGAAGCAGAGGAAAGTCAAAATATTTAGAAATCAAAATCAATTCCTTGCAAAATCTTTTTCTATCGGTGATCATCCGGGAGTAAGCAATAACATAAAAACCTCAGATTACACAGAAAGCCACAGAAAAAATACGGATATTAAAACAGACAATTCTGTGGAAAATTTGTGGCAATTGTTGAATGTGCATGGTTCTTACTGAATGCACTATTTGTTTTCTCACTCACCCTGCGAGAAACGTACTGCAAAAAAAGCAAATAAAAGTCTTACCTGATTGGGTATTTTTGCAAAACTTCTTCCGAATTCAGCAGTAAGTCAATATATTGTGCACGTTTATATACGAAAGGATCGTTGATATTTTTTGCTGAGAGTTTTCCTCTAAAATCATCCAGAGAAGAATATTTGTGTTTCTCCATCCATGATTCCATTTCAGCAATCATTTTCCCGATATGCTCAAGCTTATTGATATAAATAGTACTTACTACCTGCACGCATTTAGCTCCTGCAAGAATCATCCTGATAACATCACTTCCAGTAAAAATACCTGTGCTGGCGCATATATCAGCGGCAATTTTCCCCCACAGCAAACCAGCATAACGCAGAGAAAGCTTGTGATCTTCCGGCGAGCTAAGGTTCCATGGTGAAACATGCTTTTCCATGTCAATATCAATTTCAGGTTGGAACAACCGGTTAAAAAGCACAAATCCTTTAGCCCCAGCTTTATCAAACTCAGATATTACATGAAGCGGATTGGAATAAAACGGACTAAGCTTTACACTCACCGGAATTTTAACAGCATTAACAACCGCCTCAAGAATTCTTTTTTGTTCTTTTTCAATATACATTCCCTGGACATCTTCATCCTGAGGCACCGCATAAAAGTTCAGTTCAAGTGCGTCCACCCCTGTATTCTCAATTTCACGGGCATATTCTATCCAGGTTGGCTCCAGAACAGCATTAAGGCTTGCAATTAAAGGAATGCTAATGCTCTTTTTTGCATTACGAAGTGCATTTAGATGTTCTTCAGGCCCAGCATGTTGCAGGGACGGAAATAATTTAACCATCTCTGCATTTCTCTCATTATAAAGCTCCAGATCTTCTTCCATCTGAAATCTCTCCAGCTGAATCTGTTCTTCAAAGAGTGATTTATAAACAATAGCAGCAGCACCTGCCTTTTCTGCCTTTTCAAAAAAATCTGGTTTAGAAGATAGATTGCAAGCGCCTACTATAATAGGATTCTTAAGATGCAATCCAAGATATGTAACCGACAAATCTGTCATAGGTTAAATGATTTAGTTTTAAAAGATAACAAATACAAAAGAAAAAAGTTGCTTTTTCTAAAAAATTTTATGAAAATGAGGAGGCTAAAAAGTCAAAAAGATAAGGTTATCGTCATTGCGAGCAAGGCTAAGCAATCTGTTAATCAGAGGATTACTTTGTCGTTCCTCCTCTTATTGACGCTTCGATCGAACTTCTTAGACACCCTCATCGACTAACAAAATGAAAGATTTTGATAAGTCGGGGTTACCCCGATAAGTCAATAGAAACAAGTTATTTAAATATTTATTGTGTTTCTATT
>CAZJQN010000084.1:0-15105 GCA_964548125.1 uncultured Bacteroidales bacterium | reverse complement strand
GGGAAGTCCACGATTGGTGTGGGCTGAGGCCGGGTTCATTATGGACGATAGTTTGGGTACCTGACGAAGAGGCCTCAGCCTTCAATCGTGGAGACTTTTTTTGGTTACTTTTTTGTGTAGCTGACAAAAAAGTAACTCAGGGTACGGGGTGAAACCCCGCATAACTCTTTGCATAAAGACCCTTGTCCTCACCCATAATGCAAGCATTACATTTAACCCAATTCCTCTAAAAATAATTTTGCTCTCATCATGTAGGTTTTAACCCACAATACGCATTATGCTATGCGTATTGTTCCTGTTAGGCGATTTTCACTTTGTTCCATCAGGGTTAGCCCGGTTGAATTTGTTAATTCATGGTACTTCGGATAAAACAAAAGAGTTTGATTTTTAATGAAAAATCGTAATTTTGTGCCGCTTTTCAGGCACATTGCGTTAGTAATTCGCTGCCGCTGAGGCATTCTGCAAACCTGAAAGGTTTAGCATTCAGGCCCCATAGTTCAACGGATAGAACGGAAGTTTCCTAAACTTTAAATCCAGGTTCGATTCCTGGTGGGGCTACAATGTTCATCACAATTTACAAAGTACTTCAGAATAACCGTTTCGTAAAGGTTTCTCCCCGGTAATCTGTAATCCGGCTTCCAGCGCTATCTGGACTGATCTTTCAAAACTCTCTTGTTTGACATGCCCTTTAGGTTCAGAAAACAGAATTTTGCCGCCTTTTTTCAGCATCATCGCAAGATCATAAAAAAGCTGTTTCTTATCCGGCACTTCGTGCGCAACATTAAAAAGCAGAATAAAATCCAGTTGTTCTGAAAGTTTTTCCGGAGAAAAAGTTTCAGGTACAAGAAGAGTTTGGATAATTCTGTCAACCTTATACTTTACCGCTCTTGTATTCAGCTTATCCAGCATTTTTTTCTGAATATCAACGCAGTAAACTATTCCCTCCTTTCCGGTCATTCTGGCAAGCGGAATACTGAAGTAGCCCATAGCACAGCCGTAATCCATTATCTTCATACCGGGTTTTACATACGGACCGAGAATTTTGTCAGGATTGTGCTGAAGTTTTCTTACGGGTAATAAAAAGGTATAAGCAACCCATACGGGGCAGAGATGTGTTTTTTCCATTGGTGTAATTTATAGTGATTGGTGGATTAATATGTTCAACTTATAATACATTCAGAGTCAAAAATATTGCAATAGAATATGAGAAAAAGCATTTTTCGGCAAAATCGGGATTTTTGACGGTAAAAGATCAATATTCCAGTACGAGATTGCTCTACAAAGTCAGGAACCGCAGTAATAGGAAATGGGAAATAGAAAATAGGAAATTGGCTGCCAACAAAGACAACAATGAGAACTATGAGAACAATGACAACTGTACTTGTAAAGCTTCTGTGGCCTTCATTGGCCCCACACTTCTTTTAGAGAAAGTTTGGTTTCTTCAACGCCTCCGGCGCTGGGGGAGGTACGACATTGGTTTTGGTTTAACCCGCTATTTTTTGGACAGCGAATCAGTGGGCCAAGGTATAAATCAGGCTGAATTTTGTCCGTTAGTACTTTTAAAAAATGCACATTTTTAGGGACGGTTATGTGAATGGATTGTTCCTAAGAACATTTAAATGTTTGATCAAATAAATAATGCCAGAAATAAGTTCGGATAGTCAATTTGATATTCTATCCTGCTTATTTCCGGCATTATTTGCAGTTGATGAAATGATTATTTAGTACCCTGGATTTTGTTCAAGCGCATTATTTCCTGATATAGCACTTGCCGGTACAGGAAATCTGTTCAAATACTGATTATACGAAGGTTCATGGTCCCACCATTTTTCGGTAACAAATTTATTCCAGCGAATCAGATCGGTGCGCCTGCGGCCTTCTCCAAGAAATTCAATCATCCATTCGTCAAGCATGCGATATTCATCGAGATTGACATCTGTCACCGGATCAGGATCAACCCTGTTAGGGAAGTTACGTTCTCTAACTTTATTAATCAAAGCAGCAGCTCCTGCTTTATCGCCTGCACGCAACTTACACTCAGCAAGCATATAATATACTTCCGATAACCGGATGATAGGGTTATCTGCATTCCAGCGGATTAACTTATCTTCCATATTGGGTTGCGGCACTTTTACCAGACGGATACCTGTATTTTCTTCTCCATCGGACATTCTTGAGGGCAAGCTGGCGACGGTGGGATATTCCGGCGTTCCAACTTTCTTAAAGGTTGCAACCATGTCCACAAAATTAATGATTTCGCCTTTGTATTCTTGTGTACCCAGGCAGGAAACACCGGTTTTGGGATTGGTTTGCTCTCCAACCAGAAACATACCCTCATATTGACCATCTCCTTTGTAGAGATAGGGTTTTTTGCGTAAATCTAAAT
This sequence comes from uncultured Bacteroidales bacterium, assembly GCA_964548125.1. Taxonomy (GTDB): domain Bacteria; phylum Bacteroidota; class Bacteroidia; order Bacteroidales; family JAAYUG01; genus JAAYUG01. The sequence goes on along the minus strand of CAZJQN010000084.1, from coordinate 12,719 downwards.
CATTAAATTTTTCGTACGGTTTTCCAAGTTTAAAGTCGGAATAAATGATTCCTTGGGGATTTCGTGATGGCTGAAGATGTGCTCCATTCCAGGCTCCTCCTTCTATATCAAAATATTTATAGCTTTCGTAGTGATAAAAATAATTCCAGAAAAAATTGTAGGTAAGTTTTGTATTCTGGGAAGGGGTGCTCCATATAATCTCAGGAGACTCGTCATTTGTGAAACAATGAGGACCATACCAGTTCGGATCTAACTCGTAATCTCCATACTTACCATCAATAATATCCTGGCAAATTTGAGCGCATTGTGCATACATTTCTTTACCAATATATGAATTGGCATTGAAGTACAATTGAGCTAACATAGTCGCTGCAGCAGCTTGTTTTATAGCGCCTTCTTCAGGCTCCCCACTTTTTTTCGCCACTAACTTGGGAATAGCTTCTTTTAACAATTTTTCAACATGATCGAATGTTTCCTGAGCTGTGCTTCTTGGTATATTTTCTCCTTTGTTGGACGTGAAAATAGGCATACCTCCAAAATAGTCCAATGCTCTCAGATAAAAATAAGCAACAAGAGTTTGTAACTGCATTAGATGAGCATCCTTGTCATCCTGGGTTAATCCAAATTTGGTATAATCCAATTGTTCCAAATCTTGTTTGGTATCAAGAGCCAAAGCAATACCCATGGTTGCCCCTCTCCATGTTTCAGAAATCCATCCGTCGTTAATAGTCCACTTATGATAGTGATAACGTTCATTTTCACCACCGTTGTACCAATGAGGGCCTTTGGTTGTAATCGCAAATTCATCTGTTGTATATTCCTGTAAATTCCACCGGTCATATTCCACAAACCATCGGAGGTGTGTGAATGGTCTGTAGAGAGAAGAATAAATATTTTCCTTTGATGTATAGAAAGTAGAAGGTGTAACCTCTGAATACCATACTTCGTCCAGATTAGTGCAACTACCAGCAATTAGGAAGCTAGCAAGTAAAATAATATAAACTAGGGGATAATATTTTTTCATATGCATTAAATATTAAAAAGTTAATTGAACTCCTAAAGTAAATCTGCGTGTTTTGGGGTATGCGTCGTTAAACCATTCATAACCAGGATCTAATCCATTGATATTCACTTCAGGATCTAATCCAGAATAGTTGGTAAAACAGGCTACATCTTTAACTGTACCATAAATACGCATGTTTTCGATGTATTTTACTTTCGATTTGAAATTATATCCAAGGTTAATAGCATCAATTTTTAGGAATGTTCCATCCTCAAGCCAATAGTCACAGAGTTCTTTTTCTCCTTTCACATTTTTATTTTTATAGAAAGCATCTTTCAGCACATTCTGTTCAGTCACTGTTGGTAATCCGTAGTACATGTTTATAGTGTTAAATACATCATGGTCGATCCAGCTGCGCATAATCACTGACAAATTCCAGTTTTTCCATTGAATTGAGTTATCCCAGGCAATAATTAATTTTGGTATCGCATTACCAACATATGATTTATCATCCAATGTTTTTGTTCTTTGTGTAACATCAAAGGCAATGCCGTCTTTATCATATAACATCCATTGCCCCTCCGGTGTAAATCCGGCGAAGCGCCAGAGATAAAACTGCCCAATAGTAGTTCCTGCTTCTAGTCTTCCGGCATCACCAGGAGATCCAGGTGCAGGAAAACCTACTCTATTTTGGTATGTTTGGCTGCCCCACAATGAAACTATCTTAGTAGAGTTGTGCGAAAACCTAAATGTGCTTGTATAGTTCCAGTCTTTATTTTTAATAGGGATGCCGGAAATTTCGTATTCCCAACCTTTGCTTTCTAAGTCTCCGACATTCATTGTGGTAGTATTATGTATAGCGGGAGGAACAGAAACCGCAATATCATAAATCATTCCTGAAACTTTTCGCTTATACAAATCTAATTTGCCATACAATCGTCCAGCAAATAATGAATAGTCCAAACCTATATTGATTTCAGATTTTTCTTCCCAGTGTAACTTATCGTTTACGTTGTGGGCTGAACCGTATGTATATATCCATTGCCCATTGACTAGCCACCATGTATCGGAACTGTACATACGAGTTGACTGACCAGAAGAAAAGTCGTTGTTACCAGTGATCCCATATCCAGCTCTCAGCTTTAAATCATTAATAAATCTTATTTCTTTCATGAAAGCTTCTTCAGATAATCTCCAACCTGCTGATATGGCGGGGAATGTGCCCCATTTGTTTTTTACACCAAATTTAGAGGAGCCTTCACGTCTTACACTAGCAGTAACCAAATATTTGTCCTTATACGTATAATTGATTCTGCCAAGGAATGCTATCAGTCGTTCTCTAGGTTCTTTGTATGAATTCATATCTGCACGTCCTTCCGATAAATATGTACCTTTACCTATATCCCAGGCGCCCACGCCATCTACAGGAAAGTTATAATTGGTCATATTAAAGTTTTCTCCATTAAATTCCTGAAAACTGTATCCTCCCACAGCTTTAATACTGTGTTTTCCTATGGTTTTGTCGAGATTAACCAGCCATTCAAATATTACATCATCATTCTTACTGAATCCATGATAAGCTTCTCCGGCCCTGCTATTGTCCAATGAGGTTTTATGCTGGGATGACACATAGCGATATTGCTGCCATTCTCTTCCCTGATATCCGATAGTAGCTTGGGTATTCAAAAACTCAAAAATATTAAGCTTAACAGTAGCATCAGTAAGAAGCCATTTGTCTTTGCCATTGTTTTGCTGGAGGTTAATATCGGCCACCGGATTATAATATTCCCAACCGCCGGTCCAAACGTTATAGCCATGCGATTGAGTCGGGTCATATGGCGTTTGTGTGGGATTCAATTTCATGGCCATATTGAACGTCCCACCACTACAGCGCTGATCTCTGTCTGCTACACGATAATCTGTGTGTGTTTTGATTTCAACAAGCCCATCTAGCAAACTGAAATCAGCATTTACTTTCCCTGCAAAATCTTTGCGATTGTCGCCGATTGCAATACCAGTTAGATCCTGCATATTAAAGGATGAATATATTCGTGTAGTTTCAGTGCCACCGGATAAACTTAGAATATGTCGTTGCGAAAAGGGATTCTTATTAATCACTTCATTGTACCAATCGGTATTATATCCATAATCTTGCCCCAGATTATTGGCAACAAATTCCTGAGCTGACAGCATTTCGGGACGCCTTCTGACTTTTTCAGTAGCAAATTCACCGGTGTAGGTAAGTTGCATCGGGCCTTGTTTTGCTTTTTTAGTGGTAATTAAAATAACACCTCCCGCTGCTCTTGTGCCGTAAATGGCACCTGCCGAAGCGTCTTTCAGAACATCAATAGATTGAATATCCTCCTGGTTCAATATTCGCAAATCACCTCCCGGAATACCATCGATAACAACCAAGGGACCTTGACCGGCATTTATTGATGCAACACCCCGAAGTTGAAAATCATTACTACTATTTGGACTTGAAGTTCCGGATATCGTCAATCCAGATATTTTCCCTTGGATTGCTGTAGCAACAGTTGATCCACCAAGTCCTTGCAACATGTCCTTTTCTTGCAAAGAGGTTACTGAAGTAGTAATGGAGCGTTTTTCAAGAGTTCCATAACCAATTACGACAACTTCTTCAAGTCCTATTTTTTCGCTTTCCATTCTGATATTTATATTTGTTCTGCCTGCAAGGGGTATTTCCTGTATGGCATATCCGATGAATGAAAATACCAGTGTAACGTTCAAATCTGGCACATTCAGAGAAAAATTCCCATCAATATCAGTTGTTGTTCCAATAGTCATCCCTTTTATTACAACGTTCACTCCTGGCAAAGGATCACCTGTCTCACTGTCAATAACCTTTCCGGTAACAACTTGCTGTTGGACATCTGATCTGGCAAAATTATTCGTCACGTTCATCAGATCCATGTGAATCGGATCTGTTGTAAGCAAGATTTTCCGGTCAAAAACATAATAATTAACATTTGTTCCAGCGAAAAGCACCGGAAGAACCTCGGTAATAAGTTTATTATTTGCTTTAATATTAACCTTCCGGTCTACATTGATTTGTTTCTGGTTAAAGATGAAATAGAATTCGCTCTGCTTCTCAATCTCATCCATAACCTGTTCAAGGGTACATTTCTGCATATCAAGCGAAACCTTAGCAGATTGGGAATATATTCCACCTGCAAAAAGACTAGATATGCTCAGACAAATAATCAGAACTGAGATTTCTAGTTTCATGATGAGTTGTCTAAGGTTAAGGTTAGTTTGATTATATTTCATACATTTGTGCAGTTAAAGGTTAAGTTATTATTCCATTGGTAACTTGACTGTTATGCAGGAAAGTGTCTCCAGCACTTTCCTGTTTTTTTAACGTGCTATTATGGATCCATAGGCATTCATTTTATGTTAAACATATTGTTTGTAGGGTTGAATTAAAAAGAAGATTTATTTTGCTTTCCATAATATAACTTTCCTTTTCACATAAACGTCTTCTTTGCCAATGGTGCCTTCAACAATCCTATAATCTATTTTTAATGTCCTTTTTAATATTTCCAATATCTCTTCAAGGTCTTCATCAACAAATGTGGCACGGAGCCTCAAATCACTATGTAAATTCCCCTCAATTTCCACGTCAATATTGTACCATCGTTCAAGTCTTCGGGCTATTACATCTATGGGATCATTTCTGAATACAAGTTTTCCTTCCTTCCACGATGTATACTTGTAAGTCTGAACATTTTCCATGTGAGTTTTACCGGTGCTTTTATCATATTCCACAAATTCTCCTGGACGCATTAAATATGTTCTTCCACTCTTTTTATCACTAAATGAGACTGAACCTTCCTCCAGCACAACCTCAACTGTATTTTCATTATCATAAGCAGCTACATTGAATTTTGTTCCGTAAACTGATATAGAAACATCATCAGTATATACTTTGAATATTTTTTTCTTTTTCGATACTTCAAAAAAGGCTTCTCCCTTCAGGTTGACTTCCCTTTTAAATTTACTTCCTGCCATATAACTGATTGTTGATCCGCTGTTTAGCCAGCCTCTTGATCCGTCCGGGAGAGTAAACTCTACACGTGCCCAAGCCGGAGCCTTGATTTCTAAGGGTACTTTCTTGCCAGATCCAAAGACATTCAAAAGCTGAATACCTGTGTAAATAACCAATGGAATGAAAAGAATAGCTGCAATCTTCGAAAAAAACAGTAAAAAATTGCTAATTTTTTGTTTTCTGTCGTGGAATTCTTTACGAGTATTTATCCTGTAATGTATCCTGTACAGCACATGGCTCAGATCCTTCTCTTCCTCCGAATCTTCCCTGAGAAATTCGTACCAATGCTTTTTTAAAAAATTTTTCAATTCATTTTCTTTCGAAAAATCACAGAAGAGCTCATTAATATATCCTGAATCATCATTCTGACCTTTGAAATAATTTCTTACGTTCTCAAAATCGATTGTTGGCATTTCCATAATATCTGGTGTGCTAAAAAATGGCTGGTCGCAAAGTTAAGGATAAGCAGTCCCCTTCTCCTAAAGGGGACCAAGGCTTATCCCTTTAACCTGAACTAACTAAACCTAACCATTTTTTATTTATTCAAAATGTTATATCCATAAAGGTGATGATACACCTATCCGTTTAGAAAGAAAACTAAAATACAAACAGGTAAAGGAAAAGGAGAACCGGAAAGAATTCTCGATCAAGATTCTGGCGTAAGAACTTCAAGGCGGCTGTAATCTGGTTTTCAACAGTTTTATGACTTATTCCCAATTCTTGCGCAATTTCTGCAATACTCATACCCTCGAACCGGCTCCTGATGAAAATTTCTTTTCTTCTTTCAGGCAATCTTTCTATAAGATCTTTAATGAAACTATAAACAGAATTATAATCAATGGTGCCTGTAGTATCCATATTAATATCCGACCAAAGACCTGAATCAAGATACTTTTTAAGGTAAGACTTACTACGAAAATGCTTTTTAACTACATTGAAGGCTATCGTAAAAAGGTATGAGCGTAACGACAACTCGTCCTTCAATTCGGTTCTTTTTTCCCATAGTGTAAGAAATACTTCCTGAACAACTTCTTCCGATTCTTCAGGTGAACGCAGATACCCATTAATAAAACGGTACAACTTACCGCTGTAAAATCTGAAAAGTGTATTGAATGCCAGAATACTTCCTTTTGAAAGGTTTCTTACCAATTGTTCTTCGTTCTCTATTCTGACATTTCCTTTCATTGTAACACCATTTGTTCCAGCACGGAAAAATTCAATTTATCCGTGAACATTTCAAGGAGCTTTTTTCAGTTCAATAAAGTACATGAAAAAACTTTATTAAACAAAGCACATTACATATGGCACAATGTTATGTCTAATCAACGATCTGTCAATTCGTTGCACTTCAAATTTATCCAATAACAAAATGCTAAAGATATTACTTTTTTAATTTCCGAAATTGATTTGAAAATCTTATTATTAGAGTTGTTATATAATTTCTCTCTTCACTAACGGTATTCTTCTTGACAGCATATGCTGTTTAAATCATTCAGCAGAAGAAGATGCTTTAAGGTTTCGGATCCAATTAAATCTGACAATTCAATATTCTCGCAACATTTATTGATTTATTGAATGTATTCAATCGGCTTATGGTTATATAGCCAAAAATATCTATTCACTTCGTGACTTTAATGGTTGTGCTATTATTTTTAGTGTTCTTATCTGGTGAACAAAACCGATTAGAGCTTGAGGAACTTACTGGTCAGTATTTCTCCGTTGCCAGTAATTAACCGGATAAAATACACTCCGGAAGGAAGATAGCTGATATCTGCCTGATAGGTATTGTTTCCCCTGGGTTGGAAATTTAGATTCCGGCAAACTCCGCCTGAAGAGAATACTTCAATTTTTTTCACCGGCCGGGCATATCCGATTACCAGCCAATCGGCAGCAGGGTTAGGAAAAACGTACAAAGCGTTCTGGTCTGGAACAGAATCGTCAGGAAAATTCTTATATTCTCCGGGCATGTTCACGTCCAGCCACGCCAGTCGTTTGCTGATCCAGATTTTAAACTGATCAAGAACGTCTTTATAGGAATCGGGTTGCGGATCAACTTCGGGTGTACCTACATTGATGCCAAGTATGGGCCATCTGGCATAATGTCGGTTCTGTGCAAAATCAATCCGTGCTGCAACGGAATCAATGTACCCGAAAATGCTTTCCTCACTCAGAATGGTCTTTCTCAAATTAACATAGCGTGTATACAAGGTATTGGTAAACCACTCATCCTGAAGCAGACGTTCCATCCATGTTACTGCTACAGGCCAGTTCCCACAGCTATTAACCTGATAAGCCCAGCCGGAACCATCTGTAGCCCTGAAAATATCGCATTCATCAATATTTTTCCATGCCCAATCAAAGTCCCACACCGGCCCGGCATGCAATCGGCCATCCCTGCTGTCACGGTCTTTGTAGTAATAGCAGCTTTTCTTGTATGCATCAATATTCCGTGATAATTCTCCAATTATAAAGTAATCGATAAAAGATAGGATATCTAAAAACTGCCGGTATCCTTTAAAAGGGTCGCTAAAATCCTTTCCGTATAAAGCTTTTTCGAAGGAAAAAACGAATCCTCGCAAATACTGTTTTTGCTGCCAAGTAATCTCTTCCGGTTTTGGGTATTCATACACAAAATACACCGAACTGCCTGACCGGTCAAGGGCAGGGTAAAGACTCATCCAGCTATTTGAGGCATCGTAATAATCCTGTTTAAAGATATACCCGCCGGTAAGGCTGTCGCCGGCGTTGTTGTCAGCATCTGTCCTTGCAATGGGAATCCTGTTCTTGTCAACTTTTATTTTCTCACAAAACAGATAAATTCCCTGGTAGTCGCCGTTCAGAATCACTTCGCAGAGGGTTGACCGCGGAGCATAATGCCCCATTTCGCGGAAAATCCGGAATGCAAGATCATTTCTTAAAAAGGTCTTATCGTTATAACTGGGAATAAGAATCCAGTCATGTTCCGGAGGAAAGCCCAGCAGCGAAACATTCAATTTTTCGCCTGAGGCATTGCGGGTTTCAAAAAGGTACGGCTTTTGAGGGAATGTTTGTGAATATTTACCACGATATTCTATGCCTATGTTTCCTTCGTACACATTCCCCGTATCATCTGAACTGTTAATATTCCCCTGGCCATGAAACACAATCTTCAGAAACACATCCGTTTTAGGTTCATCCTGAATACTTTTCCCGCGGGTATCAATAACAAACAAAGGCAGACTGGTAGTATCGGGAACTGAACTGAGGACCGCAACTGGCATTAAAACACTTGCGGCGATGAGTCGTACTGTCAGAAAAATACCTTTTATTGTGTATGCAGTCAAAACTTCCTTCGAGGTAGAGAAACAGTAATTTTTTTAATACTGGTGGAATGCTTCCGACACGAAACGCAGAACTTCAGGAAGGGATTCTCTCCAGTAAGTCCAGTTATGTGCCCCGTCGCGGATGCGGAATTCATGAGGAATCTGCTTTTTACGCATAGCAATATGCACCAGGCTGTTTCCTTCGAACAAGAAATCATCATCGCCGCAGTCGATATACCAGCGGACGGATTTGACCTGGTCGACCGGCATGTCATTAATCAGATTCAGGGCATTATGCTTTTTAAAGTAGGTTTCAATCTCTTCGTCGGTTGCTTTGACATTCATCTGATTCAGGCGGTTTTTTGCTTCATCCAGATTGAGAGGTCCAATATAGGCACTTAATGGACAGGCAGAAGAGAATAATTCAGGGTGATGCAGAGCATACATAAAGCTTCCTCCTCCTCCCATTGATAACCCTGCTACAGCACGGTAACGTTTTTCTCCTTTAATACGGTAGTTTTTTTCAACATAAGGCATCAGTTCCTGGAAAAAGAAATCCTCGTACCGCCATTCTCCTTTAATATCGTTGAAGTAACCCCGCTGGCCTGTATTGGCATCGGGCATTACAATGATCATGGGAGTTACGGTTCCTTCCCTGATTGCTTTGTCGGCAATCCACTGCACTTCGCCAAATTGCACCCACCCGGTCTGATCATCTCCTGCTCCGTGAAGCAGATAAAGCACAGGATAACTTCGTTGCGAAATTTCGTAATCAGGGGGCAGATAGATGGCAAATTTCCGGTCCATCTTGAGAATTTTGCTCGGAACAGTAAGGTTGTCGTAAACCTTGCCCTGCTGGGCATTCAGCAAAGCAGGCAAAAGAAACAAGCTAAGGCAGACAGAAAGAATCTTTTTCATGACAGGTGATTTTTTTATTCTCCGAAGATAATAAAAGCTTTCGTAACCTATGATTCATTTATCCTGCTTTATCCATCTGTTTTGGACTAATTACTTTCCTGACAGATAATTACTCGTTTATTGGAGATCAACCTAATACCAGCCGTCAGATATTTATTAAGTAAGCCCATTCAGGTTGCTTGTGCAAAATTTGTGAGTTCTGTTATATTTCGATTAAATTTACACCTTATTGAAATACAAAAGCTGTGTCATACATTGATATTGTTCTATTGATTTTTCTCCTATGGGCAGCCATACGTGGCTTCATCAAAGGATTTATCAAAGAAGCTGCTGCCCTGCTGGCTTTGATTCTTGGCATCTATGCTGCAGCCAAATTTTCGGGGTATGCTGGTCAATGGCTCGCAAAATACATACACACCAATCCCCATACACTTTCAGTTATATCCTTTATTCTTACTTTCACCGCTGTTGTTATTGTAATTTATCTTCTGGGAGCTTTTTTTGACTGGCTGGCAAAAGCGGTTTCACTGGGACCCGTTAACCGGATTCTTGGTGTCCTTTTTGGGGTAATGAAGACAGCTTTCATTCTGAGCGTAGTAATCCTGGTTATCAACACAATCCAGCCGTATTTCCGGATTCTTCCCGAGCAGGAAATTGCCCGTTCCAGGATGTATAAGCCTCTGTCAGTTTTTGCTCCTGCTGTTCTGCCTGTTCTCACCAAAGGTTACTTCATCCTTAAGCCTGATTCCACAAGTGTTCCTGAAAATAAACCAGTGCCCTGAGCAAGCGCAGGACTTCTTAACGGAACTCCGTTGTTCTTAAAAATGAATCTTCTTGTTACTAACCTTTGACAAGGGATATTGTTATGTAAATAAGATAAAGAGCATTGGAAATAAATCATTCCCCAGTAATTGTTTGTAATGAACGAATCTGGTTTATTGCGGGGCATGTCCTCTTCAGAAATTTAGAATTGTTATCTTTGACAGCTTATTTTTCAGAACAATGGACTTTATTTCAGAACTGCGCTGGAGGGGCATGATACACGATATGATGCCCGGAACGGAAGAACAATTAAGAAAAGAACCAACTACAGGCTATATTGGTTTTGATCCTACCGCTGATTCCCTGCATATTGGCAACCTGGTGCCAATACTTTTGCTGATGCACTTTCAAAGGGCCGGTCATAAGCCCATTGCCCTGGTTGGCGGAGCAACCGGTATGGTAGGTGATCCTTCAGGGAAGTCGGAAGAAAGAAAATTTCTCGACGAGGAAACCTTGCGATACAACCTTTCCTGCCAGAAAAAGCAACTCGAAAAATTTCTTGATTTTACCACCAGGACTAACCCGGCTGAAATTGTTAACAATTATGACTGGTTCAAGGACATGGGTTTTTTACAGTTTCTCCGTGAGGCAGGAAAGTATATCACGGTAAATTATATGATGGCCAAAGATTCTGTAAAAAAGCGTCTTGAAACCGGAATATCCTTTACTGAATTTTCTTATCAATTGGTACAGGGGTATGATTTTTACTGGCTTTATAAGCATAAAAACTGCAAACTGCAAATGGGGGGAAGCGATCAGTGGGGGAACATCGTTACGGGTACGGAACTGATTCGTCGTAAAGATGGAGGAGAAGCATTTGCCCTCACCACTCCGCTGCTTACTCGTTCTGACGGAAGTAAATTCGGCAAGTCGGAAGGAGGAAACGTCTGGCTGGATTCCAACAAAACTTCGGCATATAAATTTTATCAGTACTGGCTGAATTTATCTGACGAAGACGCAGAGAAATATATCAAAGTCTTTACTTTTCTTTCTCAGGAAGAAATAGCTGCGCTTACCGAAGAGCACAGAAAAGCACCTGAAACCCGTCTGCTCCAGAGAACCATAGCCAGGGAAGTTACAACCCTTGTTCATTCACGGTCTGATTACCAGACAGCCGCCGAAGCTTCCGAAATTCTTTTTGGGAAAGGCACCGCTGATGTTCTTAACAAACTTTCCGAAAATGATTTTCTTTCAGTGTTTGAAGGGGTGCCCACGTATGAAATTGACAGACAGCTGATTCATAAAGGGACTCCGGCTATTGTTCTGCTGACGGAACATGCACCCGTTTTTCCGTCCAAAGGAGAAATGCGGCGGTTGGTGCAGAACGGAGGTCTCAGCATCAACAAGCAGAAGTGGACTCAGCCTGATGCACCTGTGACCTCTGGTTTTCTGATCAGGGAAAAATACATACTTGTTCAGAAGGGAAAGAAAAACTATGTACTTTTAAAGTTCATCTGATCTGTTCAACTAATTTTCTCCGGTATGGGAAATAAAAAGAAATCTTCCTTTAGTTTTGAATCAGGTAACATCTTTTTTTACATAATAAGAAGATGGCATTTTTTTGCTTCGGTTGTAGTTGCCGCCGTGCTTGTCTCCTCCATCGTTTCTTTGCTGATTCCTCCCCGGTATAAGTCAACAGTTATTCTTTTTCCGGCAGCGTCGGTTCCGGTTTCTCAGGTTCTGCTGGCTCCGGGATATTCGGGTTCCCGGGTAGGCATCACCTCATTTGGTGAGGAAGAAGAGGCAGAACAGGTTTTGCAGATATTAAATTCCGAAGTAATTCGCGATGCCGTTGTGAAACAGTTCAATCTGATGGAGCATTACGGCATTGATACCTCCTCCCGCACAAAAAGGACGCAGCTTTTGAGCGAGTATAAAAAGAATTTTTCTTTTCGGCGTACGGAATTTCTTTCTATTGAGATCTCGGTGCTGGACAAAGATCGTCAGGTGGCAGCTGATATTGCCAACTATGTAGCATCGCTCATCGACTCGGTTATGAACGGAATGAAGCGGGCAAGGGCTGTCAAGGCTTATGAGATCGTAGCCCGTGAATATCAGGATCTTCAGAAACACGTCGATTTGCTCCAGGATTCTGTAGAATATTTGCGAAAGATGGGTATTCCCGATTACGGTACACAGATAGAGGTACTTACTGACCAGTATGCCCAGGCTCTGATCAAAGGAAATACAGCGGCTGCAAGAACCCTGAAGGAGAAACTGGATTTGTTTAATCAATACGGGAGCCGGTATATAGCACTCCGGACCAACCTTGATCTTGAAACCCGTCAGCTGAATGAACTTCGCAACCGTTATATTCAGGCCAAGGTAGAAGCGGAACAGGATCTGCCCAATAAATTTATCGTTGACAGTGCTGTTCCTGCTGAAAAAAAGTCTAAGCCTGTGCGCTGGCTGATTGTGGCAGTTTCCACATTTTCCGCCTTTATTTTTGCTCTCATGGCTCTTTTGTTTTTTGAAAATCTCTGGAAAAAAATACGCCGGGAAATCTGATGCACCTTTTCAAAAAGAATGTCCGCAGAGCCCTGTTTCTTACCCTTGCCTTCATTTTACTGAATGCACTGGCTATTTATTTTGACCAGTACCTGCT